>CACLAN010000006.1 GCA_902604905.1 uncultured Alphaproteobacteria bacterium
TATGTAACCACATGTTTGGACTGGGCCAATGATTATATAAATAAATATATCTAGCTACACCTAAATGGTATGCCAAGGAATCTGACATCGAAGGTGGAGCTATCGTAATCAAGAAAAAAAGAATTAATATAAAAAAAATAATAAGTTGGTAAAAATTTAAATTAATTTTTTTTATTCTAAAATTTCTAAAAGTAAAAAATCTATGAAATCCTAGAAGAATTAATACATAACTTAGTATTAAATTTATTACATTACTAAGATTTAATAAAATTAATATATATGAAACCAAAGTAATTGTTGTAACTCCAAGAATTAAGTTTAAGAAAAAAAAACTTGGATAAAAATTTTTATAGATAAGCCTACCTAAATTTTCAGCTCCAAATGATAGTAAAATACCTGTTAGTATTCCAATAATAGGATGAAAAAAGCCTGAGAAAATGATATTCATTAAATTATTATTAATATAATAATATTATTGTTTACACTATCTTAAGAGTGTTAATATTAAAAGTTTATTATGTATAAAAAAATATTAGTAACAGGAGGTGCTGGATTTTTAGGAAGACATTTGTGTAAAGAACTTTTAAAAAAAAATGATGTAATTTGTATTGATAATTTACTAACAGGTAGAAAATTAAATATAAAGGAATTTTTAAGTTTACCAAATTTTACTTTTATTAAACACGATGTAAAAAATAAAATTAATATTAAGTGTGATAAAATTTTTCATTTTGCATCACCAGCCAGTCCAATTCAATATCAAAAAAATCCTGTAGATACACTTTTAACAAATGTTTTAGGTACATATAATATGCTGAATTTATCTTTAAAAAATAAATGTGAGTTTATTTTAGCATCAACTAGTGAGATTTATGGAGATCCAAAAATATCTCCTCAAAGTGAAAATTATTTTGGAAATGTTAACCCAACAGGTCCAAGAGCATGCTATGATGAAGGAAAAAGATCAGCAGAAACATTAGTTTTTGATTTTAAAAGAAAATTTAATGCAAAAATCAAAGTTTTAAGAATATTTAATACATATGGACCATACATGGCAAAAAATGATGGGAGAGTTATATCTAACTTTATATTAAATTCTATAAACAATAAAGAATTGAAGATTTATGGCAATGGTAAAAATACTAGAAGTTTTTGTTATGTTGATGATTTAATAGATATGATATTAAAAATTTCAAAAATTAAAAAAAATATCTCTACACCGGTAAATATTGGCAACGATTATGAAATTACAATTAAAGAACTTGCAAATACAATAATTAAATTAAATAAATCAAATTCAAAAATTAAATATACAAAATCTCTACTTAATGAACCAAAAATTAGACGACCAGATTTAAAGCTAATTAACAAACTTATAAAAATAAAAAATAGAACAGAATTAATTGATGGATTATTCAAAACAACTCAATATTTTAGAGAAAATTATAGCTATTTTTATTAACTTATAGATTCGCGATTTAAACTTTTTTTATTGTTTGATAAAATAATTTAATTCTTAAATTTTTAAGTATTGTGTTAAATCAAAATAAATTAATTCTTTCAAAAAACCAATACAAACCTATACTTGCTATTAAAATAGATGAAGGTATTTGAAAAGTTATCCTATAATATCTATATTTTGAAAATTTAATTCCAACTAATAAATATAAAAATAATATTAATAGAATTTGGGCTGCTTCAATACCAATATTAAACGAAACAAGATTCAAAAACAATTTTGAACCTTTATAACCAATATCACTTAAGACTAACGCAAACCCAAGTCCATGAAGTAATCCAAAAAATAAAATTAAAATGTATCTCGAGTATTCTTTAATATAATTTTTAAAAATATTTTC
The DNA here is from genome assembly GCA_902604905.1 of uncultured Alphaproteobacteria bacterium. Classification (GTDB taxonomy): domain Bacteria; phylum Pseudomonadota; class Alphaproteobacteria; order HIMB59; genus CACPNW01. The sequence continues at coordinate 1,860 of CACLAN010000006.1, forward strand.
AAACCCAACATAAACAATTGAAAGAGCTATAATAGGCTCAACAATTTGAGGATTAATTTTAATTAAAGATAAAGAAACAAATATTAATGTAATTGAATGGGCAATAGTAAATATAGTAATCTGTTTAATTAATTTGTTTATAGATGATGAAAATAAAAAAAGTCCAAAAATAAACAAAATATGATCTAATCCTTTTGGAATTATATGTTGAACTCCTAGTATAAAAAATTTTGTGAAACTGTTAAATGTTTTACTAGAAATATTTTCCTTAAATGAAAATTGATTTGATTCTATCCCTGATTGCAAATATTCTGTAACTAATTCATCTTCTAATTTGTTATTATTGTTTTCTCTTAAAATAATTGGGCCATAGTTTTTAATCCACCTAAATGTAAATTGTTCAGAATTTTTATCTAATAGAACTTTTAAATAAACATGCGTATCTCTACTTATTTCAAAATTTTTTATATCTTCAACTTCAGTTTTAATTAAAGTAATTTTCTTCGTTTTATTATTAATTTTAATATCAATATTAGAGCTTATTTCAATCCAAGAATTTTGAAACATTTGCTCAAGGTCTTTTTTGCTTAAAATTCTAAATTTATCATAAATTTCACTTTTTGATGAAGAGTCTGTATTAGAAACAGTAGATGCATCGATATTAGATAATATCAATTCAGCGTTTAATCTTATTTTAAAATTCAAATAATTTTCATCATAAGTAAAATCTGCAATAGATGGCTTGATTTCATGACTAATAGAAGATGTTGAAAATAAATTTAGAAAACATACTAGAATTAAAAATAGATATAACTTTATAATTTTTATATAAGAGAACATGATGAAATTTTCTTTTAAAAGATTAATATTTATTATTATCTTAACTTCAATAACAAAAATCTCTTTATGTCATGAATTTTGGATTGATCCAAAAAATTATCACTTGTCAAATAATGAAAAAGCTGTGGCGAATATATTTATAGGAGAAAATTTTGAAGGATCACCAATACCATTTACAAAAGAATATTTTAAAATTGCATTCCTACATGCTGAAGATAATAAATTGAAAATTAAAGGTAGATTAGGTGATATTCCAGCTCTTAATATTAAAAAAACGTTCAAAGGATTAAATGTAATACAAATTGAATCAGTCACTAAATATGTTGAATATGAAAAATTAGTAAAATTTGAAATATTCACAAGAGAAAAAGGATATCCAAATTTAGCTCAAAAACATAGAGAAAACAACTATCCAGAAAATTTTTTTGAAAGTTATAAAAGGTATGCAAAGTCATTAATTAGCGTGGATAATTTTGATGGTAAAGATATCGATACAAATATGGACTTTGAATTAATTTTTTTTGACAATCCTCTTAAAAATTTAAATGAAAGTAAGAAAATTCTATTAGAATACAAAAATAAAAAACTAGCTGATCATAAGGTTTCTATTATGAGTTTTAATAATGGTTATTTTAGAAAAGAATACGTTAGAACAAACAAGGGTGGATATTTTGATTACTTATTTAAAGAAAATACAAAATATCTAATTGAAAGTGTTGTTATAATTGATGGCAGTAATAAGAAAAAAGATAATTATGCTAAATGGCATTCTTTGTGGACTTCTTATACATTAAAAACACCCAATAAATGATTTAAAGGTATTGAATTGCTATTAAAATTTTATGAATAATTATAATATTAAAGATAAATAAAAATGACTAGTACAAATATAATAAAAGATTTTTTTGAAGGAAACATAAAACTCTGGAAATCCTATTGGTTAGTTGGTGAACTATTAAATGGTATTGTTTTGCTTATTATATTTAATCTTGAAATTTATTTTTATAATACAGATAGCTCTGTTTCCCAAATACCATTTTTAGATTTTACTAATCTTGCTTTAGTATCAAAAATTTTTATTTTTATTTGGACAATATTTATTTCTATTGGAATTTGGAGAGCAGCAGAAAATTACAAAGGAAGTATTATTTGGATAGTTTTAACATTTATAATTGTTGCTTATAGATGCTATTCTTTACGTTTAATTTTTTTTATTTAATTTTTGTTTTAAAATATCATTTAACATTTTTGGATTAGCTTTTCCTTTAGTTAATTTCATAGCTTGGCCAACAAAGAAACCTAATAACTTATCTTTACCTGCTAGATACTGTTCGACCATTTTTGGATTTTCTGCAATGACCTCATCAATAACTTTTGCTATTTCACCCTGATCTGTAACTTGTTGCAAACCCTTTTCATCTACGATTTGTTTAGCTGTTTTTCCTGAAGAAAACATATCTTCCAATACATCTTTTGCAATTTTGCCAGAAATCTCATTTGTAGATATTAACTTTATAAGTTGTCCTAAGTTTTCAGGTGATACTGGAGAGTTATTTAAATCGAGATTATTTTTATTTAATAATGAAAATAATTCAGACGTAATCCAATTTACAACTATTTTTGCATGATTTTTTAATTCTGGATCTGAATTAATTGATTCATTAAAATAATCAGATGTTTGTTTCTCAGCAGTTAACACTGAAGCGTCATAATTAGATAATTTATAAATCTCAATAAATTTATTCTTAAGCTCATCTGGAAGCTCTGGTATAGATGATTTAATTTTACCTATTTCTTCTTGAGAAATTTCTAGAGGTAATAAATCTGGGTCTGGAAAGTATCTATAATCATGAGCTTCTTCTTTATTTCTCATTGGTCTAGTTTTACCGGTAGATGTATTAAAGAGCATTGTGTTTTGTTCAATAGTACCGCCAGACTCCAATATTTCTATTTGTCGTTTTGCTTCATAATTAATAGCCTGCTTAATGAACTTTATAGAGTTTAAGTTTTTAATTTCACAACGAGTTCCATAATCATCACCAGGTTTTCTTACTGAAATATTTACATCTGCTCTTAAAGAACCCTCTTGCATATTTCCATCACATGTATCTAAATACATTAAAATTGATCTGATTTTGGATATATACATTCCAGCTTCATCAGGCGTTCTAATGTCAGGCTCACTAACAATTTCCATCAAAGCAACTCCAGATCTATTAAGATCTACATATGTTTTTGAAGGGTTTTGATCGTGCAAACTTTTACCAGCATCTTGTTCTAAATGTAATCTTACAATTCTAATATCTTTTGATGTTCCATCTTTAAAATCAATTGTAACTTTTCCTTCTCCAACAATTGGATATTTGTATTGGCTAATTTGATATCCTTGCGGGAGATCAGCATAAAAGTAATTTTTTCTGTCAAAGACTGAATAATTATTAATTTTAGCGTTTAAACCAACTCCGGTTTTTACTGCCTGTTCTACACAGTACTTATTAATTACTGGCAACATTCCTGGCATAGCAGCATCAACTAAAGAAACTTGACTATTTGGTGAAGAGCCAAATTTTGTTGATGATGAAGAAAATAATTTGGAATTTGATTTTACTTGAGCATGAATTTCAAGACCGATTACCATTTCCCAATCGTGCTTTTCACCTTTTATAAAATTATTCATATGATCTTTCTAGAGATACAGCAGCATTAAATACTTGCTGTTCATCAAAGTGTTTTCCTAATATTTGAATACCTAGTGGTAAATTATTTTTATCTTTCCCGAAGGGAATTGAAATACCGGGTAAGCCTGCTAAAGAGGCAGGAACCGTAAACACATCATTTAAATACATTTTGATTGGATCATTTTGTTTTTCATTTAAGGGAAATGCAGCACTTGGCGCAGTAGGAGTGACTATAAAGTCACATTCATTAAAAGCTCTATTAAAATCATCAGCTATTAATTTTCTCACTTTTTGTGCCTTAAGATAATAGGCATCATAATAACCTGCAGATAATACGTATGTTCCTATTAAAATTCTTCTTTTTACCTCTCTTCCAAAACCTTGAGCTCTTGTATTTTCATACATTTCATCAAGAGAATCAATTTCATCAGATCTAAAACCATATTTTACTCCATCATAACGAGCTAAATTTGAGGAAGCTTCAGCAGGAGCAATTATATAATAAGTAGGAAGTGCATATTTAGTATGAGGAAGTGAAATATTTTTTATTTTAACACCTTTTTTTTCTAAAACTTTAATAGCATCTTCCCATATCTGACTTATTTCCATTGGTGTACCATCAATAGAATACTCTTTTGGTATACCAACAGTTTTCCCATTTAGATCATCATCTAAATTTTCAAAATAATTTGGAATATCTACTTTAGCACTTGTACTATCTCTTTGATCAAACCCAGCAATTGATTGTAATAATATTGAAGCATCTTCAACATTATGAGAAAAAATTCCTGCTTGATCCAAACTAGATGCAAATGCAGCTATACCCCATCGTGAACATAAACCATATGTTGGTTTAATGCCAACAACACCACAAAAACTAGCTGGTTGCCTTATTGATCCACCTGTATCTGTTCCAGTTGCCCCCAAACATAAATCTGCAGCAACTGCGGCTGCGGAACCACCAGAAGATCCACCAGGAGCTAAAGGCTCATTCTCTTTTGATAGGGGATTAATTGTATTTCCAAAAAAACTTGTATTAGTAGCTGAACCCATAGCAAACTCATCTAAATTTGTTTTACCAACAAAAATAGATCCTTCATCTAATAATTTTTGAGTAACAAATGATTCATAAGTTGGATTAAAATTTTCTAAAATCTTTGAAGCTGCGGTTGTAGGCATACTTTTAGTACAAAATAGATCCTTGATTGCAATTGGAATACCTTTTAATTTTTTTGCTGAATTATCATTCTCTAAGTTATCTATCTGTTTTAAAACATTCTCTTCACTAAAATGAATAAAAACATTTAAGTTTTTATTTTCCTTAATTCTTTTTAAATAATCCTGATTTAATTCTCTTATTGATATTTTTTTTGTATCAAGATCTTTTAACGTTTGTTTCAAAGATGATTTAGACATTATTCTACCACCTTTGGTACTGCAAAAAAACCTTCGAGTTTATCAGGAGCATTTTCAAGAATTTCCTCACTAGAATTAGTATCATTAGATACATCTTCTCTTTTAGGTAAAATTGATGATGATATGTTACTTAACGGTTCTACATTTTCAGTATTTACTTCATTTAACTGCTCTACCCAGTCTAAAATGGAATTAAGATCCTTAATATAATCTTCAGATTCTTTATCATCTAACTTTATTCTAGATAGACGAGCAATTTTATTTATTGTATTTTTATTAATCTTCAATTTATGAGCTCCATTATATGAATGATCAAAATAATTTAATCGATGGCCTTAATACATCACAAATACTTGTAGGTCTAGACCTAGGAACTAAAACGATTGGTGTTGCAGTAAGCGATAGATCAAAAATAATCGCTACACCTCTTTCAATTATCCAAAGAAAAGGAACTAATAAAGATTTAATTCTCATGAAAGATATTTTGAAAGAGTATGAAATTGGTGGATTTATTCTTGGTCTACCGATTAGCCTGGATAATAGTGAAAACAAACAAAGCCAATTAGTAAGAGATTTTAATATTAATCTTCAAACCTTTTTTAAAAAACCTACAGCTCTTTGGGATGAAAGATTTTCATCAGATGTAATCTTTAAAGAAATGAAAAAAGCCGATTTAAGTAAAACAAAGATAAAAAGTAAACTTGATCAACAATCGGCTGCTTATATCTTACAAGGATATTTAGATAGATATAGAAATAATTAATAAATTAGTTTACACACACTTACACATTATTAACACATATGAATTCAAAGCTACTTAAATCAGGACACATAAAATTATATAAAAGAGAAAATTCAAAATATTGGCAAATGAAAGTGAAATTGCCTAAATTAAAAGCGATCAGGTCATCTACAGGTTCAAAAATTCTTAAAGATGCAGAAAAAATAGCTTTAAAATATTATTCATCAATTTCTTCAAAAACAAATATCAAATTAAAAAGAAGTAAAAATATTTTTAAAAAAATTCATTTAGTAGAAACAGCTGATTTAACCAAGAAAGAAATTGAGCACATCTTAGAAGAATCTAGAAAATATATAACTTTTAATAAAAGGAAAATTAAAAAAATAAATGTTCTAGAAGGAAGAACAATATTTAATCTTTTTTTTGAAGATTCAACAAGAACAAGAACAAGTTTTGAAGTTGCTGCAAAAAGGCTAGGAGCAGATCTCATTAATGTAGCGGTAAAAGATAGTTCTATTAACAAAGGTGAGACCTTACTCGATACTATGACTACTATTAATTCAATGAATCCTGACGTTCTAATTGTCAGACATCCAGAGGAAGGAATTAGTAAAAAAATTTCAGAAACAGTGGATGCGTCTGTAATCAACGCTGGTGATGGAAGTCATGAGCACCCCACACAAGCGTTATTAGATGCACTTACTATAAAAAATAAATTTGAAAATTTTTCAAAATTAAAAATTGCTATATGCGGGGATATTTTACATAGCCGTGTTGCTCGATCAAACATAATCATACTATCAAAGTTAGGTGCAAAAATAAATGTTATTGGGCCTAAGGAATGGTTACCAAAAAGTTTAAATAAACTACCTGTGAATGTTTATACAGAAATGGAAAAGGGATTACAAAATTGCGATATTGTTATGATGCTACGTATTCAAAAAGAAAGAATAGTTGGGAAAATAATGCCCAATCAAAAGACTTATTTTAAAAAGTATGGATTAGATTACAATAAACTTAAATATGCAAAAAAAAATGCTTTCGTTATGCATCCAGGCCCAATGAATCGTGGTATAGAAATAGACTCGAAACTTGCCGATGACGTCACGAGGAGCTTAATACAAGAGCAGGTTGCTATGGGTGTTGCAGTACGAATGGCATGCTTAGACTTAATTATTAAAAACAGAGATGACGTTAGTAAGTAGTTTATCATTACTCATATTGTTTTATGTAATAGGATCATTACCCTTTGCATTGATTTTTACAAAATTATTTGGCTTGGGAGATATTAGAACGGTTGGTTCTGGAAATGTAGGTGCAACAAATGTTTTAAGAACAGGAAATAAATTTGTAGCATTCATAGTTCTTTGTTTTGATATTTTTAAAGGTTTTCTTCCATTCCTCATTTTACAAATATATTTTCAAGATATTTCTTTATTGAATAAAATACTTCTCTGTCACTTTGCCATAATAGGTCATATCTATCCTGTTTGGTTAAAATTTAAAGGTGGAAAAGGTGTTGCAACGTATATTGGTTTCTTATTTGGTCTTAATCCTTACATTGCAATTTTATTTTTATTAGTATGGCTTGTTACTGCTTTTGTAAGTAAATACTCTTCTCTTGGATCTTTAATTGGAATTTTAGTAGTTCCAGCTTATTATATTTTTATTAATTTTAATTTATATATTCTATTTTTCTTTATTTATTTAACTTTAATTATTTATCTTAAACACACAGAAAACATTAAAAGACTCATAAACAAATCTGAAAGTAAAATTAAATTATCCAAGTAAAAATATACTTTTTTTTAAAATTTCTTGACGAATTATCTTTAAACTGAAATTTGGGGCCAAAATTTATGAATGTATTAATTGTTGAATCACCATCAAAGGCAAAGTCTATTAATAAATATTTAGGCTCTGACTTCAAAGTTCTCGCAAGTGTGGGACATGTTCGAGATTTATCAGCAAAAAATGATGCGATAGATACTGAAAATGATTTCCAAATGAAATGGGAAACCAGTGATCGTGGAAAAAAAGTGATAAAGGAAATAACAGATGCAGCAAAAAAATCTGAAAATTTATATCTAGCCACTGACCCCGACCGTGAAGGTGAAGCCATAGCTTGGCATGTAGAAAAACTACTTAGAGATAATTCATCACTTTCAAAATTAAATATTCACCGTGTTACATTTAATGAAATTACAAAAAATGCAGTTCTTGATAGTCTTAAAGAGCCAAGAGAAATAGATGAAAATTTAGTAAATGCTTATCTTGCAAGAAGAGCATTAGATTTTCTTGTTGGTTTTACACTTTCTCCAGTGCTATGGAGAAAGTTACCAGGTTCAAAATCAGCGGGTAGAGTTCAATCTGTAGCCTTAAGAATAATTAGTGAGAGAGAACTTGAAATAGAAAAATTTATTCCACAGGAATATTGGTCTTTACAAGGCGAGTTTAGAAATAAAGAAGATAAAATTATTAATTCCAGACTTACAGTTTATGATGGGAATAAAATAGATAAACTTGATATTAAAAATGAGGGTGAAGCGACAAAAATTTTTAATGATATTAAAAATTCTACTTTCACAGTTGGAAATATTACGAAAAAAGAAGCTAGAAGAAATCCCTACCCTGCTTTTACTACATCTACAATGCAAATTGAATCTAGTCGAAAACTTGGTCTTAGTGCGAGTCAAACAATGCGCACAGCTCAACGCCTTTATGAAGGAACAGACATTAAAGGAGAAACAACTGGCTTAATAACTTATATGCGAACAGACAGTGTTGTCATGTCAAAAGAAGCCATTAACCAAGTTCGAGGTTTTGTAACTGATAATTATGGTGCAAACTATTTACCAGAAGCGCCAAGAGTTTATAAATCTAAGGCGAAAAATGCCCAAGAAGCACATGAATGTATTAGGCCAACAAATATTTACCTGACACCAAAAGATATTAAGCAATACATTACCTTAGAAGAATATAAGCTATATGAAATTATTTGGCAAAGAGCAGTAAGTTCACAAATGGCGAGTGCTGTATTAGATCAAGTAGCTGTTGATATTACAAACGAAGATAAAAAAATTGTTTTACGAGCAAATGGATCAACAATTAAGTTTCCTGGTATGTACAAAGTTTATCAAGAAGCTAAAGATGATGACAAAGATGAAGAAAAAGAAACAATTCTTCCTGCCATGAGTGAAGGAGAGAGTTTAAATCTCAAAGAAGTTGAAAAGACACAACATTTTACCTCCCCTCCTCCTCGTTACACCGAAGCAAGCTTAGTTAAAAAACTTGAAGAACTTGGTATTGGCAGACCATCTACCTATGCTTCTATTATTAAAGTTCTACAAGATAGAGATTATGTAATTTTAGATAAAAAACGTTTTAATCCTCATGATAGAGGACGAATAGTATCAATATTTTTAGAGAAATATTTCAATCAATATGTGGAATATGATTTTACCGCTGATCTTGAAAATCAACTTGATGAAATTTCTGATGGTAAACTTGATTGGAAAGAAGTTCTAAGAAAATTTTGGGAAACATTTAAACAACTTTGCGATGAAACTGTAGGCAAATCAAATAGAGAGGTCATTGATGTGTTAGATGATGCACTAGGTCCGCACTTCTTTCCTCCAAACGGAGCAGATGAAAAGAGGAAATGTCCAACCTGTGATAATGGAAGACTAGGAATTAAAGTTGGAAAGTTTGGAGGATTTATTGGTTGCTCTAATTATCCTGATTGCAAATACACGGTTCAGTTTAATCAATTAAATGACAAAGATGGTGCTGCTCTTAGTGGACCAAAAGAAATTGGTATTTATCCTGAAACAGGAGAAATGATTACTCTTCGAAAAGGTCCTTATGGATTTTATATGCAAGTTGGTGAAGGGACAAAAGAAAAGAAACCAAAAAGAGTTTCTATTCCTAAAAATTTTGAACCAGATGAAATAGGATTAAACACAGCAATCCAACTACTTGGCTTACCACGTAAATTAGGATTTCATCCGGAAACAAATAAAACAGTTAGTGCAGGTATTGGAATGTACGGACCATATATTTTGCATGATAAAAAATATAAGGCTCTCGAAAAAACAGATAATATTCTTGATATTGAACTTGAAAGAGCCATTGAATTAATTGCTAAACCTACACAGAGAGGTAATGCGACGTTAAAAACATTTGGAGAGCATCCAACAGAAAAGAAAAATATTACTGCTCATGATGGAAAATTTGGACCATACGTAAAATGTGGAAAAATAAATGCATCAATTCTTGGTGATCAAACAATAGATAGCTTAAAACTAGAAGATGCCATTAGGTTAATTGATGAAAGAAAAGCTAAAATGGGTCTCAAAAAAAAGAAAAAAACAGTTAAGAATTGAATTAAGCTAAAATAGTTTTAAATAGAGAATATGGCAAAAAATATATCTCTATCAACAATCAAAACTTTCAAAAATAAATTTTTAAGAAATAATAAAAATACAGCATCGCGAAATGCATTAATTAAAAATGATTTAGCCAATGTTGCACTCAATTGGGAAAATTTTAGTCAAATCAATCATAATTTTTCTAATCTAATAAAAAAAGAACTACCTGCAACAAATCAAATGGCATCAGGTAGATGTTGGGGATTTGCTGGATTAAATCTTATGCGTTTGCAAGTTGTTGATAGCCTTGAACTAAATACATTTGAGTTTTCACAAAATTATTTCATGTTTTGGGATAAGTTAGAGAAAGCAAACTATTTTTTAGAAAATATTATCAAATCAAGAGATGAATCATATGATAGCAGATTAATTACTCATCTTTTAAAAGCACCGGTTCAAGATGGTGGACAGTGGGATATGTTTGTAAACTTAATTAATAAGTATGGTGCAGTTCCGAAAGATGTAATGCCTGAAACGAATCATAGCAGTAAATCTGGTGCTATGAATTATATTCTTACGCACAAATTAAGAGAGTTTGCTTCTATACTAAGAAAGAAACCAGCAAAAAATTCTGCAGCTCTTAAAAAAGACATGATGGAAACAATTTATAATTTACTAGCAATGTTTCTTGGTCAACCACCAGATGTTATCAATTGGTCTACTAGAAATAAAGATAATAGACACATTGTTATTTCAGACATGACACCAATTGATTTCTGCAAAAAATATGCTGACATCAATATTAATGATAAAGTTTGCTTAATTCATGCTCCAATGAGCAATAAAAAATTTAATACAATGTATACAGTTAAATATCTTGGTAACGTTGTTGAAGGACAAATTATTAAATATCTTAATGTGGATATTAAAGAATTAAAAAAATCTGCAATGGACTCAATAAAAAATAATGAAGCTGTATGGTTTGGTTGTGATGTGGGGAAACGTTTTAGTCGTGATATGGGTGTGCTTGATATGGGTATTTACGACTATGAAAATGTTTTTCAAACTTCATTTAAGATGAATAAACAAACTCGTTTAGAATACGGTGATAGTGAAATGACTCATGCTATGCTTTTAACAGGTGTAGATATTAAAAAAAGAAATTCAACTAAATGGAAAATTGAAAATAGCTGGGGAACAAAAAGTGGTAACCAAGGATATATGATGATGACCGATGAATGGTTTGATGAATATACCTATGAAGTTGTTATTGATAAAAAATATCTAAACAAAAGACTTTTAAAATACTTAGATATGGAACCAGTAGCACTTGCACCTTGGGATCCAATGGGTGCTTTAGCTAGGTAAATTGAATAAAGATAACTCATCTAAAATTTGGAAATTAATTCAAGAAACAGGAGACTTTTTAAAAGGAAAATTACCTGATCACCCCAATCATCCAAAGGGTAGAAATCCTTATGCTCATGTTGCTTTAGAGGTAAAAAATCATTTTGGTATGACCTATAAAGATATACCTGATGAAAAATTGAATGAAGTTATTAATTATCTTGAAGAAATAAAATCTAATCCTGAGTAGTTGTTCTTTGATTACCTTGAATGGGTAAGAAAATAATAAAAATTGAAACTATAGCCATCATTATTGCATTAATTAAAAACAAATAAGTAAACTCTAGAGTTATGGAGTATATTTCTGAAATTAAGAATACCGAAATTGGTCCTGATCCAAATGCGAGAATAAACTTAATTCCGTATACAACACCGTGATACTTTTGAGGTGTAAACCTACCTAGTAGAAGATTTTCTGTAGGCAGAATGCTTGCATTAAATACGGCAGCTAGAATACATAGCACTACTAAAGAGTAACCAGATATGTAAGCTATACCAAGATAACACGGAAACTGAAGAAATATACCAATTAAGTAAATAGTTTTTAAATTAAATCGATCAGCGAGTAAGCCTCCAACAAACGTTGTTGCACCAGAAATAAAATAGATAATTGCTATCATAAAACCAATTTGAATAGAGTTAATATTGCCGATACGTATTTCAAAAACTTTTGGTAGGGCTGTTTGCGTATTGTGAAAAGATAATCCAAGGGCAAACATTGATAAAAGCATGATTAGTGCAATTAAAATCATTTCGTTACGCGAATGATCTTGATCATCATTTTTAATAAAATAATTTTTGTAAGATATTTTATCAATGAAGATTAAGTAGATAAGATAAAATCCTATTATAATAGATATTAAACCAGGAAATATAAAAGCTAGCTGCCAATTTAGTAATTCTGTTAGAGTGCCAGCTATAAATGCTCCGGATCCTATCCCTACCCCGCCAAAAATACCATTTACACCAAGCGCTCTTCCCTGTTTGTTTGCTGCATGAATAACCCAAGGAATGCCCACAGGATGATAAATTGAACAGAAAAGTCCAAGAAGCGATAAGGAAAAAAATAAAAAAGAAACTGATGTGCTTAAACCGCATAATATGGAAGCTAATCCCATTCCAATAAACATAATTGTCATTGTTCCTGAACGAGACCATCTATCACTTAACCACCCGAAAGGAATTGCCCCTAATCCAATTAGTAGAGCTCCAAGAGACCATAATCTAATTAATTGATCATAAGAAATATTCCATTCTTTTTCTACCGTTAGAACGATGACAAAATAAAATGCTGCAAACATATGCATGAGTGCATGACCTATTGATGAAAATAGGAGTGTATAAAAAGTATTATTCAAACTCTTCGTAATTAATAGAAAGAGAATTCACACAGTATCTTTTGCCGGTAGGCTCTGGGCCATCATCAAAGACATGACCTAAATGCGCATCACATTTGGCGCACATAATTTCAATACGCACCATTCCATGCGATCTATCAGTCTCTGTTTTAATTGCTTCAGGTGATATTTGCTCAAAAAAACTTGGCCATCCACAATAAGAATCATATTTTGTTGAACTGTTAAATAATTCATTACCACAGCATTTACATTTAAAAATACCGCCATTAATAATTTCAAAATTTTTACCAGAGAAAGGAGGCTCTGTTCCCTTTTGTCTTGTTACGTAATATTCATCTTCTGTTAGAAGAGATTTCCATTCCTGATCAGTTTTGACTATTTTGTTCATTTTTAAATCTTATATTAGATAATATAATTCCTGTAATTATAAAAAAAACACCTACAATATGAAATATTGCAAAACTCTCATTTAAAAAAGTTATTGCCCAAATTGCAGCAAAGACAGGTATAAAGTGTAAAAATAAACCGGCTCTATTTGGTCCAATTAAATAGACACCCTTATTCCAAGCAAAATAAGCAGCAATACTTGCAAAGATAGCAACATAAATAATAATAAAAAAGTCATAAGAAGATGAAAGTAAAAAGGTACCATTAAAAGATTCAAAAAGATAAAATGGAATAATAAAAAATAAGCCAATAATAATCATAACTTCTAAGCTTGCTAGTTGAGGAATTGATGTATCCATCTTTTTTAACAGCACGGAATATAAGCACCAAGATATTACAGCAGCAAACATCCATATATCTCCAATAGTAAAATTAAGTGTATATAAATTATTTAAATTTCCTTTTAAAATTATAGCTAAAGCACCTATTAAAGATAAAATTATACCAATTAGTTGAAGTTTCGAAATTTTAGTTCGAAACATTAGCCAGGAGAAACCAATCATAATTACAGGTGCAGTAGATGCCATTATAGTGGAATTCAAAACTAAAGTTGTCTGCAATGAAATATATGTAAATGAGTTAAATATTGTAACACTTAGAATACTTAATATAATCATTAATAAAAAGTTTTCTTTATAATACTTAAAATTTTCCAAAATACTTTTTAAGGTGAAAGGTAGTAGTAAAAGCAAAGCTAAAGACCATCTAAAAAAACTTAATTTAAACGGTGAAAGATCAGTTATATGAGCAACTTTTCCAAAAAAAAAATTTCCTGACCAAAATAAAGAAGAGGCTATTAACAATATTACTGCTAACATTAAGTTTTTTGACATTTATTTGTCTACAAGAGTCATTAAGGAGGATGTATCAAACCTATTTCCACCATTTTTTTGAACTTCTTCATAATATTTATCAACTATTTTTGTAACAGGAAGCATTGCACCATTTTTACTGGCTTCGTTAAAACATATTGATAAATCCTTACGCATCCAATCTACAGCAAAACCATAGTCAAACTTTCCATCAAGCATAGTTCTATATCTATTTTCCATCTGCCATGATTGAGCTGCTCCCTTGGATATAACGCTGAGAACTTTTTCCATGTCTACATTGGATTTTTTTCCAAAAGCCATTGCTTCAGATAAACCTTGTACTAATCCCGCAATACAAATTTGATTTATCATTTTAGCTATTTGACCTGATCCAGATGGACCTATAAGTTCAATGGCTTTACCATAAGATGTTAGAACTGGCTTAACAGTATTATAATCTTTTTCATCCCCGCCTATCATAATAGAGAGAACACCATTTTCTGCACCTGCCTGACCACCAGATACAGGAGCATCAAGAAAACTCAATTTTTTAGCTTTAAGTTTTTGATAGTAATTTCTTGCTATTTCAGCTGAAGCTGTAGTGTGATCAACAATAATTGATCCGTCAGCTATTTTTGAAAGAATTCCATCTTCACCTTCCATTACTTCCATAATATCTTCATCACGTCCAACACACATAAAAACAATTTCAGAATTTTGAGAAGCTTCACCAGGAGTTTTAGCCATGCTGCCTTTGTACTCTTCTACCCATTTTTCTGCTTTAACAGTTGTTCTATTATAAACAGTTACATTATAACCATTGTGTTGAAGATGGCCTGCCATTGGGTAACCCATTACTCCTAAGCCAATAAAAGAGACATTTTTAATACTCATGAATATTCTCCTAATTTTTCTAAAATTTTAAATTTCAAATCTTCTGAATTACTAACAATTAAATTCTTATTCTTTTTTGTAAAGTCATATTTATTTTTATCAAAATCAATGTCAGAACCTCCTGCTTCTCTGACAAAAAGAATACCTGGAATATGATCCCATGGAGATAATTTTGATAGAATAGCAAAATTTCTAATGCCAATACCTATATCTATATATTCAAAACCAATGCATCTATAAGAGTTAACTTCTTTAAATATGTTTTTAAATATTTTTAACTTATCTTTAAATCCTGGTTCCCAATACTTTGTACTTATCGATCCTATAGTTTCTTCAATTATTTTTGCCTCTTTTGTAATAATTTTATTATTATTGATAAAAGCACCTTCATTTAAAATAGCTGAACACATAATTTTATCTAATGGTTTATATATCCAAGAACGTAAAATTTTTTCTTTAAATGTTAAGGCTATCATAATTGCAAATTTATCTCTACCATTAGCAAAATTTGTTGTTCCATCTATTGGGTCAACAGTCCAACAATATGCATCTTCATTATAAAAATTTAATATATTTTCATTTCTAGAATATTCCTCTTCACCTATAAAATTTGCAGTTGGTAAAATTTTTAACAAATTTTTTTTTAATTCTTTTTCTGCCTCTATATCAGCTGCTGTTACTAAATCAGATCCATTTTTAAAATTAATTTCATCCTCTGATAAATTTTTAAATTTTGGTAAGATAATCTTTTGACTTACGTTAAAACAAATGTCTTCTATGTCCTCTTGCTTTATATTATCCATTTATACATGCTTCAGTATACATTTCTGCTAGTTTCAATGTGATATTACCAATTTTACCATTATTAATTTTTTTATTATCAATTTTTAAAATAGGAGTAATAAAACTTCCAGAGCTTGTTAAGAAAACTTCATCAGCATTAATTAATTGCTTTTGGGTAAATTGTTTTTCTATTAGTTTAAGTTTAGTTTTTTTTATAATTTTTAAAAGAGATGTTCTAGTTACTCCTTTTAAAATATCGGAATTAGCTGGATGAGTTATTAAATTATTTTTTTTTATAATCCAAATATTAGAAGATGTTCCCTCAGTTACTTTTCCATTTTGTATTAAAATTGCCTCATAAGCATTTTTCTTTTTGGCCATATTTGCTGCTATAATATTTGGAAGTAAATTTACTGTTTTAATATCACGTCTTTTCCATCGAAGATCTTGATATGTAATTGTATTTACCCCTACAAATTTTTTTCCAGGTAAATTAAAACTTTTATTTCTTGTGTATACAATCAAAGTTGGGGTTAAATTTTTTTGATATTTGTGTTCTCTAAATTGAATTCCTCTTGTAATTTGTAAATATATTATACCATTTCTTGTTTTATTTTTTTTTATTAGATTTAGAAAAATATTAGTTAAGTTTTTTTTATTAATTGTAAATTTGATTTCTAGTTCACGAAGAGAATATTTTAATCTCTTAAGATGAAAATCTAAATCAATTAAATTGTTATCTAAAACTGCGATAACTTCATAAACACTATCTGCAAATTGTAATCCTCTATCCTCTATATGAATTCTTGCTGATTTAAAATTTACAAATTTATTATTTATATAAGCAAAATTTGGCATTAATTTAAACTTTTGATAAAAGTTTTTCTAGTTTTTTTATACAGTTAGTTTCAGCAAAAAAAACAACATCATCATTTTCTTTAAAAACAGTTTGGCTATTAGGGATTATAATTTTTTTATCCCTTACAATAGAGCCAATACGTATACCCTTTGGTAATTCTAATTCTTTAAGATTTTTATTACAGAGAAATGATTCTGACTGAATATCTGCCTCAATTACTTCTCCAAAACCTTCACCTATTGAATAATCGTTTCTTATTTTTACGCCTCTAACTTTTTCTAAAATTTTAGAAATTGTTATTATTTTTGGATCTATTGTCATATCAACTCCGATATTAGACAACAGAGATGAATAATTACTATTATTAATTAAAGTTATTGATGTATCAGCCCCTGCTCTTTTAGCTAATAAAGATGATAATATATTGACTTCATCGTCTTCTGTAATGGATATACAATAACCAGCCTCTGATATGTTAACCTCTTCAAGTATCTGATTGTCCAAACCATCTCCACATGTAACCGTGATATTTTCCAAATTTGACGCAAGAAATTCAGCACGTTCTTTGTTAGCTTCAATTAATTCAGTTTTTATATAAGTCTCAGAATCTTCAATTAATTGTGCTAACGAAAATCCAATATTGCCACCGCCAATAACAACAGCCTTTTTAGCTTGTAACTCTTGATGTCCGAACTCAGATAAAACATCAGACAAATTATCAGTTTCAACAACTAAAAAAATTGTATCTTTTTTTTCAATTTTTGTAGATGAATTTACAGTAAATTTTTGATCACCTCTAAAAATAAACATTATGTTAGCAAGGTAATCAGGAAATTTTTCTGATAATTCTCTTACAGTTAGACCTGAATGTAAAAAATTATCTTCACATTTTAATCCAATTAATTTCAATTTTTTATCAGATAACTCAACCATATCTATAGTTCCTGGAGAGATTAATCTTCTGAATATCCCTTTTGCAACCTCTTGTTCTGGAGAAATTATTGCATCTATTGGAAAATTTTCATCATTATATAAATCTTTCCAATCATTTTTTAAATAATCCTGCTGCCTAATTCTTGCTATTTTCTTTTTGATCTTAAATAAAGAATGGCCAATTTGACAAGTAACCATGTTAGTTTCATCACTTTTAGTAACTGCAATTAGTATTTCACAATCATTTGCACCTGCATTCTCTAAAACTGATGGCATGCTAGGAATTCCATTTATTATTTTAACATCCAAATTTTCAGATACTTTATTTAATCTATTTTCATCTTCATCAATAACTGTAACTTCAAAATTTTCGCGAGATAGTTTATCAGCTATGCTATATCCAACATCTCCAGCACCACAAATAATTGTTTTCATTGATTAGTTATTCTACTTTTATATCTAGTGATTTAAATTTTCTATAAAGAGCAGTTCTTTCCATTCCTGTAAATTCAGAAACTTTAGTTATATTACCATTAAATCTCTTTATTTGCGATATTAAATAATTTTTTTCAAACTCTGATCTTGCTTCTTTTAAAGACAAATCCAATGAATTATTGGAAGAATTTGACGCAGTTTCATCTCCCATTTGTAACGCTAAATCATCAACCTCTAACTCTTTTATATTTTGATCTTGGTTAAGTATCAGACTTTTCTCTACGTAGTTAATTAATTGAGATATATTTCCAGGCCAATCATACATTTGTAACTTAGTTAAGGCTTTAGAAGAAAATTTAAATTTTAAATTTCCCCCACTTTTTTCATTTAAGTAAAAATCAAGGATAGGAAGAACATCATCTCTCCTCTCAGAGAGAGATTTAAATTTTATAAAGTCTGTTGAAATTCTATCATATAGTCTTTTAATGAAATTACCTTTTTCAATTTCTATTTCTAAATTTTTCTCAGTAATTGTAATAATTTTATGATTTAATTTAATATCAAGATCTTCAAAAAATTTTTTGTTTTCTAAAAAATTTAAAAGTTTTTTTTGATAAATATTTGGTAGAGTTTCAATATTGAGTAGTATTAGTGAATTATTGTTTGATCGATAAAAAATATTTTCATTAATTGCATTTTTATTTTCCGCAAACATGTTATCCAATGCTTCATTTGTAAGTTTTTTAAAATCAATTGATATAGGAAGCTTATCTTTATATTGAGAATTTTGATGTATTAAATTTGTAAAATGTTTTTTTCCTGTTCCAAATGGCCCTTCAATTAATAATCTTGAATTACTTGAAATCTGCTCATTTAAATGTTTGTTAATTTTTTTAATGAATTCTGATTTCCCTATTAATGGTATACTTTTAATTAAGGTATCTTTTAAATTTTTATTTTCGCTCAATAATGATGAACTTTCTATTGCTCTCTTAGTAAGAATAATTAATTTATCACTATTGAATGGCTTTTCTAAAAAGTCGTATGCTCCATTTTTTATAGATTTTACTGCAAGATCAACAGTACCATGACCACTTATAATAATAATTGGAATATTGCTATTAATTGATTTGAATTTTTTTAAAATTTCAATACCGTCTAATTTACTATTAGATAGCCATACATCTAAAATAACTAAATCAGGTTTAATTTCATTGAATTTACTAATTGCTTCATCTGAATTCAGTGCAATTGAAGTATTATAATTTTCATCTTTTAAAATTTCTGAAATAAGAAAACAAATATCTTTTTCATCATCTATAATTAAAACTTTATGCATTGTATTCAAAATTAATTAGTGATGTTGTTCCTGCCATATTTTTATTTTTCTCAATTTTTATTTTACCGCCATGATCTTCAATAATTCTTTTTACAATAGATAGGCCAAGACCGGTTCCTTTTGTTTTAGTAGTAAAATAAGGCTCGAAAATTTTACTCAACATTTTTTCATCAATTCCCACGCCATTATCCTTTATTTCAATTTTTATATTTTTAGCATCAGTAGCCATTAATACTTCTACTGCAGGGTTAGGTATTTTTTCTACAGCTTCAATAGCATTTTTAATTAAGTTACTGAAACATCTTGAGATTTGAAGAGTGTCAAAATGAAAATAAATGTCATTTTCAGGTTTAATTAAATTAAGCTTTATATCCTTCCTTGTATTGAAATATAAAAGGTATGCCTCTTCTAAACATTTTGATAGGTTATCAAGCTTAATTTCTGCTTCAGGCATTCTCGCAAAAGATGAAAATTCATCAACTAACTTTCCAATATCATCTACTTGCCTTGATATTGTTTTAGTTAGAAGTGAAATATCTTCCTTATCTGTTTTTGCATCTAAAAATTTCTTTTCTATTCTTTCAGCAGAAAGTTTAATGGGGGTAAGAGGATTTTTAACTTCATGTGCTATTTTTCTTGCTATATCAGACCAAGCAGCATGTTTTTCTGCTAAAATTAAAGATGTAGCATCATCTAGGGCAACAACATATCCCTCAATTTTATTATCATTAATCTCTTTAATGACTCTAATATTAAAATTCCTCTGATCATCATATAATGTAAAATCGTATTGAAAATTTAATAATACTTTATTTGAGGTTTCAAAGTTCTCGAATATTTTTTTCCATTCAGGGAAATAGGATAGAAAATTTTCATTTATTTTAAAACTTTTAGTGCTTCTAAATAATTTTGTTAAAGTTTTATTATATAACAAAATATTAAAATTTTTATCTAAAGAAATTACACCTATTGTTAAAAGACTTAAGATCGCCTCAATAAAAATTCTTTTTTCTTCATCTTCTTGACTTTTTGATATTAACTCATTTTGTTTATTCTCAATTTCAGAAATCATTTTATTATAAGACGATAGTAATACTTTTATCTCTTGAAATTGATCTGCCTCACTAACTTTAGCATCAAAATTCCCTTCTGATATTTTATTCGCTGATTTGATTAAATTTGTAATTGGTTTACTAAGATTGCTAGCTAGATTAAATCCAATCAAAATAGCCACTAATATAAAACAAATGGAAAAAAGAACAAATATCATTGAATAAGTTATTTGAATTCCTGAACTTTCCTCTTCTTTCATAGTATAAATTTCAAATGCCTCTTTTGTAGCGCTAATATGATCCCAGATATTGGTATTTAGATTTCTATTAACCTGCATGTAAACATCATTTAAAAAATTTATTTTTTTATAAGCTGTAATAGAATTTTTATTTAATTGAAAAATATAAACACGATTTTGATTAACAATCTTAAATATTTCATTTGATGGCACTGAAAAATTTTTATTATCAGGATCTTTTAAACTTAAATATATGTTGCCTTCAGTGTTAAAAATATAAATACTTGAAATTGTTCTTAAGTTAATAAATTCACTTAAAGCTGTTCTAATTGATTGAATATTAACCTCATTATTTTGAGAAACTTTTAATATTTCTCTCATTATTAACTGAGTATCAGACACAATTTCTGCCTGTATTTCATTTTCATAATTTCTTGCTACAATATTAGAATTTACAACCGCATCCCTTACAGCATCACCATACCAAGTTCTTAATTCTAAATTAAAGAATAATGATGTTATAATAACTAAACCAATGGCTGGTCCTAAAGCCATTGCAGCAAATAAATTTACAAATTTTATATATAATCGAGATTCATCATAACTTTTTCTTCTTCTCACTAAGATCAATACAATTTGTCTAATAATTATAGATATCAATAAAATGACAAAAATTACATCCGCCAATAAAAAAAATTGTAGTCTTCTTGGGTCTTTTACTAGATCGTTATTTGGAAGCATTAAGTAGAATGTGATCGAAAAACTCAATATGATTAAAAAGATTAAAAAATAAAAAGATAATCTTGAAAGATGAATAGATTTAAGTAATTTTGATAGGTTAAACACTGTATACTTTAGTTAGTTTTTAAATAATGATAGTAAAACAGTATAGTATATAAATTAAAATGATGAAAAATGCACTTGTAATTCTAGCTGGTGGAAAAGGAAAGAGATTTGGTCAAAAAATTCCAAAACAATTCTTAAAAATTGGGAATACAAATTTTTTAAATTATTTCATTTCAAATTTAGATTTATCAAACTTCGATATTATTAATATTTCAATAGATAAAAAATATCAAAACACTTACTTTAATCATAAGGCTGTTTCTGAGAAAATAAAAATTACCTATTCAAAACCTGGACATACAAGACAAATTTCATCTTTTAATGCTTTAAAAAATTTAAAAAAATTTAAAATTAAGAATGTATTTATACATGATGCTGCGCGTCCTTTATGTAGTAATAAATTAATTAAAAGAATTATATCCAAATTAGGGAAAAATACTAATGCAATTCCATATGTTGAATATAATGACAGACAACTAATAAAGAAAAGTAAATTGGAAACAAAAGCAATTAACGTACAAACACCCCAGGGGTTTAATTACAATTTAATATTAAAAGAACATATCAAATATAAAAATTTTGAATTTAATGATGATGCAGGGCTATTACAAAAATCAAAAATAAAAATAAATTGGATCAAAGGTGAAAAAAATAATATTAAAATTACTTACCCAGAAGATATTCAGTTATTTAATTTATACAGAAAGCCCATAACAAAATACGGTATTGGTTATGATATTCATCAAATTGATAAAAAAACCAAAAATGGATTAAAATTAGGGGGAGTTAAAATTCCTTTCTCTAAGTTAATTGGTCATTCTGATGCGGACGTTGTACTGCATGCAATTTGTGATAGTATTTTTGGAGCGCTCTCTATGAGAGACATAGGTCATCACTTTCCAAACACAGATGAAAAATGGAAAAATGCAGATTCATCTAAGTTCATTATTTATTGCAGAAATAAACTTAAAGAAAAAGGTTATTCTGTAATCAATCTAGATATAAATATAATAGCTGAAAAACCTAAAATTAATAAATATGTTTCAAAAATGATTAAGAACATTTCAACATTACTTCAAATTAAAAATACCTCTGTATCTATTAAAGCAACTACAAATGAAAAAATTGGTTTTATTGGTAATGGCGAAGGAATTGCAGCCGAGTCAATAGTTCATATAACAGATGATAAAATTAGCTAATTTTTTTGTATCTTTATCTTTTGCTGGATATATTAAATTAATACCATCAGGAACCTTTGCATCTTTTTTATCAATAGTTATTTTATTTCCTATTGTTGAATACAAAATTATTTCTTTACAAATATTTGTAGTTATTTTTTTTGTAATCTTTTTACTATCTTTATTTTTTATTAATAAATTCTCTTCACACAACCAATCACATGACTCAAAAATAATAGTTATTGATGAATTCTTAGGAGTATACTTAATTTTAATATTTTATGATCAAATTAAAATAATAAATCCTTATGTAACAATAGCGCTAATTTTTATTTTATTTCGTTTTTTTGATATATTGAAAATTTTTCCAGCCAACTTAGTAGATAGGAAACTTAAATCAGCTTTTGGTGTAATTCTTGATGATTTAATAGCAGGAATATATACAATAGTAATTCTTTATATTGTAAATGCCTATTATTAAAAAAGTTATAGATAAATTAATAAAAAAAAATATCTCAATTTCAGTTGCTGAGTCATGTACAGGTGGGTTAATAGCAAACACTATAACAAAATATAGTGGAATTTCAAAAATTTTCTCTTACGGGATTATTAGTTATTCAAATAAAGCTAAATCTAAATATTTATCTGTTTCAAAAAGTAATCTCTCTAAATTTGGAGCTGTAAGTAAAGAAGTAGCTGAGGACATGATAAATGGTCTGTATAAAAATGAAAAAACAATAATCTGCATTTCTACAACTGGTATAGCAGGTCCGAATGGTGGGACAAAGTTAAAGCCAGTAGGATTAGTGTATATTGGAATTAAAGTTAATAAAAATAATTATATTTTCAAGAAAATATACAAAGGGAAACGATTGGACATACAGAGAAAAACTAGAGATTTTATATTTAGCAAAATTAATCAATTAATCTAAAATTTCATCAGCACGAACTTTAAATGATTCAATCATTTTGTTTTCAATTAAAGGAAAAAAAGCTTCAGCAATTTTTTGGTGAAAAAATCGTTTAAATTCAAATTCAACATTAAAATGAATTCTTGTTTGATTTTTTTTTAATGATTCAAAAATCCAATTAGTTTTAAGGTCTTTTAAAGGTCCCTCAATATAAGTTGTACTTATTGAAAGTTTTTTTTTATCAAAAGTGACGTGAGAACCAAAAGTTTGGGGCATAAAATATTTATACCATACGACCATATCAGCATATATTTCATTTTTATTTTTTGAATGAATTCTCATTGCTGAACACCAAGGAATAAAATATGGATAACTTTCAATATCTAAAACAATATCAAAAAGTCCTTTAGCGTCGTGATCGACTATTTCCTCTCTATTTGAAGATTTCATTGAATTGAATAAAGTTTATTTTTCCTATTTTCTTGCATGATTTTAAAATCATCAGAAGCATGATAACTTGAACGAGTTAGCGGTGATGATGCCACCATTAGAAATCCTTTTGCGTATGCCATTTTTTTATATTCATCAAATTCTTGAGGAGTAATAAATTTTTCTAGCTTAGCGTGTTTCGGTGTTGGAGGTAAGTATTGCCCTATTGTAATAAAATCAACATTAGCTGCTCTTAAATCATCCATTACCTGATATACTTCTTCTTTAGTTTCACCTAAACCAACCATTAGACCTGATTTTGTAAATATACTTGGATTTTTTTCTTTAATTTGACTGAGTAAATTTAAACTTACAAAGTAACGTGAACCCGGACGAATTGATGGATATAATCTTGGCACTGTTTCTAAGTTATGATTGAAGACGTCAGGTAAATTTTTTGATAAAATATCTATAGCTTCAGGTTTATTTTTAAAGTCAGGTGTTAAAATTTCAATTGTGCAACTTGGATTTAAAGATTTAATTGAATCTATTACGTTGATAAAATGTAATGCTCCACCATCTATTAGGTCGTCTCTGTCAACACTTGTTATTACAACATGTTCTAAATTCAATTGCTTAACTGACTCAGCAATTCTTATAGCTTCACCGTGGTCAATATAATGAGGTTTGCCAGTTTTAATATTACAAAATGCGCAAGCTCTAGTACATATATCTCCGAGTATCATAAATGTTGCGTGTTTTTTTTGCCAACATTCAGCTATATTTGGACATGCAGCTTCTTCACATACAGTTACAATTTTTTTATCTTTTAGGAGTTTATTTGTTTCTTTGAAAAATTTTGAAGTTGGTGCTTTTACTCTAATCCAACTTGGTTTTTTAGGAATTGGGTTAGATTTATTTTTTACTTTTTCAGGATGACGTGGTCCACTCATGCAGGTTAAATAACTTCCATATCCATGCTATTCAACCATATTTGGAAGGGATCTTCCAAAATATCGCTAAAATCTTTGAGTAATTTTGCCGCAACGGCACCATCTAGTGATCTATGATCTGCTGAAATAGTAGATTTCATTGTATGCCCTATTTCAATACTGCCAGAGTTCACAACAGGTTTTTCAATTATAGATCCAATTGCAATAATACTTGATTGAGGCGGATTAATAATTGCCTGAAACTCTGTGATTCCAAACATGCCTAAGTTTGAGATAGTTATAGATCCTCCACTATATTCTTCTGGTAATAATTTATTTTGATTAGCTTTTTTTACTAATGATTTAATTTCTGTTGAGATTTCAGCTAATCCTTTTGTATCGGCTTCTTTAACAATAGGTGTGATCAATCCTTCTTTTAACGCTACCGCTATAGCAATATTGATATTTTTATATTGATGAATTTTACCATTCACCCAAGAAATATTTGTTTCAGGATTTTTTGCTATTGCCATTGCGCATGCTTTTACAATGAGATCATTAAACGAGATTTTGATATTACTATTTGAATTTATTTTTTTTCTTAAATTTATTAGCTTATCCATTCTTGTTTCAATAGTAAGATAAAAATGTGGAACCTCATTTTTTGTTTGTGTTGTTCTTTCAGCAATTATTTTTCTAATACTAGACGGTTCAATTACAGAAATGTTTTCATCATTGATATGAAGTTCAAAATTTTGAATATCTTTTTTTATTATCCTACCATCAGGTCCAGACCCTTTAATAA
This sequence comes from uncultured Alphaproteobacteria bacterium, assembly GCA_902604905.1. Classification (GTDB taxonomy): domain Bacteria; phylum Pseudomonadota; class Alphaproteobacteria; order HIMB59; genus CACPNW01. Next base: position 27,565 of record CACLAN010000006.1, read on the forward strand.
GAGTTAGATCAATATTATTATCTTTCGAAAATTTTTTAACAAACGGTGAAGCAAAATTAGTATTTTGTTTAATGTTTGAATCTTTACTGCTTTCTATTATTTGACTGTTATCTACTTCAGTATTTTCTTTAGGTGTTTCTAAAACTTCATTTTTTTCTTCACTGCTTACAGTTTGATCTTTATCATTATAATCTTCTAATCTTTCATCTTTGCTACCATTGATTAGAGCAATGACAGAATTAACAGCAATTTGTTTATCTGATGTTGTATCAATTAAATGTGTAATTTCTCCCTCATCAACTGCTTCAACTTCCATTGTTGCTTTATCTGTTTCAATTTCAGCTAATATATCTCCAGCTGATACAGTATCACCAACATTAACTAACCACTTATTAATTACACCCTCTGACATTGTGGGTGATAATGCAGGCATTAAAACTTTAATGGCCATTTATTTTATATAACTTACTTTTTTTGCAGCATTTATAATATCATCAACTTGAGGAAGATATAATTTTTCTAAGCTTAATGAATATGGCATTGGAACATCCGCACTATTAACTTTTATCACAGGTGAATCTAAATAATCAAATGCATCCCTTTGAACAATATTTGCAATTTCAGAACCAACACTACCAAATGGCCAGGACTCTTCGACAGTAATTAGTCTATTAGTTTTTTTAACTGAATTTAAGATTGTTTCCGTATCCAAAGGTCGTAAAGTTTGTAAATCAATAATTTCTGCATCTAAATTGTATTCCTCTTTTAATCTTAATGCCGCTTCTTTTGATTTCTGCAACATTATAGAATAAGTGACAATTGTTAAATCTTTTCCTTCTTTTTCAATATTTGCTTTTCCAATAGGTATTGAGAAGTTAATATCATTATTAACAGGACCTTTTAATCCATAAAGAATTTCATTTTCTAGGAAAATCACGGGATTTGGATCTGATATTGCAGAACGCAACAAGCCTTTTGCGTTATAAGGAGTAGATGGTGCAATGACTTTTAAACCTGGCACTTGAGAATACCAAGAAGAGAAATCCTGACTATGTTGTGCAGCAACTTGGGCCGCAGCACCATTAGGTCCTCTAAAAACAATAGGACAATTAATTTGTCCCCCAGACATGTAAAGCGTTTTTGCAGCTGAATTTATAATTTGATCAATTGCTTGCATAGAAAAATTAAAAGTCATGAATTCTAATATTGGTCTCAATCCCTTAAATGCTGCTCCAACTGCTAATCCAGTAAATCCATGTTCGGAAATAGGAGTATCTAACACTCTTTCTTTGCCAAATTCCTGAAGAAGACCTTGCGTTACTTTATACGCACCTTGATACTCGGCAACTTCCTCTCCAAGTATGAAAACTTTATTATCTTTTCTCATTTCTTCAGCCATTGTGTCTCTTAGTGCTTGACGCATCGTAATTTCTTCTGAGCTTAAATTTGTATCTTCTTCTTTTTTAGGTGATAGTGTATTGATTATATCATCTTTCTTGGTTTCAATTTTTGTCTCAATATTGTTTTCAATTTTCTTTTCTTCAATTACTTTATCTGCAGGTTCTTCTTTTTTTACTTCAACTTTTTCATTTGGATCACCAATAATTGCTATAGCTTTATTAACTGGAATATTTGCTTCTCCTTCTTTAAATAAAAGATCAAGAACAACCCCTTCATCTACCGCTTCTACTTCCATTGTAGCTTTGTCAGTTTCAATTTCGGCTATCAAATCACCAGCCTTAACAGTATCCCCTTTTTTAATTAACCACTTAGACAGATTTCCTTCTGTCATTGTTGGCGATAATGCGGGCATTAAAATTTCTGTGCTCATAATTTATAAATAAACGTCCGTATAAAGCTCACTATTCTTTGGAAAAGGACTAGTGGTTGCAAATTCAGCTGCATTTTTTATTTCTTCTAAAGTATCTTTATTAATTTTTTCAATTTCATCATTAGTTGCAATTTTTTTCTTTAATATTTCTGCTTTAACTATTTCAATAGGATCAGTTTGCTTATAATTATCTAATTCTTCTTTCGTTCTATATTTAGCAGGATCTGACATTGAATGTCCTCTATATCGATATGTTTGTACTTCGATAATATACGGACCATTCCCTTCTCTTACATATTTACCTGCTTTATCAGCTGCTTCTATAACTGAAAATACATTCATCCCATCCACCTTCTCACCAGGAATGCCAAATGCCTCACCTCTTTTATATAAATCTAATCCGGCCGCAGCTCTATCTACAGATGTACCCATACCATATTTATTATTTTCAATAATGTATAAAACAGGAAGCTTCCATAAAGCAGCTAGATTAAAAGCTTCAAAAACCTGTCCATTGTTCATTGCTCCATCACCAATATATGTTCTGCATATATTTTTTTCTCTATTATATTTATGCGTGAATGCTATACCGGTTCCTATTGGTACTTGAGCTCCTACAATACCATGACCGCCATAAAAATTATTTTCCTTAGAGAACATATGCATTGAACCACCCTTACCAGCAGAATAACCATCTTCTCTACCTGTCAATTCTGCCATAATACGTTTTGGATCTAATCCCCTAGCAATCATATGGCCATGATCTCTATAAGTTGTTACAACTGAGTCATTCTTATCTATTGTCATTAATATACCAACAACAACTGCCTCTTGACCAATATACAAATGACAAAAACCACCTATTTTACCCATTCCGTAAAGTTGGGCTGCTCTTTCCTCAAATCTTCTAATCTTGAGCATAAAAGAGTACATCTTGATATAATCTGCTTTTTGAAGTTTCTTCATATGATAATCTTTAATTATAATTAGGGTGATTTTTTGTCAAATAAATCAATCTATTCTATAATTATAACTGTTTCGTTTTCTGAAGTAAATCCTGTAACTTTCCTAAATGTCTCATCTAAATAATCCAAATCTATAGTATTTGGTTGTAATCTTTCAATTCTATCTAGGTAAAATTCATTTTCCTTTTTTAAGGACATATATTGTTCATTGTATTGAGCATTAAGATTTTTAAGATTGAAATATTTCAGTAATCCCCTCTCACCATTTACAAGAAAATACAGAAGATAAACAAATAAAAAAAAAGTAAACAAAAAAGACAAATAAAAATAAAATTTATTTTTTAAAACTAATGATTTGTTCATCTTTTATACAAATAGCATATTTAAGATGGAGACTGTCAATTACTATTTAAGATAGAAGACCCAGCATACTTTGCTTTACCTTGTAATGCTTCTTCAATTCGTAATAATTGATTATATTTTGCCGTTCTATCTGTTCTAGATAATGATCCTGTTTTAATTTGACCTGCTGAAACACCAACTGATAAATCAGCAATCGTTGTATCTTCAGTCTCACCAGAACGATGTGAAATTATAGTAGTAAAATTATTTTCTTTAGCTAATTTAATCGACTCTAGAGTTTCTTTTAGAGTTCCAATTTGATTTACTTTAACTAAAATAGAATTCCCCGCACTCTCTGATATACCTTTTTGTAATCTTTTTTTATTAGTAACAAATAAATCATCACCAACTAACTGGACTTTTTTTCCTATTGTCGATGTTAAATTAGACCAACCATCCCAATCATCCTCTGACATTCCATCTTCAATAGAATAAATTGGATAAGCATTTACTAGTTTCTCTAAATATTTTATCATTTCATCAGAAGACAAAACAATTTTTTCTCCTTGTAAATCATATTTATTATTTTTATAAAATTCAGTTGATGCAACATCAAGTGAAAGATAAATATCTTTTCCAGGTTTAAAACCTGCATCCTCCACTGATTTCAAAACAGTTTCTATAACTTCACTAGAACTATTTATATTAGGAGCAAATCCACCTTCATCACCAACATTGGTGTTTAAACCTTTTAATTTTAAAAGTGACTTTAATGAGTGAAATATCTCGCAACCATATTGAAGTGCTTCTGAAAAATTATTTGCACCAATTGGGGCAACCATAAATTCTTGAATATCAACATCATTATCTGCATGTGAACCACCATTAATAATATTCATCATTGGAACAGGAAGACTCATTGTATGTTCTTTACCAAGAAAAGAATATAATTCATGACCTTCAGAAGAAGCTAAACATTTTGCAAAAGCTAAACTTGCGGCAAGGGTTGCATTCGCGCCTAGGTTAGATTTATTTTCCGTACCATCGAGTTGTAATAAAAAATCATCAAAAGAAGAAATATCTTCAAATGATTTTCCAACTAGTTCATTAGAAATTGTATCATTGATATTACCTACTGCTTTTAAAACTCCCTTACCTTTATATTTGGATTTATCATTATCTCGCAACTCTAAAGCTTCATGCACTCCAGTAGATGCTCCACTTGGAACCGCAGCTCTTCCAAAGGTAGAATTTTCAAACACTATATCACATTCAACAGTAGGATTTCCTCTGCTATCTATTATTTGTCTTGCTTTTATATTCGTTATTTTAGGCATTGTTTTTTGCTATATCATCAAATTGTTTAAGTTGAGTTAATAAATTTTTTAAATCTTTAATATTGATCATGTTCGGTCCATCACTAGGGGCATTATCTGGATCATTATGAGTTTCTAAAAATAAACCAGCTACGCCAATAGATATAGCAGCTTTACATAAAGAAGGGATATGCTCTCTTTGACCACCGCTTTTATCGCCCATTCCTCCTGGTTGTTGCACAGAATGAGTTGCATCAAATATTACAGGGTACTCAAATTTTTTCATAATATCTATACCTTTAAAATCATTTACAAGAGTATTGTAACCAAAAGTTGTTCCCCTTTCAGTAATCATGATATTTTTATTATTTGTAGTTTCTATCTTTGTGAAAATATTTTTGACGTCAGTTGGTGATAAAAATTGACCTTTTTTAACATTAATAATTTTATTTGTACTACCTGCAGCTAATAATAAATCTGTTTGACGGCATAGAAACGCAGGAATTTGGATAATATCTATAATACTATCTTTATTTAATTGATTACATTGGTCTTCATTATGGACATCGGTTAGTATTGGTAAATTAAAATTAGTTTTAATTTTTTCAAAGATTTTTAATGCGTCATCGAGATTAATACCCCTATCACTATTAATACTTGATCTATTTGCCTTATCAAAACTAGATTTAAAAATTAAATTAATACCAACATCATTACATATTTTATTTAGCTCTTCTGCAATCATCAATGAGTGACTTTCATTTTCTATTACACATGGACCGGCAATTAAAACAAATGGAGAATTATTTGAGATAGAAAAATTTTTTAGATTGATATTAATCATTAATTGCAGCCTTTATAAATGATACAAAAAGAGGATGAGGATTTAATGGTCTTGATTTTAACTCTGGATGAAACTGAACTCCTATAAACCATTTATGTTTTTTACTCTCAAGCACTTCAGGTAATAATCCGTCTGGTGACATACCGCTAAAATAATAACCTTTGTTTTCAAATTTTGATAGAAATTTCTGATTTACTTCGTATCTATGTCTGTGTCTCTCACTAATTACTTTACTTTTATATATTGAAAAGATTTTTGAATTTTTTTTCAAAATAGCTTTATATGCTCCTAGACGCATTGTTCCGCCCTTATTACTATTTTTGTCTCTTCTTTCGATCTTATTTTTATTTAACCATTCTGTCATTAATCCAATTACTGAGTTGGTAGTTTTCTTAAATTCTGAAGAATGAGCATTTTTAATTTTTAGAATATTTTGTGCAATTTCAATAACCGCTAATTGCATTCCAAGGCAGATTCCAAAAAAAGGAATATTATTTTCTCTTGCATATTTAATGGCATTAATTTTTCCATTAATTCCACGAATACCAAAACCACCTGGAATTAGAATTCCATCACAACCTTTTAATTTTTTCATTAAACTAATGTTGCTTTCTTTTTCAGAATTAATCCATTGAATATCTACATCAGCAGAATTTTCTATTCCCCCATGTACCAATGCTTCATTTAGTGATTTATAACTATCTTTAAGATTTGTGTATTTTCCTACTACTGCAATTTTTACTTTATGTTTTCTTTTTTTAATTTTTTTTTGGAGATCAATCCAAGGCTTCAAATTTAGTTTATGATTTTTGGGCTTATAACCTAATTGTTTAAGTAGAGCCTCATCCAAACCGTATTTGGAATATAATGAAGGAACTTCATAGATTGACTTAGCATTTAATGCAGGAATTACAGACTCTTTTTTTACATTACAAAATAAAGATATTTTAGAAATTGAATCCTTGTCTATTGGTTGCTCAGATCTACACATAATGATGTCTGGTTGTATACCAGCATTAAGAAGTTCTTTAACTGAGTGTTGAGTAGGTTTTGTTTTCAACTCACCCGCTGAACTTAAATATGGAATATAAGTCATATGAATTAATGCTGATGAAATATTTTTATCATTTCTTATTTGTCGTATAGCTTCTAAAAAAGGTAAAGACTCAATATCTCCAACTGTTCCTCCTATTTCATAAATTGCGATATCTTCATTTTTTTAAATCACTATTAATAAATGATTTTATTTCATTGGTAACATGAGGAATTACTTGAATTGTTGAGCCAAGGTAATCTCCCTTCCTTTCTTTTAGAAGAACATTGGAATAAATCTTACCTGACGACACACTATCTGATTGTTTTGCGGACTGATTTGTAAATCTTTCGTAATGACCAAGATCTAAATCTGTTTCTGCGCCATCATCAGTAACGTAAACTTCTCCATGTTGATATGGACTCATTGTTCCTGGATCCACATTTAAATAAGGATCTAACTTTCTAATTCTTACTTTGAATTTTCTGCTTTTTAATAGTGTTGCTAAGGATGCTGAGGCTATACCTTTTCCAAGAGATGATGCTACTCCACCCGTAATAAAAACAAAATGCATTACGGAATACCCTGATACATAATAGATCTTGTTATAGCAAGATATTATTAATTATTTTCTGGTATAGTTGGTTCTTCTAAAGTTTCTTCAGTATTAATTGAAGGAAGTGACTCCAAAACATTGCGATCTGAACCAATAGAAGCTGTAATTGTTAGAACGATACTCATTACCATGAATAAACCAGCAGTTATTGCAGTTAGCCTAGAAAGTAGGTTTGCAGTACCTCGAGCTGACATCATTCCAGTTGAAGTTCCACCACCAAGTCCCAAGCTATCGTTATCAGATCCTTGTAATAAAACTAATATTACCAAGGCAAGAGCAAGTATGAGCTGTATTATTACTAAAGTTGTCATATTTGCGCTTTATATTAAATTGATTTCATTAATCAAGAAATAATTGTATTGAATTCATCAACTTTTAATGATGCTCCACCAATTAAGCAGCCATCTACATAACTCAAGTTAGTAATTTCTTTTGAATTTGAAGACTTAACAGAACCTCCATAAAGCACTTTAAAGTCAGTAAACTTTTGATCAAAATTTTTGATTAATTCGTGAGCTTGATTTATTTCATCTAAGGTTGGAGTTAATCCTGTTCCTATTGCCCAAACTGGCTCATAAGCAATTAATGCATTTTGATGATTTGCTAAATTTGGAACACTATCCTTAATTTGTGAAGTTAAAATTTCTTCCGTTAAGCTTTTTTCTTTTTGTTCTAAGGTTTCACCTATGCAGATCACTGGAATAATATTTTCTTCAATAAGATTTAAACTTTTAGTATTCACTTTATCATTTGTTTCAGCAAAATATTGTCTTCGCTCAGAGTGTCCAACCAAACAAAAATCTATATTATTATCCTTTAGCATTGAGGCGGATAATTCTCCCGTATATGCGCCTTCTTTAAAAGAAGAGACATCTTGTGCACCACAAAATAAGTTTTCATTATTTCCTTTTAGTGATTTTAAGTAAATTGAAGGTGAGCAGATAATCGTACAATTATTAGGATTAACTTTTAATTTTTCATAATAATCTTTTAAAAATGACGAATTTCCATTTAATTTCCAATTTGCTATAAAAATTGAGGAATATTTATCAAGTTTTACCATAATTACTTTTATTTATAGAAACTAATATTATAGAAGCAATAGAAATTTTATGAGAGCATTTAGAAAATCATGGATTGGGATCGGTTTAGCAATTCTTTTTGCAGCAAGTTTGTTCTTTTTTAGAGGACAATCAAGATACTCAAATTTATTTAATTCTGATAACTTTGTTGCTGATATTTCAGGAACACCTATTTCAACAACAAAATTTCTTAGATCAATGGATATGAATATTAATCAATTTTCTCAAATGATGGGAAGTCAATTAACTGGAGATCAAATTAGAAACTTTCAAGTTCATCAAATAGCACTTCAAAATTTAGTCAATAGTGCAATCTTTGAAAATGAGTTTGATAAAATAAATTATATTTTAGATGACACAACTATTGCAAAAGAAACAAAAAGAAATTTTCCAGATCTGTACATTAACAATAAATTAGATAATGATAGACTAAATACATTCTTAAGAAATCAGGGTTTAAAAATTGAAGATTTAGTAGATTTAATAGATTTTGAAACTAGGGCTTTTGTATTTGATCAAGTTTTATTTCAAAAAAATTATCCATCACAATTTCAAATAAATTTTGATAAGTATGATAATCAGATTAGAGAAATAGAGTTACTTAAAATATTGTACAATGAAGTTAAACTCGAAAAATACAATAAGGATCAAATTACAAAAGACAATAAAGAACTATTAGATTATTTTAATAATAACTCTGCTGATTATATGACAAATGAAGAGAGAGATATTTCATATATTTTAATAAATAAAAGTGATTTTAGAAACAATTTTTCACCTTCAGAAAATAATCTTAAAGAATATTATAATAACAATAAAAACTTATTTGTTAATCCTGAAGAAAGAAGCTTCAAGCAATTTAATTTTAAATCAAAAGAAGAAGCAGATGAGTTTAAATTAAATGTTTCTGTAAAAACTAATGAAGAAATTATTAAATATGCTGAAGAAAATAATATAATTTTCAATGAATTTAAAAATGTTGATAGAAATAAAGTTTTAGAACAACTTGCAAATGCAATATTTGAATTAGACAAAGGAAGTGTATCAGATGTAGTCCAAACTACCTTGGCATATCATATAATTATATTGGATGACATTTTTCCAGAAAAAGAATTAAGATTTGATGAAGTTAAGAATGAAATAAATAATACATTAATCAATTTTGAATTAGATAATTACTTTAATGAATTAAAATCAAGCCTCGACCAACAAATACTTGATGGGTTTTCAATTACTGAAATAGCAGATCAAAATAATCTGAAATTAATCATTAAGAAAAAAATTATAAACAATACTAACGAAGATAACCCTACTTTAAGTAACATAATTTCATTTTCTTTTACACAAAATAAAGATTTTGTTAGTGATTTAGTAGACATTGATAATGATACTTCTTTTATTGTAAACATTGATGACATTTATCCGTCAAAAATAGAGAGTATTGATAATATCTTTGACAGTGTTTTAAATGATTTTACATTAACAAAAAAAACTGAACAAGCAGAAAATATTTTTGAAAATAATAAAGAGATCTTCACAAATATAAGTAAATTTTATGCAACTAATCCAGAAAATTTAACTTTATCTTTAAATACTAATGAAGAATTACCAATTTCTTTTAAACAAAAGATTTTTGAAACTGATATTGATAAAGTAGCTTTTGGATCTGATGAAAATGCTATTTATTTTGCTAATATTAAAAGTATAAAAATGCCTGAAGAAAGTGAAAATACTTCAAATATAAATTTAATAGGTGATTTGAAAACAGCATTTGGTAGTGAGATTATTAAGACAAAAGAAATATCATTTAATGATGAACTTATAAATGGTCTTTTATCTCAGTATAAATGAGTCTAGAAAAAAAAATTTTTATAAGTCAATACAACAAAGGCTTACCTCAAATATTAACAAAAAATCTTATTGCTGATATTGAAACGCCATTTTCATCATTATTAAAAATTAGTAAATTGGAAAAATATTCCTTTCTATTGGAGTCTGTAGAGGGTGGAAGTAAAAGAGGGCGTTACTCATTACTTGGTTGTGATCCAGATTTAATTTGGACAGTTGATAAAGGTAAGGCAAAAATTAAATATTTGGATCATAATTTTGATTACAAACTAGATCAAAAGCCGATCCATAGCCTTAAAGAATTAGTAAAAATTTCAAAGTTTAAAAATAATGAAATTGACGTTCCTTTCCCAACGTTAGTTGGATATTTAGGATACCCAATGATTCAATATATTGAAAAAATTAAACTTAGTAATAAGGACAATATAAAAATACCTGATGCAATTTTAATCAGACCAAAAATTGTCGCGGTTTTTGATAATATTAAAGATATTATTTCCCTTATGACAGTTACGTATCCAAGTAAAAAAATCTCAGCAGAAAAAGCCTATAGAAAAAATAAATTACTTATTGATAAAACAATTAAAAAGTTAGAAAAAAGTATTTTAAAACCTGCTCAAAATAAAAATAAAAAATCTAAATTAAAATTTAAATCAAATTTCAAAAAAGAACAATTTTATAAAATTGTAAATAAAGCAAAAGAATATATTAAAAATGGAGATATCTTCCAAGTTGTGCCTTCACAGAGATTTGAAACAAAATATAATTTAAAGGCAGTCAATCTTTATAGATCGTTAAGACGACTAAATCCATCTCCTTATCTTGTAAATCTTAACTTCGATAAAATAGGTCTTGTTGCTTCTAGTCCAGAATTAATGGTTCAATTAAGAAATAAAAAAGTTACGATAAGACCAATTGCTGGAACAAGAAAAAGAGGAAAGAACGCCTCTGAAGATCTTTATTTATCTAATGACTTACTGAATGATAAGAAAGAACTCGCAGAACACTTAATGCTTTTAGATTTAGGAAGGAATGATGTTGGTCGCGTTGCAAAAAAAGGAACAGTGAATGTTACTGAAAAGATGATTATAGAATACTACTCTCATGTAATGCATATTGTTTCAAACGTTGAGGGAAAAATAGATAATAATTTAGATGCTCTAGATGCGTTAATGGCTGGATTTCCAGCAGGTACAGTTTCTGGTGCACCTAAAATAAGAGCGATGGAAATCATAGAGGAACTTGAAAATTTAAACAGAAGTTTTTATGCTGGTTGTATGGGTTATTTTGACTCTAATGGAGACATGGATACTTGTATTAGTTTGAGGACTGGGCTTGTAAAAGATAATAAATTATACATTCAGGCTGGTGCTGGAATAGTTTATGACTCGGTCCCAAAAAATGAACATCAAGAAATTTTGAATAAAGCTGGTGCTTTAATGGCAGCTGCAGAGGATTCATACAAATTCGATATATGATATTACTGATAGATAATTATGATAGTTTTACTCACAATGTAAAACACTACTTATTGGATTTAAATCAGAAGGTTGTTGTTTTTAGAAATGACAAAATTTCGATAAATAAAATTCGTAAATTAAAACCTAAATCAATAGTTATTTCACCAGGTCCGTGCACACCAAATGAAGCTGGAATAAGTCTTAATATCGTTGCAGAATTATCAAAACAATTTCCTATACTTGGCATTTGTTTAGGACATCAAACTATTGGTCAAGCTTTTGGAGGTAAAATCATTAAATGCAAAGAAATCATGCACGGAAAAGTTGATACAATTAATCACTTTGGCCACTCTATATTTAAAAATGTAGAAAGAAAATTTAAAGCTACTAGATATCATTCTCTTATAATTGATAAAAGAACTATGCCTAAAGATTTTTTAATTACTGCTGAAACAAATAATAAGATTATAATGGGTATTGCACATAAAAAATTACCAATATTTGGACTACAATTTCATCCAGAAAGCATAGGTACTGATATGGGTAAAATTATTTTAAAAAACTTTTTAAACTTAGCAAAATAATGGATCAAACTTTAATATTAAATAAAATTCTCAAACAACAAAATCTGAATATTGAAGAGAGTATGTATATATTCAATAAAATTATGAGTGGAGAATTAGATGATATTAAAATTACATCAATACTAATTGGTTTAAAGTTAAAAGGTGAAACAAAAGAAGAGATTATCGGTGCAGCTAAAGTAATGAGAGAGAAATCTCTAAAAATAAACTCTCCGCTAAATACAATTGATACTTGTGGTACCGGTGGAGATATGAAAGACACATTAAATATATCAACAAGTGCAGCAATAGTTGCTGCAAGTGCTGGTGTTACTATAGCAAAGCATGGCAATCGTTCGGTTAGTTCAAAATCAGGCTCTGCAGATATGTTAGAAAAAATAGGTTATAAGATTACAAATAATGTAGAAGATTTAGAAAACTCATTATCAAATAAAAATTTTTGCTTTTTATTTGCTCAAAATCATCATTCTGCCATGAAGAATGTAATTAATGTTCGTAAGAATTTAGCTACACGCACAATATTTAACTTATTAGGTCCACTTACTAATCCTGCTAAAGCAAGAAAACAACTTTTAGGTGTCTATTCAAAAAATTTAGTTTCTATGCATTGCAATTGTTTAAAAGAATTAGGCTCTGAAAAAGCGATGGTTGTACACGGATTAGATGGTTTAGATGAAATAAGTTTATCAGACAATACTCTAATAAATGAATTAAAAAATAATAAAGTTCTAGAATATAGTTTTGATCCAAGAGACTATGGTTATGATTTAATTAAATTAGAAGATATAAAAGGTGGAGATCCAGAATATAATGCAAAATGCTTTAATAAGATGATTAACGGAGATTACAAAGAATTTCAAATGATTATAGAAATAAATGCAGGAGCAGCAATATATTTATCCAATTTAAGAAATAATCTAAAAGATAGTTTTGAATTAGCAAAAAAAACAATTGAGGAAGGAATTACAAAAAATTTTGTAAACTCACTAATTAATGAGTAATATACTTCAAAAAATTTGTGAAGATAAATCTAAAGAATTAGAAGAAACAAAAAAAAGATGTTCTTTTAAAACATTAGAAAAATTAATTTCCTCAAAATTAGAGAAACGTGAATTTAAAGATGAATTAATTTCAGCTCAAAAAAATAAAACAAACTTTATAATTGGTGAAGTAAAAAAACAAAGTCCAAGTGCAGGTGAAATAATTTCAGATTACAAACCAGAAGACATTGCTATTTTATATGAAAGATCAGGTGTTGGAGCGTTATCAATTTTAACAGAAAGTAAATATTTTTTAGGAAATATTGATCATTTATCTCTTGTAAAAAAGAAAACAAATTTACCTATTTTAAGAAAAGATTTTATTATTGATAAATATCAAATTTTAGAAAGTAAGATTTATCAAGCTGATTGTATATTATTAATTTTATCAATACTATCAGATGCTCAAGCAATAGAATTTATAAATTATGCAAATGAATTAAAATTAGATTGTATTATAGAGGTTCATGATGAAGACGAACTGAAAAGAGCAATCAAATTAGACTACCCTGTGATTGGAATTAATAATAGAAACCTTAAAAGTCTTGAAATCAATTTAAATAACTCAATAAATTTGAATAAAAATTTAATTAATGATTATATATTAATTGCAGAGAGTGGAATTAAAACTTCTGATGATATAAAAAAATTTAATTCAACAGGGATATATAATTTTTTAATTGGAGAAAGTTTGTTAAAATCTAAAGATAAAGAAAAGAAAATTGGAGAATTGCTTTTAAATGAGTCATATTAATAAAAAAGGAAATCCTTATATAATTGACATATCAAATAAAGATGTCACAGAAAGAGTAGCAGTTGCCTCTGGTGAAATTAAATTTGATAAAGAAACATATAAAAAAATAAAATCATTTGAGACAAAAAAAGGGAACCTAGAAAAAACTGCAATAATTGGTGGTATTATGGGGGCAAAAGAAACTTCTAGATTGATACCGCTTTGTCATAATATTCCAATCAATCACATAAATATTGAGGTTATAAAAAATGATAAAAAATTTACTTTTATTGTCAAAAGTACAGTTAAAACAAACGCAAATACTGGCGTAGAAATGGAGGCATTAACTGCCGTTACAATTAGCTGTCTGACAATTTATGACATGTGTAAATACTTAAATAAAAAAATTATAATTCAAAATATACACCTTGTTTCGAAAACAGGTGGTAAATCTAATATTTAAATAACTGAAAAATATAGATATTTATATTTGTTCTTGTTTTGATCTTAAAGAACATATATAGAACAGTTAATGCTTACAAAAAAACAAAAAGAGCTATACGATTATTTAAAAAATTATATTTCAAGTAATGAAATCTCCCCATCTTTTGAGGAAATGAAAAGTGCAGTTAATCTAAAATCAAAGTCAGGTATTCATAGATTAATTACTAGTCTAGAAGAAAGAGGTTTTATTAAAAGATTAAAGCACAAAGCAAGAGCAATGGAAATTATTAATAAAGATAATATTGCTGATGAAAATTCTTTGTCAAATAGCATTAATATCCCATTAATTGGTGCAATAGCTGCAGGTGAAGCAATAGAGGCTATTGAAAATGCTGATGAATTTATTTCTGTGCCCTCTTCCATGACATCACCAAATGCTAAATATTTTGGATTAAAAGTAAAGGGCCTATCTATGATAGATAAAGGAATATTTGACGGTGATATTGCTGTGATAAAAAAGACAAATAATGTTGAAAATGGAAAAATTGCAGCTGTTATTACACAAGATAACGAGGTTACTCTAAAAACTATTAAATTTGATCGAGACAAGGTTTTATTAATTCCTGCTAACCAAAGTTTTCAGACAAAGGAATATGAAACAGGTGAAATCCAAGTACAAGGGACTTTATCTGGTATTATAAGAAAATATAATTAATAGTTTATCTTAATTTTAAGATGACTATGTTAAAAACACGATTTGCCCCCTCTCCTACTGGTAATCTACATCTTGGAGGCGCTAGAACGGCTTTAATTAATTATATTGTAAGTAAAAAATCAGCATCATCTAAATTTTACTTGAGAATTGAAGATACAGATCATGAAAGATCAAAACAAGAATACACAGATAACATAACTAATTCCTTAAAATGGCTTGGACTTGATTGGGATGAAGACATTCAAGTTCAGTCTAAAAGATTATCAAGACATCAAGAAGTTGCCAAAGATTTACTTCAAAAAAAGCGAGCATTTAAATGTGTCTGTTCTGAAGAAAAAATTACTCGCCAAAGAAAATTAATTAGAGAAAATAAAAACTCTTCTAAAAAAATATGTAATGACTGTAAAAATGATAAAGATATTCAAAATAAAGATGAGGATTTTGTTGTTAGATTAGATGTGCCAGATGAAGGAAATTTAAATATTAATGATACTATTCAAGGAGATGTTTCAGTAGCAAATTTAGAGTTAGATGATTTCATTTTACTTAGAAAAGATCAATCACCGACTTATATGTTATCCGTAGTAGTTGATGATCATGATTTAGGAATCAATTACATTATTAGAGGGGATGATCATTTTATTAATACTTTTAGACAATACTACATTTATAAATTTATGAATTGGGATGTACCTCAATATGCTCATATTCCCCTTATTCATGGAGAAGATGGAAATAAATTATCAAAAAGACATGGGGCCGTAAATATTTTAGATTTGAAAAAAAATGGATATTTAAAAGAAGCTATTATTAACAATCTTATACTTTTGGGTTGGTCAAATAATAATGAAAATTCAGAAACTATTGAATTAGATGAAATAATTGAAAATTTTGAAATATCTAATTTATCTAAATCATCTAGTATATTTAGTTTTGATAAATTAGATTTTTTTAATAATTTCTATTTAAGAAAAGAAAACGGGACAGAAGAATTCATCAATTTTTGTGAAAGTGATATTGAATTAAATAAATATCTACAAAAAGATAATACAAAAATAAAAAATATTTTTAATGTTTATAAAAAAGATATAAAAAAACTAAGTGATTTGAATGATTCAATCAAAGTTTATTTTGATGAAAATTATAAAATAAATAAGACAGTAAAACTGACACCAGAATTTGATAGTATTTTTAAAGAATTTTTAAATTTAATTGGAGAAATAAATGATTGGGATAGAGACAATATTCAAAATGTCATTAATGATTTTTTAAAAAATAATAAAATTAAATTCCCTGTTTTAGGTAAGCCAATAAGATTTTTATTAATAAATTCCTATCAAGGACCTTCAATTTCTGATATTTTATTAATATTAGGTAAAAAAGATACTATTGATAGATTAAATCAATATAGAGGTAATTAAATATGGCTGATTTCGAAGATAAAAAAATTAACGATAAACAATTTACTCTATTTAACAATGAGAGTGGTAAATCATATCAAATTCCAGTTATTGAAAGTAAAGATGGTCCAAATGTCTTGGATATTCGTAAACTCTATCAAGAAACTGGGTTATTTACTTTTGACCCAGGTTTTACTTCTACTGCTTCATGTGAATCTGGAATAACATATATTGATGGTAACAAAGGAATTCTTCGTCATAGAGGCTATGATATCCACGATTTAGCATCTAAAAGTGAATTTCTTGAAGTTTGTTATCTTTTACTTCATGGGGAATTACCATCTCCTGAAGATAAACAGAAATTTAAAGATGTAATTACTAATCATACAATGTTGCATGAGCAACTAGTAAATTTATACAGAGGGTTTCGAAGAGATGCGCACCCTATGGCAATTATGGTAGGTGTTGTTGGTGCCCTTTCGGCCTTTTATCATGACAGTACTGATTTTTCAGACATTAATCAAAGAATGATTGCCTGTCATAGATTAATAGCAAAAATACCAACAATAGGTGCAATGGCTTATAAATATTCCATTGGTCAACCATTTGTTTATCCAAGAAACGATCTTTCTTATGCAGAAAATTTTTTATACATGACATTTTCTGTACCATCAGAAGATTATAAGGTGAGTCCAAAAATTGTAAGAGCAATGGATAGATTTTTTACGTTACATGCTGATCATGAACAAAATGCATCCACTTCAACAGTAAGATTGGCAGGTTCTTCTGGTGCAAATCCTTTTGCTTGTATTGCTGCTGGTATTGCATCTTTATGGGGACCAGCTCATGGTGGAGCTAATGAAGCAGTAATTAAAATGTTAGAAGAGATTGGTGATGTATCAAATATTCAAAAATTTATAGATAAAGCTAAAGATAAAAATGACTCTTTTAGATTAATGGGTTTTGGGCATAGAGTTTATAAAAACTATGATCCAAGAGCCACAGTGATGAAAGAAAGTGCTCATGAGGTGCTGGAAGAGTTGAATATGCAAGATGATCCATTACTTAAAATTGCAATAGAATTAGAAAAAATAGCCTTAAAAGATGAATATTTTATTAGTAAAAAATTATTCCCAAATGTAGATTTCTATTCTGGTATAATTTTAAAAGCATTAGGCTTCCCTACAAGTATGTTTACTGTTTTATTTGCAATTGGCAGAACTGTAGGATGGATATCACAATGGAAAGAAATGATAGAAGATCCAATTAATAAAATTGGTAGACCTCGTCAATTATACACTGGTTATCAAGCTAGACCCTATCAAGTTGAATCTTCTAGAGAAAAAAAATCAATCTTTAATTGGCTTTGGAAGAAAGATTAATCAATTTATTTATACGATTAATACTCACATCATAAGGGCTATAATCATTAACAATTTCTTTAAGATACATATTAATTAAATTAATTTGAGTTTCTTGTTTTTTTCTATCATTAAATAAATTTAGAAAAATATTTAATAACTTATTTTCATTTAAATTTGAGTTAACAACTTCTGGAATAATCATTTGATTGCTTATAATATTTATAAGATTTGCATATTTCACTCTTACAAAAGGCTTGATTAAAATTTCTGTAAAATAATTAAGTTTATAAATTACTATTTGAGGAATATTTCTTTTGGCAATTTCTAAAGAGGCAGTACCAGAGCAAGTTATACTTAAGTAAACATCTTGATAATATTCATCAAATTTACTCATATCAGTTGAGATTATAGTCTCAGTTTTCCATTCATTAGTATTTTCTTTAATTAATGAAGCAAGATGAGGTAAAGTTGGTATAAATATTTTATAATCTAGATTATTCTTAGATATATATTTTTCAATATAACTGAAATATTTTATAAGTTTTAATACTTCATTTTGTCTACTACCTGGTAAAAAAGATAGGTACTTATATTTTCCTTTAATCTCTCTTTTTTTTATATGAAAAATCGGATGCCCAATAAAAGTTTTATTTAGGTTATCAAAATTAAAATATTTATTTTCAAAATTAAACAAAAGAAAAATTTCATCAAAAATATTTGCAAATTTCCGTGCTCTATATGATCTCCAAGCCCAAACAGTTGGAGCAACTACATGTATTATTTTGTTCTTATAATTTGATTTTCTTAATTGGTTTACAAGGTTATAATTAAAATCTGGTGAGTCTATAGTTAAAACTAAATCATAATCATTTTTAATAATATAATTTTTTAATTTTCTTATCATTTTTAAATATTTTGAAATTGAAAGTATTATTTCAAAAAACCCAATAGATTTAAATTCTGATAAATCATAAATTTTATTAGAAATATATTTTTCAGATTGTTTGCCACAAACTCCATCAAATTGGTATTTATCTATATTCATCCTTGATAAAATATTTGAGCAAATATTTTCTCCAGATTGTTCTGTACAACAAACAAAAATTTTTAATTTTTTCAATTTAGCTCGACTGATGAGATGAATAAATTATTTTGACTAGCATAATCAATAATTTTTTTCTTATCTAAAATTAAACACTTATTTTTTTGCAAAAATACACCTTCATAATTATATTTTTTTAAATTTTTCATTGTATCTAAGCCAATTAAAGGAATATCAATTAGATTACTCTGATTTTGTTTTGAAAATTTAAATAGTACACCATTATCATCTTTTCTTTTATATTCTTTACATCTTTTTAATAATTCATCTGTTCCTTCTATAGCTTCTAATCCTAAAACTAATTGATTTTGAATTATCATAGCCTGACCAACATCTAATTTTTTATAAATTTGATATATTGATTTAGCTTTTTTTAAATTTAGAATTGCATTTTTTGAAGGCTTGACTTTTGTTAAATTTATTTCGATTGAAAATAATTCCTTGCAATATTTGGTCCAATTAAAAAAAATATATCCTTTAGTTTCAAAGTATTTTTTTAAGCTTGTTAAAAGATTGTTGTCACCTTTTTTTTCTAATAAAAGACTTTTAGCTAGTAACAATGTCTGCAAATCAAAACCTAAATCTTTAATACCTGGTCTTTTTATACTTCCTGCAAAAATTATATGTTTTATTTTATTTGAATCTAAAACTTTAAAGATTTTTTTAACTGATAAGATATCTAAATCTACAACATTATGGTTGTTATAAAATTTATTATTTTTATTATTCAAAGATAAAAATGTAACATCGTAATTTTTACTTAATAGTGATTTACCAATATATAGAGGCAAATTACCATCCCCAGCAATTATTCCTATTTTAGTCATTTTCAAAAGTAGTAATACCTCTTTTTGAATTTGATTTCAGAAATTCAATTACTTCCTTAATTTCTAAAATTTCAGAACTTTCAACAAAATTATTTTTTATATTATTTTCAATTGTATTATTTTCATCAAAAATTAAATTTACTTGATTTTTAATCTCATTAATTAGATTTGACGTTAATCCTTTTCTCTTTAAGCCAATGAGATTTAGGCTTTTTAAATTTTCTCTTATTCCTGTATACAAACCATACGGAATAATATCTTTTTCCACACCACTCATACCACCTATCATTGCGTGTTTTCCTATTCTTACAAATTGATGTATTGCCGAATTCCCCCCTAAAATTGCATTTTGATCAATTTCTACGTGTCCAGCAAGAGTTGCATTATTTGCTAAAATGACATTAGATTGAATTTTACAATCATGCGCTATATGCGAACCTACCATAAATAAACAATTGTTTGCAATAATTGTATTTAAACCTCCTCCAGATGTACCTGGATTAACAGTAACATTTTCTCTAAATGTATTATTACTGCCAATTTTTAGATACGATTTTTCTTTATTATATTTTAAATCTTGAGGTTCAGACCCAATTGAACAAAATGGGTAAAAAGTGTTACTATTTTCTATAGCTGTATTTCCGACAATAGAAACATGAGAAATCAAATTATTATTTTTTCCAATTCTAACATCATTCCCAATAATACAGAAAGGGCCAATATGTGTTGTTTCATGAATTTCTGCATTTTTTGCAATAACAGCTGAAGGATGGATCATATGTATTACTCTATTAAATTATGAAAATAAATCTTAAAATAAATAATATATTTCTGATTATTACTTATACGTAATCATAGCTGAAAACTCAGCCTCACTTACTTTTACATCTCCTTTATAACAAGTACCTTCAAATTTATAAACATCTCTAACACTATTAATAAATTTTACTTCAAATGATACTCTTTCATCTGGACTAATAGGTTTTCTAAATTTTGCTTTATTCACACTCATAAATAAAACTGACTTTTCTTTAAATTCTCTAAGTTTGTATGATACAACAATTCCAGCTGTTTGAGCCATTGCTTCAATAATAATTACTCCAGGAACTATTGGGTTATCAGGAAAATGCCCCCTAAAAAAATATTCATTTGTCGAAAAAAATTTTTCAGATTTTCCGTGTTCACCAGGTATGATTATTTCACAAATATCGACAAACAAAAATGGATCTCTATGAGGTATCAATTTTTTAATTTCTTCAGTATTTAATTTCATTTTCTTAAACTATTTTTTATTATTTCTTTTTTCCATAACTTAATATCCTTTGCAGGAAAACCAGCTATTATAGCGTTGTTAGTTATGTTTTTTGTTACTCCGCTTTTACCAGCAATCGTAACATTATCACCTATTACTAAATGACCAGATATACCTGCTTGACCTCCGATTGTAACATAATTACCAATTTTAGTACTTCCAGCAATACCAACTTGAGCAGCAATTACTGCAAAATCTCCAATATTAACATTGTGAGCAATTTGCACTAAATTATCTATATTAGAAAATTCTCCTATCGAGGTTGAGGCAAAAACTGCTCGATCAATAGTCGTGTTAGATCCAATAGAAGAATTTTTTCCTATTAAAACATTGCCACTATGCTTAATTTTTTGTTTAGTTTTCATTTCAAATCCAAAACCTGTACCGCCAATTCTAGCACCCGATTTAATTATACAATTTTCCATTATTATTGCATTTGAAATAGAGACGTTA
>CACLAN010000007.1 GCA_902604905.1 uncultured Alphaproteobacteria bacterium
ATCTTCAGGAAGATTTATTGTTAATAGTACGGTAGGTGTATTAGGTTTATTTGATGTAGCTGAAAAAATTGGATTAGAAGAAAAAGAAGAAGATTATGGACAAACACTTGCAACTTGGGGTGTTGGAGATGGTTTTTATATTGTACTTCCCTTATTCGGACCATCGAACCTTAGAGATACATCAGGAATGGTATTAACAATGTTGACAGATCCAATTAATGCATATGCTGTAAGTGAGGGTGAGGCTTGGTTAGTACCAATGAGAACTGCAGTTAATGCTGTTGATACAAGATCACAAATAATTGATGAAGTTAATGCATTAAGAGATAATTCAGTAGATTATTATGCAGCAGTGAGAAGTTCTTATTATCAAAACCGCAAAGCAGCAATTAATAATGTGGATGACTCAGAATTAACACCTTTGCCCCTTATTAGTATCGAATTTGAATAATGAAGTTTAACTTTATAATATTTTTTTTTATAATCTTTATTTCAAAAAATTTATATTCTGATGAAACTTCAAAATGGCTTAAAAAAGAAATAGATATTATTCTTGAGGCTTATAAGAGTCAAAATCTCTCAAATGAGAATAGATTTCTGCTAGTTGAAAAAACAATAAATAATAATTTTGCTGGTACTGGTATTGCTAAATTTGTTGCTGGTGAAGCTTGGAAAAAATCAGATAAAAAAACAAAAAAAATCTACATCGATAATTTTAAAAGACATTTAGCGTTAAATATAGCTTCAATGATGCAAGGATATTCAGACCAAACCTATGAATTGACAAAATCAAAATACGATCAAAAAAATCAAGTTACTCTAATTGATATGGAAATCTTTTCAGATACTGGATCGGTTGTTGTTACTTGGCGAGTAAAAGAATCAAAAGATAAATTTTTTGTTATAGATTTATTAGTTGCAGATATTTCATTAGTAGTTACAAAAAGATCAGAGTTTAACTCAATGTTAAAAAAAGTTGATAATGATCTTTCAAAATTTAATGAAGTTTTATTTGATCAAAATCAAATGAGTTATCAAAAAATTACTGAATAACATCATATAAAATTCTTAATTATAATTATAATTTGAAATTTTTTATTTCTTCTTCAGTTAATATTTCAGGTTGATTGGGAGTAGTAGACAGTTGATAAGATTTATTTTCTTCAGCGGATTTTATAATTCCATCCATTATCTCGAGAACATGAAGAGATAATTCAAGAGAACATCTTGCTTTTCGATTATGAGATATAGAATCAATCATTTCTGAAAGACCTATTCCCCTATAATTTGCTTTTTTATTTCCTTCTCCGTCAGTTTTATTAGGAATACCTAATAACATGTTATCATTATTAATAGTTTCCCAATCACTATCCTTTTGGGAAATTAATAAATCACCACTAAAAAAATTAGGATCAGGAACTATCATTGAGCCATCAAGTCCATAGAGTTCAATTGTAGAATGATTGTTTTTCCAGACATCCCAAGTACAAAAAAACTGAACTTTTGCTTTATTTTGAAACTCTAAAGAGCCCATCAGAGTTGTTGGTGTTTCGACTTTAATTTTATCACCGTATCTTGGTTGACTAGTTATTGTTCTTTCATAAGTGGCAGTACCACTAATTGCATTTATTTGCCTTACTGGCCCTATTAAGTTTACTAATTGAGTAATATAATAAACACCAACATCAAATACTGGTCCAGCTCCAGGTTTAAAGAAAAAATCTGGGTTAGGGTGCCAATGCTCCATCCCATGAGACATTAAATTAAAAGTTCCTAGAACAATTTTTCCTATTTTATTATCTTCAATTAATTTTCTAGCTCTTTGCCCTGAAGCACCTAGAAATGTATCTGGAGCACAACCAACATACAAACCTTTTTCACTTGCTAGTTTTTGTATTTCTAGACCTTCTTGAAAATTCATTGCCAATGGCTTTTCACTAAAACAATGTTTTCCACTAAGAAGAGATTTTGTAATAATTTCTTTATGCGCTGCAGGAATTGTTAAATTAATAATTAAATCAATTTCGTTATATTCTAAAATTTCTTCAACAGATAATGCCTTGACGTTATATTTAGATGCAGCATTAGATGCGGCTTCTTTATTTAAATCTGCACAAGCAACTATCTTGAAGTTATTAAATATTTTTTGACATTCAAAATATGTCTCAGAAATGTTTCCGCAGCCTACAATTCCAATATTCATTAAATTGTTTCTAAATATTCTAGAGATTTAGTTGTGTATTCTTTATAATCTTTTGGATCGTCGTGTTCTAAAACAAATACCTCGCATGGTGTTTTTTTAACTTCTGAAATTAATGTCGACCAATCAATGAAACCTTCTCCTACTGCAGATTGCTGATCATGTTCTAATAAATTTTTAGTCTGATCATAAAAATCTTTCAAGTGACATGCAATAATTTTATTTGAATATTTATTTATCCAAGGAATAGGGTCAGAACCACCTGCAATGGTCCATCCTAAATCAATCTCAAATTTCAAGTTTTCATTATGATTCATTATACACTCTATAGGTAGCTTTCCACTTGGTAGTGGTTTGAATTCATAAGAATGATTGTGATAACCAAGTGTTAATCCAGCATCTTCAAAAATATTTACATAAGAAGATAATTTTTTTCCAAATTCCATCCATTCCTCCTCATTCATATTAAATGTGTTTTTAAACTCAGCATCTTTTCTTGCTGGAGGAGCAGGTACGATAACATGTTTGATATTCATTTTATTTGCCCGATTTATGATATCACTTGGATTTGTTAAAGATTCATAACTAACATGAGTAGACTTCGATGTAATATTTGATTGATCCATAATTGATCTAAATTCATCTATATTCATTGACTCTAAGCCAAAAAGTTCAATATTAGCGATACCTGAATTTGATAAAAATTTTAATATAGGATCATAAGGTTGAAAGTGTCTTGTAGTATAAAGTTGCATTGATATTTCTTTTTTTTTCATTTTAAATTTTCTCCATTAATTTAAATTTAACCAGTTTATCTCTTCTTGATTTAATTCTATATCTAAACAAGGAAGAGTGGTATCCAACTCACTAATTGATCTAGGGCCAATTAAAGCAAATGATGGAAAAGAGTGGTTTAATGTCCAACTTGCTGCAATATTATTTGCAGAGCAACCTTTTTTTTCTGCTAATTCTCTAGCTCTTTTTTTTCTCTCCTTATTATCGTTGCTATCATAACAACTTATAGGTCCACTAGAATTTTCGCCAGGCTTTCTCCAAGATGACTCAGCCTCTGTAATTTTTTTCTCTATTTCATTTGTTATTTTATCATCTAAAAAATAACCTCTTGCTTGACTTGACCATGACATATGAGATTTTTGAGTGGAATTAAGATAATCTAAAATTTCATTATCATTTGATGATAAGCATCCATTCCAAAGTGGATTAATCATCTTAGCAAGAGCTAAATTATTATTTAATATAGACATTTCTTGTTTACTATTTTTTTGCGCCCATTCATTTCCTTTTTTGAATCTTTCAATAGTCCAATTCGAACCTCCAAATATTTTAATTCTCCCTTTTTCTTTTTCCTTGTTTAGAGCATCAATAAACTCATCAACTGGATATTCATTATTATCTCGATGCATAATATAAATATCAACATAATCTATATTCATTCTTTCCAGAGAAATGGTTAATTGCTTTGAGATAGCTTCAGGATTACAGTCAGGTGTATGAGCACCTTTACCCAAAATTAGAACATCATCTCTATTATTATTAGTTGTTAGCCATTGTCCTAAAACTTTTTCATGATTACCACCACCATAAATGAATGCTGTATCGAACATGTTGCCACCAACTTCAATCCAATGATCCCATAACTTTGAAGCCTCATTGATATCATCTTGGTTATCACATCCCATAACAAGTTTAGAAATGTCTTTATCTATTCCTTCTATTCTATCGTATTTCATATTTCGTCCTGTGGCAGTATATAATTTACTTTCTCTCTCCAGGTGTCAAGAGCTTTAAGATTTCCTAATGTATCTTCCCAAGTCATTGCTGGATAAGGAGGTTCAGTTTTTTCTTTTGCAATACACTGACTAGCAAGTTCTCCTTCAAAGAAAAAGAGGTGTTCAGGTCCTTTGACATCTACTATTTCTTCATTTTCATTTTTGTTTATAAAAATCTTTGCATGATATGGGCCACCATCTCTACCAGGCATCCATGGATCTGGTAATTCAATTTTACCCTCTGAGCCAATAATAACTGCATTATTTTTCATTGCTTCTCTAATAGCCGTTGATACTTTAGCTTTTATACCATTTTTAAATTCTAAATTTGCATGAGCAATTTCATCAACACCTGTTTCTCCTATTGTTGCTTCAGCATCTAAAAATTTTGGTTCTGAAAATTTATCTCCTGTTGCTACTCCTGCTATTAGTCTAGAAAAAGAAATTGGATATAGTCCAACATCAAGTATACCACCGCCTGCTAAATTTTTATTAAATAACCTATGCTCAGGTATAATCTTACCCATATCAAAACCAAAAGAGGTTTCAATAGATATTACATCTCCTATTATATTGTTTTTAATTATCTCAACTAGTTTTGGAATTTGTGGATGACAACGATACATAAAGCCCTCCATATAAAAAACGCCAGCTTCTCTTACTGCATCAATAATTTTCTTTCCTTCATTAAAATTTATAGCTCCAGGTTTCTCACAAAGAATGTGTTTGCCTTTACCAGCAGCTTTTATTGTCCATTCAGCATGTAAAGTATGAGGTGTGGAAATATATATAGCGTCTATGTGTTCTGAATTTATGATATCTTCATAAGAATCAAATCTAAAATCAGGATGAATATCATATTTGTCACCAAAGTTTTTCCTACGATCTTCACTTTTACTCGCTATGCTAACTAATTGTCCAGAATAGGAACCTTTTAATCCATCAGCAAAATTATTTGCTATATTTCCAGGACCAATGATACCCCATTTAATTTTTTCCATTTTATTTATTATTTGGTGTCAACACATTTTGATGTGGCATAACTATTTTTTTTTGAAATTTTGATAATCTTAATAGAAGATCTTTGGATGGTCTGTATGGATGTCTAAAGAAGCCCCAAGAGGGTCCATATCTATAAACTACTATTCTTCTTTCACCTTTATTTATTCTTTTTGCTGATCCATGACAGAGTGAATCAACAAATAAAAGGGCATCTCCAGCTTTCATATAAACTTCTTTAGCTCCTATCATCCCTTCTGCTGAAGATACTTTGCCTCCTTTTAACATTTTATTATCTTTAAATTCAGGATGTACAATATTTGATTTATGTGAAGATGGAATTATAACGGTACCACCATCACCTGGACCAATATTTGTTAACGCAAGAAGAATATTTACTTGTGAACAATGAAATTTTCCATTTTGATACCTATAATGATTTCTTTGCAAACCCTCAGGATTACCTGAGTGAATACCAATAGCTTCACCAGGTCCACGGATATTGGCAAAGTTTTCATCTATAAAAAGAGGTCCATGAAGATGATCAAAAGTGCCCTTTCCTCCAACAAAATGTAACATATGATTTATCCATGATGGATGATCAATTAATTTTTCAAATGGTTTTCCAGCTTCATAAATTTGCTGAAGATTTAAACCCTCTTTTCCGCCATAATTATGACCATGAACATGACCTGCCCATTCATCATTTTTAGTATTTTTTAATTTATCAAGAATATTGTTAAGATCTTTTAGTTCTATTTTATTTAATGCATTTTTTATAATTAGATATCCATTTAAATCAAATAGATATTCATCAAGTTTAGAAATTTTTATCACTAAAGTATTTTGAAATAAAAAATTTTGTTTTTCAATATAAAAATTTAATTTATGACTGCTTTAAATTCTCCAGATTTGTATTTTGTTGCCATTGCACCCAGAGAAATTGAATTTATAGAAGAAGCATTTCCTGCAGTTCCAAATTCTTGCAACCTACTTTTAACAACTTCTTTCATCGCATCTTTAGAAAGTAATAAATATTTACGAGGATCAAATTGTGAGGGATTCTCATGGAAGTATTTTCTTACTGCAGCAGTAGCGGCTAATCGTAAATCAGTATCAACGTTAACTTTTCTTACACCATGTTTTATACCTTCTTGAATTTCAGTAACTGGTACACCGTATGTCTCTTTTATTTTTCCTCCATATTCATTAATAGTTTTTATTAAATCTTGTGGAACTGATGATGAGCCGTGCATAACTAGATGTGTATTTGGAAGTCTTGAGTGTATTTCCTTTATTCTATCTATTGCTAAAATATCTCCAGTTGGCGGTCTGGAAAATTTATAAGCACCGTGGCTTGTACCAATAGCAATAGCTAATGCATCAACATTTGTAGCTTTTACAAAGTCTGAAGCTTCACCGGGATCAGTTAATAGTTGATCATGATCAAGTTTACCTTCAGCACCAACTCCATCTTCTTTTTCACCTGTTCCAGTCTCTAAAGAGCCTAAACAGCCTATCTCCCCTTCTACTGAAACTCCTAATGCATGAGCCATATCAGTTGTTTCTTTTGTAACTCTTACATTATAGTCAAAATCTGAAGGTGTTTTTTGATCATCTAATAGTGAACCATCCATCATTACAGATGTAAAACCAAGTTCTATGCAGTTTTTACAGTCTTTGGGAGAGCCTCCATGATCTTGGTGTAAAACTGTTGGAATTTCCGGAAATTCATCCATTGCTGCTTCAACTAGTTTTTTTACAAAGATTGGTCCAGCATATTTCCTTGCGGCACCTGAAGCTTGAAGTATTACGGGACTATTCAATTCTTTAGCCCCTTCCATAATTGCTCTAATTGCTTCTAAATTATTTACATTGAATGCAGGTACACCATAATTATTTTTAGCTGCGTGATCTAAAAGTTGTCTAAGAGAAATTAAAGACATTGAGTTCTTTTATATTTTAACAATTCAAATGCAACAAATTATCCTTTAACTGCTCCGAAAGTAAGTCCTCTAATAAATTGTTTTTGTAAAATAAAAAACATAATAACAGGAGGTAAAGCACAAACTACTGAACCTGCTGCAATTAAGTTCCAAGATGCAACCCACTGCCCTCTTAAAGCTTGTAAACCGACTGTTACTGGCCTTACACTATCACTTTGCACTAATACCAAAGCCCAAAAATAATCATTCCAAATAAATGTAAAAATTAAAACACCTAAAGCTGCTAAAGCTGGTCTCATTAGAGGTATAATTATTTTTGTGTATATATATACCTCTGTTGCTCCATCAGCTCTAGCTGCTTCAATTAATTCAAAAGGTAATTCTTTTATAAAATTTCTTAGAAAAAAAGTACAAAAACCAGATTGAAATGCAACGTGAAATATTATTAATGCATACCATGTATCATACATTCCAAATTGAATTGTAATACTTCTAACAGGAACTAATAATATTTGAAAAGGAATAAAATTTCCAGCAATAAACATTGCAAATATAAACATATTAAATCTAAACTTATGAATAGCAAGTGTAAACCCTGACATAGAACTTATAATCAATGTTATTATTGTTGTTGGAATAGTTATTATTAAACTATTTAAAAAATATGTTGCCATGGGGCTTCTTACAAAAACTTCAGAATAATTTTGTAAAAAATTTAATTCTGTTGGAATACCCCAATAATTTCCAGCATTTAAATCAGATAGCGACCTCAAAGATACAAGCATTATTGCAATTAGTGGGAGTAACCACAAAATAACACTCAAATATAAAAATAGTCTATATCTGTACTGATTAATTTTTGGAAGTTTCTCTACAGGTAAAGGAAACATTACTTTTCACTACTTTCATTAATAAATAATCTATACAAAAACCATGCAATATAGATATCCATTATAAGAAATAGTATTGTTGCTATTGCAGAACCATAACCCATCCTATAGCTAAATAATGCCTCTTCATACATCTTGTATGCAAGAACAGAAGAGCTTCCCCAAGGGCCACCTTTAGTCATTATAGCAACCATATCAAAACTTCTTAATGCACCAACAACAGTAACAACAGTTGCAATAAATGTTGCTGGCCTTAATTGTGGTAATATAACATTCCAAAACATATTAAAACCTGAAGCGCCATCTATTCTACCCGCCTCAACTACTTCGATATTTATATTTGTTAATCCAGTTAGATAAATTATCATTGTGTAAGCAATA
This sequence comes from uncultured Alphaproteobacteria bacterium, assembly GCA_902604905.1. Classification (GTDB taxonomy): domain Bacteria; phylum Pseudomonadota; class Alphaproteobacteria; order HIMB59; genus CACPNW01. Next base: position 8,207 of record CACLAN010000007.1, read on the forward strand.
GCAGGCCAAAAAAATGCAAAAATAATTGCATAAGTTGCAAGTGTTTCTTCAGCTAAAAAAGCAATGGGTTCTAATCCAACAGATCTAAAAATTAGATCTAAAAGTCCATATTTTGGCATATAAAACCAAGTAAATATTAAACTGACAACTACTAAATTAATTACAAATGGAAAAAAAAATAAGGGCTTTATAAATTTCATTTCTTTTATATTTTGATTTAAAAAAATTGCTAATCCTAATCCAATTGGAATTACTAAAAGACTTAAAATAAGCCATTTTAAATTATTAATTATATTTATTGGAAATGTATAATCATCAAAAAATAATTCTCTATAATTATCTAAGCCAACCCATTTCCAATTTTTTAATTCTCCAGAGCTATCTAATAAACTTCTATCCATACCATTCCAGGAATGAAAACTTACCCAAATAGAGTCTATTATTGGATAAATAACATATAGTGAAAAAAGTATAATTGTTGGTGCTAAAAAATAAATTGGAGCAAATTTTAATTGATTTTTTTTTAAATAATTTATCATTTTACAAAAGGCGGACTTAAAGTCCGCCTTTAAAAAAAATAGTTTATATTATTTAAAAACTCTTTTACGAGTTTTATCAAGCCTAGATCTGATAGCTCCGATTCTATCAGGTTTCACCATAAATTCCTGTAAACCAGGCATTCCATCGGCATGCATATCAGGGTGAGTATCACGGTCGTAGAACTGAGCAATATCACTTGCATTACTTAAGACTTTAAATCCTTGCATTTGAAATCTGTCTTCAGGGGCTTTTGCATTTCCATTAGGAGTTAGAACACCGTTTCCAGAAGCCAGTTTATAAGCTTCCTCTGGATTTGCTAAGAAAGCGAGAAATTTTCTAGCATCTGTTTTATTTTTAGCACCACTTGGGATATGGAAAGTATCTGTAGGAGCATCTTCTGCCATGCCTATACCTTCATAAATTTTGGGAAATTGAAAATAGTCAACTTTGTCAACCATTCCGGCATCCTCAAAAAATGGAACCATAAAATTACCCATTAGGTACATAGCAGCCTCACCATTAATCATTGGTGTAATAGCTTCTTGCCAAGATAATGCTGCATGATCTTCAAGAAAATAACCTGCATTTAATAATTCAGCCCATTTATCAAAGACATCATCAAGTCTTGGATCCTCATAACTAGCGTCACCATTCATTAAATCCATATGAAAATCATAGCCATTAACTCGCATATTCATATAATCAAACCAACCAGCGGCTGTCCATAAGTACCTTGTTCCGATAGTAATAGGTGTTACACCATTTTTCTTAAGCATAGCACAAACCCATTTAAACTCATCCCAAGTTCTCGGCTCATTTAAACCAAGATCATCAAAAATATCTTTTCTGTAATAAACTCCCCACTGGTAGTAACCATATGGAACACCATACTGTTTGCCATCAACTGTAAGAGCTCCTTTTGTTGCTGACATTGAGTCGTTAAAACCAGCACTTTCCCATACGTCTGATACATCTTCAAACAATCCTTGATCGACAAAAAATTTCATTCTATTTCCTGCAAACCAAATTGCGACATCTGGTGGATCAGCTTGTAGAAAGTTTCTTATTGAAACTTTATATTCCTCAGTATCAAAATCATTTACAACAACTGTTATGTCAGGGTGAGCTTCATCAAAAGCTTTGATATAAGCATGCATAACTTCATTTGCTCTTGGGTCTGATTGGTTACTATTTATAACTAATGTTCCAGCATATGAAATTGTTGAAAGAAAAAATGTAGAAATAACTACTAAATATTTAAGTATTTTCATTTTACCTCCCGAAAATTAATAAGTTTTAGTAACATATCGGGGTATTTTTAAAATACTTAATTTAAACTAAAAATTGAAATTTGGTGGGCCCTCAGGGACTTGAACCCCGGACCACCCCGTTATGAGCGGGGCGCTCTAACCAACTGAGCTAAGAGCCCTAAAAAGCCTTATATACAAAAAAAAAATTTAGTAATATGGTTTTTTTAATTATACATAAATTTAATGACTAAACTAACTATTATTGGTGCAGGAAGCGCAGTATTTACAAAAAATATAGTAACGGATATTTTATCAATTGATCATTTTAAGAATATGGAGATAGCTCTTCATGATATAGATCCTGTCCGACTAAAAGCATCACATGATTTATTAAATATAATTTCAAAAAAATTAGACGCTACTCCTAAAATAACATCTCACACAGATAGAAAAGAATGTTTAAAAGGTTCAGATTTTGTGCAAACCACAATCCAAGTTGGTGGTTATAATCCATCTACAATTATTGATTTTAAAATTCCAAATGAATTTGGTTTAAAACAAACTATAGCAGACACTTTGGGTATTGGTGGCATAATGAGGGGACTTAGAACAATTCCTGTTTTGCTAGATATTGCAAAAGACATAACAGAGATTTGTCCAAAAGCTATTTGGTTACAATACGTTAACCCTATGTGCTCAAATATGATTGCAATCAATAAAGCATTTCCTGAACTTAAAGTAATGGGATTATGTCACTCGGTACAAGGAACTGCTGAAATGTTAGCAAAAGATTTAAATGAAGATATCAACAATATTGAATATCTATGTGCTGGTATTAATCATATGGCTTTCTATAAAAAATTTGAAAAAAAAATAGAGGGGAAAGCTAATGAGGACTTATATCCAAAATTAAAATTATTGGCTGACAAAATTATAAATAATGAAGAAGAATCTTCAAGAAGCAATATGGTTGATAATGAGTCTAATAAAATTCTATATGAAAAAGTACGATACGAAATTTTAAAAAGATTTGGATATTTTGTTACAGAATCAAGTGAACACTTTGCCGAATACGTACCATGGTTTATCAAAAAGAATAGAAATGATGTAATTGAAAAATATAAAATTCCTATAGAGGAGTACATAGATAGATGTGAAAATAATATTAAATTATGGAATGATTTAGAAAAAGATATGTCTCCAATTTATGATCAGCCACTTAGCAGAAGTAATGAATACGCGTCCTATATTATTGATGGAATTGTAAATGGTAATGAAATTACAATAAATGCAAACATAATGAATGAAGGATATATAGATAATTTACCTTCAAATTGCTGCGTAGAAGTTCCTTGCATTATTAATGCAAATGGATTTATGCCACAAAAAATTGGAAAATTACCAGAACAATTGACTGCTCTAATGAGAACAAACATAAACGTTCAAATACTTACAGCAGAAGCAGCACTAACTAAAAAAAGAGAACATATTTATCATGCAGCTATGCTAGATCCATTAACAGGTGCAAATTTAACAATAGATGAGATATATGATATGACAGACAAACTAATTAAAGCACATGGCAATTACTTACCTCAATATAATTAATGACTAAACTAACTGTTAAAGATTTATTTGAAAAAAAAGGAAAAGTTAAGTTAACTGAATTATATGTAACAAATGCTCTTGAAGCTCATGCTGCTGAAAGAGCAGGAATAGATATACAAATTGTATCATTTAAAAAAGAAACTCTTAGAACTGGAGTACCAACAAATAGATGGTTCAGAGATGCGCACATAAAAGATATTCGAGAAGCTGCACCAAATACTTTTATGATATATGGCCTTGGTCAATTATCATCACCTGACAAAGCTATTGATGCTGCACTAATAGCAAGAGACAATGGGGCAGATGCTGTATACTGTGGAAACAGTCCAAAATATATAGAGGTTCTTCGCAATGAAGGTTTGCCAGCAGTCAGTCATATTGGGCTAATACCTTATAAGAGTACATGGACCGGTGGTTTTAAAGCTGTTGGTAAAGATGCTGAGTCTGCATTAAAAGTTTATCAAGATGCAATTGCTTATGACAATGCTGGTGCTATAGGACTTGAAGTAGAATGCGTACCAGACCGTGTAGCTGAAATAATTACTAAGAAAGTTAATTTACTTACGTTGTCAATGGGAAGCGGGCCAAAATGTGATGTTGAATTTTTATTTATTCAAGATGTTATTGGTACAAATACAGAAAGAGTTCCTCGTCATGCTAAAGTATTTAAAGACACAAATAAATCTTATGAAAAGCTCTTAGATGATACTATAGATGGTTTAAAAGAATTCATTAATGATGTGAAAGAAAAAAAATTTCCCACACCTTCTAATATTGTTGAAATTAAGGATGAAGAATTTGAAAAGTTTTTAAATAAAATTAATTAAATATTTATCGTCAATAAGTCATTCCCAATTATTGGATCTTTACCAAAATCTTTTCTGACTATCTTTTTTAACTTTGAAATATTAAATCGGGTAGGAACAAAATGAGTTAATACGAGTTTTTTACAATTAGATAACTTTGCAACCTTACCAACTAAATTACTAGGGGTATGATATTCTTTAACATTATGTAATGTTTTTTTTGATCTGAGTCCTGAAGTCTGGTTAATCTCATACTCAATAAAAACTTCATGTAAAAGAACATCAGCATTCTGAGCATTAAGCATCAAACTCTCACACGGTCTAGTGTCTCCACTAATCGTAAGTTTTTTATTCTTATTAAAAAAAGAAAACCCATATGCGTAAGGAACTGGCTTATGATCAACTTCAAAATATTTTATTTTAATATCATTAATATTTATAAATCCTTCTTTTTTAAACTCATAAACTTTATAATTTAATGCTTTGGAAGATTTTCTTTTTTCATAAGAAATTCTCAATTTACGTTCACTTTTCCAAGCTAAAAAAATTTTATCTACAAATTTCTTTGTACCTTTTGGTCCGTAGATTTTCCATTGGGAAGTTCTATCTGAATGCCATGAAGAGATTATGAGTTGATATAAATCTATAACATGATCTGTATGTAGATGAGTTAGTAAGAGTGCGTCTATATCTGCTGTAGAGTTTTTACTTTGATTTAATCTTTGTGTAACTCCAGATCCACAGTCGACTAGAATTTTTGTTGATTTTGTAGATATTAAATTAGATGAACCACATCTTTTAAAATCAACAGAAGGACAACCGGTTCCTAGAAGCGTTAGCTTCATTATTCATCAAGAAAAGTTTTTAATTTCCTTGCTCTTGTTGGGTGTTTTAATTTTCTTAGTGCTTTTGCTTCTATTTGTCTAATTCTCTCTCTAGTAACACTAAATTGTTGTCCAACTTCTTCAAGAGTATGATCACTATTCATTCCAATGCCAAATCTCATTCTTAAAACTCTTTCTTCCCTAGGTGTTAATGATGAAAGTATTCTAGTGGTAGTATCACGAAGAGAACTTTTTACAGCTGCATCTATTGGTATAAGAGCATTTTTATCTTCAATAAAATCACCGAGTGAACTGTCTTCTTCATCACCAACAGGAGTTTCAAGACTTATTGGTTCTTTAGCAATCTTTAATACCTTTTTGACTTTATCTAATGGCATATGTAATCTGTCTGCCAGTTCATTTGGTGTTGGCTCTCTACCAATTTCAGACATTATTTGTCTTGTAGTTCTTACAATCTTATTAATTGTCTCTATCATGTGAACTGGTATCCTTATTGTTCTTGCTTGATCTGCTATGGATCTTGTTATTGCCTGTCTAATCCACCAGGTTGCATACGTTGAAAACTTATATCCTCTTCTATACTCAAATTTGTCAACTGCTTTCATTAGGCCAATATTACCCTCTTGAATTAAATCTAAAAATTGTAGACCTCGATTAGTGTATTTTTTTGCTATTGAAATAACTAATCTAAGGTTTGATTCTATCATTTCTTTTTTTGCCCTATTTGCAGATCTCTCACCTTGTTGAACTGTTCCAACTATTCTTCTAAACTCAGAAAGAGGTAATTCTGAAGCAGCTTGTATCTCTCTAATTTCTTCAATATTTTTATTAATTTCAATATGATTTCTGTTAATGAATTTTTCCCAATTTTTTTCTTTCGAAGCTAATAAACTTTGTATCCAATTTTTTTCAAAATTAAAGTTTAAATACTGAGATATAAAGTCTTCTCTTTTAACACCTGCACTGGTTGCCATACGAAGCATTTTTCCTTCTCTTAAGAGTAATTTTTTATTTAGTTCATACAAAGCTTCCATTAAAGCTTCAATTGTGGTTGAATTAAAATGTACAGCCTTCATAGCTGCAACCATTTCTTTTTGTACTTTTATGTATTTTTTTTCCAATGAAATAAAATTTTTTTCATTTTTTTTATCTGCATTGATTAATTCTTGGTTATGCTTTTGAAGTTTTTTAAAAAGTTTTGTTATATAATTAAAATCGTTTAATACTTTTGGTTTAAGTTTTTCTTCCATTGCTGCAAGCGATACATTTAAGCTATCATCTTCATCATCTTCCTGTTGTTGCTCATCGCTACTACTGTCATCATTATTATTTTCATTGTCATTTTTTTTCTTATTATCATCTTTTTCATCTCCACCACTTTCAATTAACTTAAGTGTATCCTCAAGCTTTGAATCTGAAATATCTGACATATCGTAAGTTGCTTCTAAATCTACAATATCTCTTAAAAGCATAGTTCCATCTTTAATTGCATCTTTCCAATTGATTATTGACCTAATAGTCATTGGACTCTCGCAAATAGCACCTATCATTTTTTCTCTTCCTGCCTCAATTCTTTTTGCAATAGCTATTTCTCCCTCCCTACTAAGGAGCTCTACCGCACCCATATCTCTTAAATATAGTCTTACTGGATCATCAGTTTTTCCAGTTTGTTTTTTTTCTTGTTCATCTGAAGCTTCTTCAACTTTAACAGTTTGCTCTTTAGCAAGAGAAATGAGCTCTTTAGCTTCTTCCTCAGAATATATTTTTATATTATTAGAAGTAATTAAATCTTCAAATTTTTTAATATTTTCTTCAAGTCTAAATCTTTTAGGAATAGCTTTTTCAATAATCTTTTGAGTATAGATTCCATCTAACTTATGTTTGTTAATTAACTTGGAAAAAATTTCTTTTATTTTTTTTTCAAAACCTGAGATAGTTTTTGGAATTTTTTTTGGTTTATCTTCTTTTATTATTTTGACTGAAGAATTTTTAGATACTTTTCTACTGAGAGTTTTATTCGTTTTTTTAGTTGTTTTTTGTTTAGAGCTTTTTGAAGATTTTGATGTAGTTTTCTTTTTAAGCGACTTCTTTTTGGTCAGTGACTTTTTTTTTGGTTTACTAGCTTTCTTTGAAACTGCTTTTTTTTTCTTTTTTGCCATAACTTTATTCTAATAATTCTTCATTACTATGAAGATTAAAAGTGATACTTTTTAATTCATCCCAACTTAATGATGATGAATTTTCATGAATATTATCTAGGCTTTTATTTATTTTTTTCAAATTTGAAAGTCTTGTATTTAAATTATTTATGGATTCTTTTATATCCTTGAATGCACTATCTTTATCAAAATCCTTTTGAACATAAGGAAATAATTGAAAAATGCTAGTATCTGTGGTTTTTTTATAAATTTCTGAGAATATATTTGGAAAACTACTTATATCTATATTATCAATTTCAACTTCAAGAAATTCAGAATTGTGTATAAAATTCAAGAATTCAATTTGGTCTTTGTTTAACAATTCAGATTGAGTCAAAAGGAGATAAAGTTCATTTCTCAAATTTAAATGATTTAAATATGCAGTTAGAAATGAAAAAATTTGTTTTTCTTTTAATGAAGTTTTATTTTTTATTATGCTAATTGAATTTTTATTTTTTGAGAATGATTTTAATTTTTTAAAAAATAAAGACTTAAATTCGTTTTTATAAAAATATTTTATTTTGGAATCTTTAATATTAGTTACTAATTCATCAATATAATTATCAAAAATAACTTTATTATCTGACTTGCTTAAGTCTATTGATTTGGATGATTCCTCAAAGATAAAATCAACAATTGAAAGTGGATTTCTTAAATACTTTGCAAATTCATTCAATGAAAACTCATTTATATAAGTATCCGGATCGTATTGATTAGGCAGTATAACAAATTGTAATAATTTTGATGGAGTTAAATAAGGTAATGACATTACTGCACTTTTAAAAGAAGCCTTTAAGCCAGAAGTATCACCGTCAAACATCAATGTTGGTTTACTCACATATTTCCATGATAATATAAGATGACTTTCCGTTAAAGAAGTCCCAAGTGGGGCTACAGCAGTTTTAATGTTTTTGTCATACAGACTTATAACATCCATATAACCCTCACAAATTAACATGTTTTTTTTTAATCTTATTGTCTGTTTAGCGTTAAAAAGATTGTAAAGTATATTTCTTTTTTTAAAAAAATCACTTTCAGGTGAATTAATATATTTAGGATTTGAATTATCTAACACCCTTCCACCAAATCCTACAATTTTTCCATATTCATTAGTAATTGGAAACATAAGTCTATTGTAAAAAAAATCTCGTATCTTGTTGTTTTTATCTAGTTTTACTACATTGCTCTCAAGTAGTTCTTTGTCTTCAAAATTTTTTTCTTTTAGAAATTGGTATAGAGTTTGCTTTGAACTAGAAGAAAATCCTAACTTAAAATATTTAATAGTCTCGTCTGATAAATTTCTTTTATTTAAATATCTCTTACAATTTTTATTAGTCTCTAGATTATCTTGAAACCATTTAGTTGAAATTTCTAAAATTCTGTAAATTTTATCATTTTTTTTATTTATATTTAAATCAAAATTGTCAACTATTCTAATACCAACTCTCTGAGCTAATTCTTTTACTGCCTCAGGGAATGAAAAATTATATAACTCTGTGTATATAGTGAAAATATCACCCTTTGCCCCACAACCAAAACAATAATAGGAACCTAGATCATCATTTATTTTACAAGATGGAGTTTTTTCATCGTGAAAAGGGCAACAACACCAACTATCTTTTCCTTTTTTAATAACTTTTGTTTTCTTTTCAATTTCTTGCGAAAGTATTATTTTTGATTTTATTAATTCAAGATCATTTTTTGAAAATGACATTAATTACCCAGTGAGGATTTAGCTATTTTTCCTACTAAACCCATATCTATTTTTCCAGTATATTTTTCTTTAATAATTTTCATAAGAACACCCATATCTTTTAAAGATGTAAAATTATTATCTTTAATTAAATCCTTTATAATTAATGTCGTTTCATTTTCGTCCATTTGCTTAGGTAAAAATATTTCTATTATCTTGATTTCATTTAACTCATTTTCAATAAGATCATTCCGATTCGCTTTTTCAAATGCTTCTATTGAGTCTTTTCTTTGTTTTATTAAACTTTGAAGTAAGCTTAAAATATCAGAATCTTTCAAAGCATCTTGTTTTCCTCTTACCAAAATTTCCTTATCTTTTATTGCACTCTTTATTAATCTTAAAGTATTTATGGAATTACTGTCTTTTTCTTTAATAGAGTTTTTATAATGAGTTTCTATCTTATCCTTTAGGCTCATATTTATTTCACTTTCTAATTTATTTATTTTAATAATATAATTCTTCTTTCTAATTTCAACTAATCCTTGACTACATTATTATAAATGAATACTAACTATCATTTTGCTTCATCAAAATATAATGGAAGTTTTAAAAAAAGAACCAAATATTCACAATAAAACTGCTGCTCTCGTATTGGAAAATGGAGAAATTCTTTGGGGTTTTGGTTTAGGAGAGAAAAAAGCTGTGGTAGGAGAACTATGTTTTAATACCTCACAAACAGGTTATCAAGAAGCATTATCTGATCCTTCATATGCAAAGCAAATCATAACATTTACTTTCCCACACGTTGGAATTGTAGGGATAAATCAGGAAGATCAGGAGTCAAAAAAAATCTACGCTGATGGCTGTGTTATAAATCAACCATTATCAGAATATTCGAATTGGAGAGCTCAGGATGATTTAAATTCATATTTCCTAATAAATAAAATTCCATGTATTTTTGGAATTGATACTAGATACTTAACTAAAAAATTATCTTTAGAAGGGGCAAAGAAAGCAGCAGTGATTCACTTTGGAAAAGGTGAAAATAAAATTGAGAAACTTAAATCTCAAATAAGTGAATGGAAAGGTTTACAAAATTTAGATTTAGCTGAAATAGTATCAACTGAACAAAACTATAATTGGAATAAAGGGATCTGGAAAAGTAAAAAATTAACTAAAAACAAATTGAAATATAATGTTACGTGTTTAGATTTTGGCATTAAAAATAACATATTAAGAAGTCTAAATGAATTTAATCTTAATCCAACTGTATTAAATTTATTTTCAAGTTACGAAGAAATTATGAAAACTAATCCTTCAGGAATTTTTTTATCAAACGGTCCTGGTGATCCTTATGCCACAGGAAATAAAATAATTGATGTTATTAAAAAACTGATTGATAATAATATTCCGATATTTGGAATATGTTTAGGTCATCAAATTCTTGGAATGGCATTAAATGCAAAAACAAAAAAAATGTTCCAAGGACACAGAGGCTCAAACCATCCTGTAAAAAATCTTACAACAGGTATTGTTGAAATAACTTCGCAAAATCATGGTTTTGAAATTGATAGAAATAGCTTTAGTAAAGATATAATCGAAACACATGTTTCACTATTTGATGGAACTAATGAAGGTTTAAAGCATAAAAATTTACCTGTATTTAGTGTTCAATATCATCCGGAAGCATCTCCGGGTCCACATGATAGTCATTATTTGTTTGAAGAATTTTATAAACTTATTGAAAAAAATGCCAAAGAGAACTGATATAAAAAAAATATTAATAATCGGTGCTGGTCCTATTGTAATTGGTCAAGCTTGTGAATTTGATTATTCTGGTGCACAAGCTTGCAAATCACTAAAGGATGAAGGTTATGAAATTGTATTAATTAATTCAAATCCAGCAACAATAATGACTGATCCAGAATTAGCTGATCAAACTTATATTGAGCCTATAACTAAAGAATTTGTTGAAAAAATAATCGAAATCGAAAAACCAGATGCTCTTCTCCCAACTATGGGAGGGCAAACTGCTTTAAACGTTTCAATGGAACTTTTTAATAATCGTATACTTGAAAAACATGGAGTAAAAATGATTGGTGCAAATCCAAAAGCAATAGAATTAGCTGAGGATAGGCAAAAATTTAAAGATGCTATGAAAGAAATTGGTCTAAGCTGTCCTAAAAGTTACGTGGTTAACACTATTGTAGAATCAAAAAGGGTAAAAAATGAATTAAATTTACCTCTTGTCATAAGACCAAGTTTTACACTTGGAGGTACCGGAGGTGGTGTTGCATATGATGATGAGGATTTTGTTGATTTATGTAATAGAGGTTTAAATGCTAGCCCAACAAATCAGATACTTATTGAAAAATCTGTTTCAGGTTGGAAAGAATTTGAGATGGAAGTTGTTAGAGATAATAAAGATAATTGTATTATTGTTTGCTCAATTGAAAATGTCGATCCAATGGGTGTTCATACTGGAGATAGCATTACAGTAGCCCCATCCTTAACATTAACTGATAAAGAATATCAAATTTTAAGGAATGCTAGCATTAAAGTTCTCAGAAAAATAGGTGTAGATACTGGCGGCTCAAATGTTCAATTTGCAATAAATCCTGAAGATGGAGAAATTAATGTAATTGAAATGAATCCAAGAGTTAGTAGATCTTCTGCATTAGCTTCGAAAGCAACAGGTTTTCCAATAGCAAAAATTGCAGCAAAATTAGCAGTAGGTTATACTTTGGATGAGCTAGAAAATGATATCACTACGACAACACCCGCGAGTTTTGAACCAACTATTGATTATGTTGTAACTAAAATTCCAAGATTTACTTTTGAAAAATTTGTTGGTGCAAATTCGCACTTAACGACATCCATGAAATCAGTTGGAGAAGCAATGAGTATAGGCAGGTCTTTTAACGAATCAATCCAAAAAGGGTTTAACTCTCTTGAGTACGGCCTAACTGGTTTTGATAAACCAAAACTTAGTTCAAATGATAAAATAACAATTTTAAGTGAACTTAAAATACAATCTTCTCAACGCTTGTTAGTTGTGGGTGAAGCACTTAGGATTGGAATAACAATTGATAAAATAAATCAAATAACAAAGTACGACAAATGGTTTTTATACCAAATTAAAACAATAATTGATTTTGAAAAAATCTTGAAAGAAAAAGGCCTCAACAAAGATATTATATTGTATGCAAAGAAAATAGGCTTCTCAGATAGTAAAATCTCATCAATTTTAAATCTTAAAGAAAAAGAATTAAGAAAATTTAGAAATAATAACGATATTAATCCAGTCTTCAGACTTGTGGATACTTGTGCAGGTGAATTTAGTTCTAAAACTCCGTATCTTTATTCTACTTATGATTGGGATTTCGAAAATACTAAATTCTGTGAAGCAAATCCTACATCAAAAGACAAAGTAATAATTCTTGGAGGTGGTCCTAATAGAATAGGTCAAGGAATTGAATTTGATTATTGCTGTGTACATGCTGTCTATGCATTGAAAGAAAAGGGCTTAGAAACAATAATGATAAATTGTAACCCAGAAACAGTTTCAACTGACTATGATACTGCTGATAGACTTTATTTTGAACCACTTTCAGCTGAAAGTGTTATTGAAATTTACAATAAAGAAAAAAGTAATGGAAATGTTCTTGGTGTGTTAGTTCAATTTGGAGGTCAGACCCCTTTAAAAATTGCAAAAGAAATAGAAGAGGCTGGAATAAAAGTTATAGGAACTTCAACTGAAGCAATAGATTTAGCTGAAGATAGAGATAGATTTAGTGAAATATTAATTAAACTAAATATTGATCAACCAAAAAATGCTTTTGCAAATACGGTAGCTCAAACTTTAGAAAAAGCTGAAGAAATTGGATATCCAGTTTTAGTTAGACCTTCATATGTACTTGGAGGAAGAGCTATGCAAATTGCATATGATAAAGATAATTTAGAATCATTTTCTAATGAAGCTCTTGAAGTTTCTTCAAATAATGTAATTTTAATTGATGAGTATCTTGAGAATGCCAAAGAAATAGATGTAGATATAATCAGAGATAAAAATGGAGAAATATACGTAGCTGGGATTATGGAACATATTGAAGAAGCAGGAATTCACTCTGGAGATAGTGCCTGTTCTTTACCTCCATATTCAGTTAGTACAGTAACTCAGAATAAAATTATTGAATGGGTATCAAAAATTGCCAATGAAATTAATGTTATTGGATTAATGAATACTCAATTAGCAATTAAAGATAAAAAAATTTATGTTTTAGAAGTTAACCCAAGAGCTAGCAGGACTGTTCCATTTGTAGCCAAATCAAAAGCTATTCCAATCGCAAAAATTGCAGCAAAAGTAATGATCGGCGAAAATCTTAATGTAATTTTGAATGATTATAAAATTAATGAATTAAAAAACTTTAATGTTAAAGAATCTGTTTTTCCTTTCAATAAATTTGATGGTGTTGATCTAATATTAGGTCCTGAAATGAAATCTACCGGAGAAGTTATGGGAATAGATGAAACCTTTTTATCTTCCTATATAAAGAGTCAAATAGCATGTGGTAATATTCTTCCATCTAAAGGGACAGTATTTATCTCAATAGATCGTGATAATAAAAAGTTCATTATTGAGATAGCTCAGAAGTTAAAAGAATTAGATTTTAATTTACTTGCAACTAAAGGAACTGCCGAATACTTAAATACTAATAACATCGAGACAAAAATAGTAAAAAAAGTAAAAGAAGGTAATCCTCATGTAGTTGACTCATTAATTAATAACGAAATTCAACTAGTTATTAATACAACAAAAACTCAATCATCTATTAGAGATAGCTATAGCATTAGAAGGACATCATTAATGTATAATGTTCCATATTATACGACAATAGCTGGAGCAAAAGTTGCAGTAGATGCTATTGAACACATGAAAAATCAAGAATTCACTATAAAAAGTCTTCAAACTATAAATTAATTTTATTGACTATAAAAAATAAATAAATCATCATGAGTGTATGAATAAAATTCCCATGACTGCTAACGGCTATTCAAAATTACAAGATGAATTAAAAAAATTAATCTCTGAGGATAGACCAAAAATAATTGAAGCAATAGCTGAGGCTAGAAGTCATGGTGATTTATCTGAAAATGCAGAATACCAATATGCTAAAGAACAACAAAGTTTAATTGAAGGAAGAATTATAGATTTAGAGAGCGCTATTAGTAAAGCAGAGGTAATAGATATTAAATCTGTTGAAAGTGATGATATTAAATTTGGTGCAACAGTTGAAATAGAAGATGATGAAAGTGGAGAAAAACAACAATATCAAATTGTTGGGGAATATGAATCAGATATTGAAAATAAAAAACTTTCAATTACGAGCCCCTTAGCAAGAGGCTTGATTGGTAAAACAGAAGAAGATAATGTTGAAGTCAATAGTCCAAAAGGTTTAAAAAGTTATACAATTTTATCAGTAAAATACATTTGAATATAAACAATCCTAAAATTTGGTCATTAACTGATGGTTCACAAGGTATGATAAGTCAGACTAAAGGTCTTGCAAATGAATTGAGCATAAATATAGAAGAAATTAAAACTGAAATAATTTTTCCTTGGAATAGATTACAACCTGGGATATTGCCTATTTTTAGTTGGATATTTAAAAATAAGTTACCTAAAAACAAAATACCTGATTTGGTTATTAGTTGTGGAAGAAAAAGTGTTTACTTATCAGTCTATCTTAAAAAAAAATACCCTAATATAATTAATATTCATATTCAGAACCCAAAAATTTCTTCAAAATACTTTTCATTTGTTATTGCTCCAAATCATGATGCTTTATTTGGTAAAAATATAATTAATTCTATAGGTGCGATACATCATTTTAAAAAATCTAATAAATTAAAAAATCATTATGAAATTAATACAAATAATTTGATTACATGTATTATTGGAGGTGAAAATAATCACTATAATTTCTCAGAAGAAAATACTTTTGATCTTTGCGAGAAAATAAAAAAAATAAAGAGATATAATAATGATAAAGAAATTTTAGTTATCACCTCAAGAAGAACTAATCAAGAAATTAAACATATTTTAAAAAAAGAATTGAAGTCTATTTCTACCTTATGGTTTGGAGAAGGAAAAAATCCATACAAATTTGCTCTTTATAATTCTAATTATTTTATTATTACTTCTGACTCAACATCTATGATTTCTGAAGCAAGTATTTCTGGTAAACCGATTTATGTTTATCAATTACCAATGAAGAGAAAAAGTAAAAGATTTATAAGATTCCATGATGAATTTAAAAAAATGAATATAACAAGAGACTTAAATACTTTAGACAAATTAGAAAATTGGACATATACAAAGCTAGAGGAAAGCAAAAGAATCGCTGGAATTATAAAAAAAAGAATTATAGAAAGGAATAATGTTTCTTGAGAATTTAACTCATGCTGATTTTCCCTTTAACCACTGGGTATTTAGTAATTGCTTAGAAGAAGGTGCGTTAGATGAAATTTCTTTTAGTAATATTCCGTCAGGAGACAGAATGTACGATGGAACAAGAGCTGCCGATTATACAGGTCAGGGAATTGACGGTAAATTAAGACTTTTTATAACAAAAAATAATTGTCAAAGTTTTCCATATCTAACAAAAATAATTCAATCTTTACAAAGTAAAGAAATGGTTAATAAAATATCAAAAATAATTGATAAAGATTTATCAAATTCATATGTCAGACTAGAAGTAATTGGAGATAAAAAAGGATTTTGGTTAAAACCGCATAAGGACATCTCAGAAAAATTAATGACGATGATGGTTTGGGCAAATCCATATAATGAAGCATCAAATTTGGGTACTGATCTATATGATAAAAATTTTAAATTAGTTAAAACAATTGATTATATCCATAATAGTGGTTATTTTTTTTCTTCAGGGGATGATACTTGGCACGGACTTGAATTAAAAGAAATTCAAAAAGAGAGAAGATGTATTCAAATAAATTATGTTACTTTTAATACAGATTGGCCAGTTGAAAAAAGTGACTAAATTGTTAGTTTAATCATATGACTGAAAAAATAGAAAATGATGTCTTAATTATTGGATCTGGACCAGCAGGATATACTGCTGCAATCTATGCGGCAAGAGCAAATTTAAAACCACATTTAATTTCAGGTTTAGAACCAGGCGGTCAACTAACAATCACTACGGATGTAGAAAACTATCCAGGATTTGAAAATGTTATTCAAGGTCCTTGGCTTATGGAACAGATGAAAGAACAAGCTGTAAAAGTAGGAACCATTTTTCATAACGATATTGTAACTTCAGTAGATTTTGAAAAAAATCCATTTACTTCCAAAACTGAATCAGGGAAAGAATTTGTGTCGAAATCAATAATTATTGCAACAGGCGCTCAAGCAAGATGGTTGAATTTGGAAAGTGAAAAAAAATTTAAAGGATTTGGTATTTCTGCTTGTGCGACTTGCGATGGATTTTTCTTCAAAGATCAGCAAGTAGCAGTTATAGGTGGAGGCAATAGTGCAGTAGAGGAAGCAATGTTTTTGACTAAATTTGCCTCAAAAGTTTTGCTAGTCCATAGAAGAGATAGTTTGCGAGCTGAAAAAATTTTACAAGAAAGACTATTTAATAATAAAAAAATTGAAGTAATTTGGAACAGTAAGGTTTCTGAATTTGTTGGAGAAGAAAATCCAAATGTATTAAAAAAAATGATTTTAGAAAATACATTAGATGGCACCAAAACGACTATTGACGTAAAGGGTGCATTTATAGCAATAGGGCATGATCCTGCTACATCACTTTTTATTGATAAGTTAAAAATGGATGAGGAGAATTATATAGTTACTAAACCAGATAGTACTGAAACAAGTATTAAAGGAGTCTTTGCAGCTGGTGATGTAAAGGATAAAATTTATAGACAGGCTGTAACTGCTGCTGGTATGGGTTGTATGGCTGCATTGGAGGCTGAAAAATATATAGCAGAGAACTAATTATCCTTGTCTAGCTTTCATTCTAGGGTTTTTCTTATTAATCACATAAATTCTGCCCTTTCTTCGAACAATTTTACAATCCTTATCCCTAGTTTTGGCAGTTTTTAATGAACATTTAACTTTCATAAAAATCGCTTTAAATTCTGGGATTTGTTTTGTCAAACATATATTATCTGAATTAATATGAGAAAGTTATCTTACCCAGGAAGATCTAATGTTTTAGGTCAAAATGGCATGGTGGCAACATCAAATCCATTAAGTTCCATGGCGGCTATTAAGATACTTCAAAAAGGTGGAAATGCCGTTGATGCTGCTATCGCAGCTTCAGCTGTTCAGGCTGTAGTATGTCCCAGCGCAACAGGAATTGGTGGGGATTGTTTTGCAATTATTTCAATAAATGGTGAAAAGCCAATTGCTGTAAATGGGTCTGGAATTGCTCCAAAAAAAGCGAATCTACAATTTTATAAAAACAATAAAATAAAAAGTATTGGTTTAACAAGTTCGCATTCAGTTACTATTCCTGGAGCAGTTCATGCATGGTGTTCTATGCATGAAAAATTTGGAAGAATTGATTTTAAGGAAGTTTTATCTGAAGCAGAAAATTTTGCTAGAAATGGATTTCCCATTCATGAAGTTGAAGCTATTGCTTGGAAGGTAAATGAAACGAAACTAAAAAAAAATCCTAATTCTAGAAGATTATTTTTAAATAAAAATCTTAGTTATAGTTTTGGAGAAGTTTTTAGAAATATTCCTTTAGCAAATACTTTAAGAATAATCTCAAAAAATAAAATTAAAGGTTTTTATCAAAGTGAAATTACCAAAGATATGGTTAAGACACTAAACAAACTTGGAGGACTGCATACAGAAGAAGATTTCTATAATCAAAAAACGTTATTTTCAAAAACTATTACAAATTCATATAGAGATTTAAAGATCCATCAATGCCCTCTAAATAGTCCTGGATTACTTGTCTTGATGATGATGGCAATGACTGAAAAATTAAATATCAAAAAATACAATCCTTCAAGTTTTGAAAGATATCATCTTCAAGCTGAAATTTCAAAAATATGTTTTGAAGTTAAGGAAACAATATTTGGTGATCCAAATTTTAATAATATAAATATTAAAGATTATTTAAATAGTGAATACATTAACTCTTTATGTTCTAAAGTTAATAAAAATAAAATTTACTCATCAAAGAAAAGCTATGTAACTTCTCACCCTGAAACAATATATTTAAGTGTTGTAGATAGAGATTTGAATTCAGTATCTTTTATTAATTCAATATGTCATAGTTTTGGAAGTGGAATTACAACTAATGAAACAGGAATTCTTTTTCAAAATAGAGGTGTAAATTTTAGATTGAAAGATGATCACCCAAACTCGATTGATAGTCAAAAAAGACCACTTCATACAATAATCCCTGGTCTAATAACTAATAAATATGATGAGACCTTGTATTCTTATGGGGTAATGGGAGGGCAATATCAACCAATTGGTCAATCTCATTTGATTCAAAATTTAATTGACTACAAAATGTCAGTACAAGAAGGTTTAGATTTACCTCGAGTATTTGCTCTTAATGGCATCTTAAATATTGAAAATTCATTAGATGATAAAATTGCAAAAAAATTACGAAATATTGGTCATAAAATTAAAATAAATAAAAATGCAATTGGTGGTGGTCAGTGCATAAAAATAGATAGAAAAAGTGGAGTACTTATCGGGGGATCAGATCCACGAAAGGATGGTATGGCAATAGGTTACTAATCTACACTTTTCCAAAAGTGTCATTATACTGATTATTTACTCTTATAAATGTAGTACACTTACTAAGCTGTTTTAATGATGAAGCCCCTACATATGTACAACTACTTCGCACACCTCCTAAAATATCTCTAATTGTACTATCAAGTGAATTCTTCATTTGAATTTTAACTTTTTTACCTTCAGATGATCGATAATTTGCAAGACCACCATAATGTTTCTCATTTGCCTCTTCAGAACTTGATCCATAAAACTCGATAAATTTACTTCCATTTTCTTCAATTATATCACCTCCACCTTCTTTATGACCTGCTAACATTCCGCCAAGCATAACAAAATCTGCACCGGCACCAAATCCCTTTGCAACATCACCAGGGCAAGTACAGCCTCCATCAGCAATAATATGTGCTCCTAATCCATGTGCTGCATCAGCGCATTCCATTACAGCACTTAGTTGTGGATACCCTACACCTGTTTGTATTCTAGTGGTACAGACACTTCCAGGACCGATACCAACTTTAACAATGTCCGCCCCACTTAATACTAACTCCTGAGTCATATCTGCAGTAACAACATTACCTGCAATAATAGTTTTTTTTGGATATTTTTTTCTTACTTCTGAAACAAAATTACTAAAGTTTTCTGAATATCCATTTGCCACATCAATACAGATAAACTTAAATTTTGGATATTTTTTTAAAATTGAATTTAACCTATTGTAACTGTCTTTACTTGTTCCGCAACTAAGAGCAATTGAATCAAAGAAAATATTTTTTTTATAAATAGTTCCTATTTGATTAATATCATGCTGTTTTGTTAGAGCAGTCATTAGTTTGTGAGAAGTTAGTTTTTTTGCAATATCTATTTCACCAACACCATCCATATTTGAGGCTATTATTGGAATTCCTTTCCATGATGAACTTGAATGTTTAAAAGTGTATTTTCTATTCAAATCAACATCTTTCCTACTTTTTAAAGTACTTCTCTTTGGTCTAAAAAGGACATCTGAGTAGTCAAGTTTAATTTCTTCTTCTATTCTCATAAATACATTCGCATATTTGTATTAAATAATTTAGAAATTAAAACAAATATAAATTGCTATCTATGAACTTAAATACGTTAATAAATGTAAATAAAAGAAAGTTTGATATTAAATTTAAAAAACTTTTAAAAAAAAAACTAGACAATTCTAGATTATCAAATGCAATGTTTTATGGGTCTATGAATGGAGGAAAAAGAATAAGGCCATTTTTAGTAATGGAGTCTGCAAAAATAGCAAAAATTTCATCAAATGATGCCTTCATCATAGCCTCATGTATTGAATGTATACATTCGTACTCTTTAATTCACGATGATTTACCTTCAATGGATGATGATGATTATAGAAGAGGTAAATTAAGTACTCACAAAAAATTTAATGAAGCTACAGCAATTTTAGCAGGAGATGCTTTACATGATTTAGCATTTGAATTGATCTCAGGAAATCTTAAAAATAAAAATGTTATTTCTAGATTAAATTTAATAAATTATCTTTCTTTATGTATCGGACATAAAGGTTTAGCTCTTGGTCAAGCTTTAGATTTAGAGTTTGAAAATAAAAATTTATCTAAAAATAAAATTTTAGATATGTATTCAAGAAAAACTGGCAAGTTATTTGAATTCTCTTTTTCTGCACCTTTTATATTAAAAGATAAAAGTAAAATAGATATTCAATTTGCCAAAGATTATGGAATGTTATTTGGTTTAATATTTCAAGTGATAGATGACTTAATCGATGAAATAGGAACTTTTAAGATAATTGGAAAAACACCAGGTAAAGATGTTGAGCAAGGCAAAAGTACTTTGCTAGAATTGATTGGTGAAAAACAAGTTACTGATTTTTGTAAAAATGAGATTAATAATTTTACAAAAAAACATAAAAAAAAACTAAACCAAAACCCAATACTTATACAATTACTTGAATTTGGAATGAAAAGAATTCTTTAATAATGCAAGATTTTTTTTGCAAAATAAAGACCAGTGGTAGCTGAAAGAGCTGTTAATGACCCTCCCCAAAACATGTCTACAAAAGTGACAGTTGGTGACCAACCTTTTACAACAGCCATATTTGTCAAGTTATAAGTTCCATATGCAACTAAGCCAAATATAAAGCCCGTATAAAGTGTTTTAAATATACTTTCTGAGTCTATACATGGCTGTATGACTACTAATGACATCCCCAAAACGTATAATATGTAAAAAAGAGCAGCTGCCCAAAGAACGGGTTTATCAGCAGGTCCAATAATCAAATCGCCAAGTAAGGGTCTATAAAAGGATTTTGTAGCGAAACTAAGCCATATTACATCAATAATTAAAAAAATTATTGAAGCTAAAAGAGTAGCAACAAGTAAGCATTTGATCATAATATATAAATATATCATATTATTAAATTTCAAGAATATTTAATGAAATTTCTATGGTGGGTGTGACAGGGATTGAACCTGTGACCCCTGCCGTGTCGAGGCAGTGCTCTACCGCTGAGCTACACACCCAAGTAGTATTATTTTTAAAAATAAAGTAA
>CACLAN010000008.1 GCA_902604905.1 uncultured Alphaproteobacteria bacterium
ATATGGATATGTTTACTGTACCTGGATATAAATCTTCTTCATGGGAAACTGGTTATGGAGATATGACTGTAATTCCAGATCTCAAAACGATAAAGATAGCAAATTGGTTAAATAAAACAGCTATAGTAATATGTGATTGTTTAGACCATTCAGGAAAAAAACCACTTATTCATTCAACAAGACAGATATTAAAAGATGTTTTAGCTAAGGCGGACAAAATGGGATTTCAATCTATGGTTGGTTCAGAATTAGAATTTTTTCTTTTTAATCAAACTTATGAAGAAATTCATAATAATAATTATACAAAACTTAAAGAGTCTTCTTGGTATATTGAAGATTATATGATTTTCCAAACTACGAAAGAAGAGGATGTAATGCAGGAATTAAGGAATTCTCTTCTAGATAGTGGAATTTATGTAGAATGTTCAAAGGGTGAAGCAGCTCCAGGACAAGAAGAAATCAATGTTGTTTTTTCAGATGCATTAAACATGGCTGACAATCATATTTTAATTAAAAATGCGACAAAAGAAATTGCTTATAAACATAACAAAGCCGTAACCTTTATGGCTAAATATAACAAAGAAGTTTGTGGAAGTTCATGTCATATTCATAACTCTTTATTTGATAAGAAAACAATGAAAAATATTTTTTATAACCCTAAGGATAAATATGGAATGTCTGATATTTTTAAAAGTTATCTTGCAGGACAAATTAAATTACTACCAGATATTTCAATTTTTTTAGCACCAAATATTAATTCTTATAAAAGATTTCAAGATGGATCATTTGCTCCTACAAAATCTGGTTGGGGAATTGATAATCGTACTGCTGGGTTTAGGTTAGCTGGTCATGGATCATCCATAAGAATTGAATGTCGTATCCCAGGAGCGGATGTTAATCCTTATCTTTCTTTTGCTGCTTTAGTTGGTGCTGGTTTATACGGTATTAAAAATAAACTTAAATTAGATAAACCTTATTCAGGGAATATTTATGAGAAAAAAGTAAATGAAGTTCCTAAAACACTTAACGAAGCAATCCAACTTGCTAAAAAATCTAAATTTTTAAAAGAGATATTTCCACAAGATGTACTTGATCATTATATCCATGCTGCTGAATGGGAGCAAAAAGATTATGATGGTTCAGTTAATGATTGGCAATTACGAAGATATTTCGAACGAGGCTAATTTTACTAAATGTTTGAAACTATTACTCCAATAGACAACTCTGTCTTAGTTAAAAGAGAATATGCAACAGAAGAAGATATTGAAAAAAGTCTCAGCAATTCTTATTCTGTAAGAGAGTATTGGAAAAATATATCTCTAGAAGAAAGAAAAAATTCAGTTTTAAATTTTGTAGAAATATTTTTAAAAAATAAGGATGTTTCTAGTAATTTATGTAAGCAAATAGGCAGACCTATAGCACAGTGCCCAGGAGAGATGCGAGGTTTTGAAGAAAGAGCTCGTTATATGATTGAAAATGCTGATAGAGCATTATCAAGAATTGTTTCAATTAAAAATGATGAATTTGATAATTATATAAAAAAAGAACCACTAGGGACTATATTTGTAATTGCGCCATGGAATTACCCATTCAATACTTCTGTTAATTCAATTGTACCAAGTTTACTTGCAGGTAATGCAGTTATATTAAAACATTCTTCTCAAACCCCACTATGTGCTGAAGAATTATATGATGCAGCTAAACAATCTTCATTACCTAAAAATATTTTTCAGTATTTACATTTAGATCATGATCAAACATCAAGAATTATTTCAGATGCAAGAATTAATCATGTTTTATTTACAGGTTCTGTAAGTGGAGGAAAACAAATAAAAAAATCTATAGGCACCAGATTTATTGGAGCTGGTTTAGAGTTAGGTGGAAAAGATCCTGCTTATGTTAGAGCTGATTGTGACTTAGATCATGCTGTTGAAAATTTAGTTGATGGATCATACTTCAATTCTGGTCAATCTTGTTGTGGCATTGAAAGAATTTATGTTGATAAAAAAATATACAATACATTTGTAGAAAAATTTAAAGATGTAACTGAGAAATATGTTTTAGGAAATCCACTAGAGACGGAGACAAATTTAGGTCCAGTAGTGAAGCAATCTACTGCAAATAATATTAGATCTGAAGTAAAAAACGCAATTAGTCAAGGTGGAAAGAACATTATAAATAACAAAAAATTTAATTTAGATGATGGTAATAATTGTTATGTAAGCCCTAGTGCACTCATCAATGTCGATCATTCGATGAAATATATGATGGAAGAAATATTTGGTCCTTCAGTGGGAATAATGAAAGTAGAAAATGAAAATGAAGCTTTATCTCTAATGAATGATAGTTCTTATGGGTTAACAGCAAGTATTTGGACAAATGATAAGTCTTTTGCAAAAAATTTTGGAAAAAATGTTGAGACAGGAACTTTTTTTATGAATAGATGTGATTACTTAGATCCTGGCTTAGCATGGACCGGTGTAAAAGATACTGGAATTGGTGTTACTTTATCTGTTCTAGGATTTGATCATTTAACGAGAGCAAAAAGTTATCATATAAGAAATATTTAAGATTATGGAAAATATAAATTGGAATTATCCTACTACAATCTGGTTTGGTGTTGATAGAATAATAGAAATACAAAAAGCCTGTGAAGAATTAAATATTCATAAACCATTAATTGTTACTGATAATGGAATTTTAAAAACAAACATTATTAATAAGTTAAATGATTGTTTAGAAAAACAGGCAATTGTTTTTAGTGATGTTAAATCAAATCCTACAGGTAAAAATGTTGAAGATGGTGTTAAAGCATTTAATAAAAATAAACATGATGGAGTAATAGCTGTTGGGGGAGGCTCGGGTATGGATACAGGAAAGGCAATAGCATTCATGGCCAAGCAAGAAAGACCAATCTGGGATTTTGAAGATATTGGTGACTGGTGGACTAGAGCTAATGCAGATTCAATTTTTCCTATAATCGCTCTACCTACTACTGCTGGAACAGGTTCTGAAACTGGAAGAGCGTCAGTTTTTACTAATGAAAAAACACAAGAAAAAAAAATAATTTTCCATCCAAAAATGCTTCCATCAATTGTTATCCTTGATCCAAATTTGACAATTCCACTCCCTGCAAATCTAACAGCCTTTACAGGAATGGATGCTCTAGCTCATTGCTTAGAAGCATATTTGTCGAATATTTTCCATCCTTATTCTCAAGGTATTGCATTAGAGGGCATTAGATTAGTAAAAAATAATCTTGTTCTTGCTTTTAATAATGGATCAAATCTAGAAGCTAGATCACATATGCTAGCATCTTCATCGATGGGTTCAATAGCTTTCCAAAAAGGTTTAGGTGCTATTCATTCTTTAAGTCATCCTGTTGGTGCAATTTATAATACACATCATGGATTAACTAATGCAGTATTTATGCCATATGTTTTACAGTATAATAAAAAAGGTATTGAAGAAAAAATTATTGATATTTCAAGATATATAAATTTAAAATCAGCAACATTTAATAATTTTATGGATTGGATTTTAGAGCTTAGATCTAATTTAAATATTCCTCATACTTTAAACGAGATAATTGATGATGATAAAAATTTAGAAAAAATGAGTTTAATGGCTTTTAATGATCCTTCCACAAGTACAAATCCTATACCAGTTAAAGCAGAAGATTTTTTAAAAATGTATATTAACGCCTTTAAAGGTGATTTATAAATTTATAGCGTTGCTCCAATTATCCAAGGATTAAATTCATCATCACCATAATCATTTATTTCACTCTTTGATTTTTCACCGGATGCAACTGAAATTATTTTATTAAATATTTCTTCGCCAACTTCATTAACGCTTGCAACGTTATCCATAATAGTGCCAGCATTAATATCCATATCTTCACTAAGTTTATTGTACATATTTGTATTTGTTGCTATTTTAATACTTGGAGTAGGTTTAAATCCAAAGCATGAACCTTGACCTGTTGTAAAACAAATAACATTAGCACCGGAAGCAACCTGACCTGTTACAGATACAGGATCGTAACCTGGAGAATTCATAAAGTTAAAACCTTTGGTTTTAACCTGTTCGGCGTAATCGAGAACATCAACCATATTTCTATTACCAGCTTTGGATACTGCGCCTAATGATTTTTCCAGAATTGTAGTTAAACCTCCTTTTTTATTACCAGGACTTGGATTATTATCTAATGTGCTATCGTTGCTAGCAACATATTTTTTCCACCATTCAATCTGTTTGTTTAGTTTTTCTATATTTTTTTCGTTTGATGATTTTTCAAATAATAAATGTTCTGCTCCATATATTTCTGGAGTCTCTGATAGTAATGTTGTTCCACCATGATCAATAATCATATCTGAAGCAAAGCCTAGTGCAGGATTTGCAGTTATCCCAGAATACGAATCTGAACCACCACATTGCAAAGCAACTGTTAGTTCTGAAATGGGTATATTTGTTCTAGAAATACTATTAATTTCATTTATTTGATTAATAATTTTTGAAGTTACTTTCGTTATTGTTTCATTTGTTCCACCTTCATCTTGAATATTCAAATATTCAATATTTCTTTTTTCCTGATCATTGTTGTACAAACTTATTTGGGCACATTCGCATCCAAGTCCGATTACAAAAACTTTTCCAAAATTAGGATGAATTTTGAAACCTTCAATAGTTCTGTTAAATACATTCATGGCGTATCCAGAAGTATTCATGCCACAACCTGATGAATGTTTTAAACAAACTGCCCCATCAATGTTATCAAAATTATTATTTTCTAAATAATTATTTATTTTATCAGATATTTTTTTAACAACTGTTGCTGAACAATTAACTGTACTAATTAAACCTATATAATTTCTAGTACCTGATGATCCATTATTTCTTTTGAAACCTTTAAAGTATTCTATTTTTTCATTTTTGATAATATCATTTTTAGAATTATTACGTTTATATTTTCTTTTAAAATCACTATACCCCATATTATGTGAATGTACATGTTCCCCAGGTTCTATATTTTGGTTAGATACTCCAATTATCTGCCCATACTTAAAAATAAAATCACCACTTTTAATTTTTTTTAAAGAAATTTTATGGCCATAGGGAATATTATCAATTGATCTAATTCCATAATTTATATTAATATTCTGAGGAATATCCATTGGAGCAATTCCAATATTATCTTTTTCATTTAATTTGATTATGTTAAACATATTATTGATAATCTTATAACATAAATAATCATGAACGAAATTGCAACTTATCCATCACTTAAAGATAGAGTAGTTCTTATTACGGGGGGCGCCTCAGGAATTGGGGAGAGTATCGTCGAACAATTTGTTTCTCAAAAATCAAAAGTAGCTTTTTTAGACATAAATAATGATTTAGGTAATGAGTTAGCAAAAAAAATCAAAAATAAATATGATGTTGATAGTCTATTTGTAAAATGTGATTTAAAAAATATAGAACAACTTAAAAGTTCATTAGATAAAGTAAAAAAAGAAATTGGTCCAATTTCAATTCTAGTAAATAATGCTGCAAATGATGAAAGACATGATTTAGATAGTGTTACTCCTGAATATTGGGATGATAGAATGAATATTAATTTGAGACATTATTTTTTTGCAACTCAAGCTGTCTACAAAGACATGAAAGATTTAGGTAAAGGCACCATTGTAAATATAGGAAGTTTTTCATGGATGATTTCCCAAGGTGGTATGGCTGGATATACCACGGCAAAATCTGCCATTATGGGTTTAACAAGAACTTTAGCGAGAGATTTAGGAATCTATAATATTAGAGTAAATTGTATTGTTCCTGGCTGGATCATTACGGAGAGGCAAAAAAAATTATGGCTTACTCCAGAAATTGAAAAAACCCAACTTGAGAGACAATGTATAAAGAGAATGCTTATGCCAGAAGATATATCAAAACCAGTTTTGTTTTTTGCATCTGATCAAAGTTCTGGTTGTACTGCACAGAATTATGTAATTGATGGCGGCATAGTTAATTAATGAAAAAAAAATCCAAAATTGCTTTTGGTAGATTAGACTTACTCAGAAATGATACTTTAAATAATAAAAACAAAATCCGAATTGGTTTTATTGGTGGAGGCTCTAATTCATTTATTGGATACACACATAGGTTATCAGCAAGATTTGATAATAAATTTGAGTTTGTTGCCGGAATATTTTCAAAAGACAAAAAAAAATCTAAATCTTTTGGTTTATCATTAGGATTAACTGATGATCGTTGTTACAGCGATTATAAGTCTATGGCTGCAGCAGAATCAAAAAGAAATGACGGCATTCAAGCTCTTGGAATTATGACACCATCGGGAGATCATTATAAGATAGCAAAAGAATTTATTGAAAGAGGTATACATATTATTTGTGACAAGCCTTTAACTGCAACAGTCGAGGATGCTGTTAAATTAAAAAAAGTTATTTTAAAAAATAAAATTGTATTTGCATTAACACACAATTACTCAAGTTACCCAATGCTAAGAGAAGCAAAAAATATCATTTCTAATCATAAATTAGGAAAAATTAATTTAATTAATGTTGAGTATCCTCAAGGTTATACAGTTGGAGTAAAAAAGAAAGATGAAAAAGCAACATTAAAATGGAGATTAGATAAAAAACAGTCTGGACCCTCAATGATATTATCTGAAATTGGAACTCATGCGTATCATTTGTTGAGATATGTGACTGGATTAGAAGCAAATGAAATTTCAGCAGAAGTAAATTCATTATCCTCAGAAATTTCAGTGGATGACAATGCTTTTGTTTTATTAAGAATGCGCAATAAGGCAAGAGGAATAATCTGGGTATCGTCCTCTGCAACCGGTGGAGAAAATGGATTAAAAATTAGGGTTTATGGATCAAAAGGATCGATAGAGTGGTTACAGGATGATCCAAATAATCTAAAGTTTACAGAACTAGATAAGCCAATGAAAATTATTACAAGAGCAAGTAAATTAGTATCTAATTTTTCACTTTCCTCTTCAAGAATAGCCGCTGGTCATCCAGAGGGTTTTTTTGAAGCTTTTGCAAATATTTATTCAGAATTTGCTGATCAGATTCACAATAAAAATAAAAAATATTCCTTTCCAACGATTGATGATGGTGTTGCTGGTATTAAATTTATTTATGCTGCAAAAAAATCTTCTAATTTGAATTCTCGGTGGGTAAAACTCTAAAATGATTAATTTTGCCTTATTAGGAACAGGAAGAATTGGGAAATTGCATGCACAAATCATAAATTCTCATCCTGAAGCAAACCTTAAATATGTTTATGATATCGATAAAAGCTCTGCTAAAAAAATTGCAAAAAAATATAGCTGTGAAGTAGCAAAGACTGCAAATGAAGCAATTTCTTCAGATAAAATCAATGCAATTTTAATTGCATCTGCTACCCCAACTCACACAGATTATATTGCTTTGGGAGCAGAGTCAAATAAAGCTATATTATGTGAAAAGCCAATTGATTTAGATATACATAAAGTAAATAAATGTTGGCAAAAAATTAAAAAACATAAACCAACTATTCAAATTGGTTTTAATCGAAGGTTTGATCCTAATCACAATAAAGTTCAGAGTGAGGTACTATCAGGAAAGATTGGAAAAATTGAAATGATTGTAATTACAAGTAGGGATCCTTCCCCACCTGGCATTGATTATTTAAAACAATCGGGAGGAATTTTTAGAGATTGTTCAATTCATGATTTTGATTTAGCACGATTTATTCTTAATAAAGATCCTATTGTTGAAGTTTTTGCACAAGGTTCTGTAAATGTCTCAAATGACTTTAAGGACACGAATGATTATGATACCACTATGTGTTTTATGAAATCAAAAAAAGGGGTTTTAGTTCATATTAATAATTCAAGAAGAGCAATATATGGTTATGATCAAAGACTCGAAGTTTTTGGAAGCAACGGTATGTTAATTTCTGATAATGTTCCAAATAATGATATTAATTACTATAATCAAAATTTATCATTTGCAAAAAAACCTATTAAAAATTTTTTTATTGAAAGATATGAGGATGCTTATCAAATACAATTAGATCAATTTATTAAATCAATAAAAAATAAAAAAAATACATTAGTTACTTTTGAAGATGGAAAGAATGCTTTAATTCTTGCCAATTCAGCCACTAAATCAGTAAAATCAAACAAAGTTGTAAAACCAAATTTTTAGATATAGATAATTTTTATGAATGAACAATTTAAAAATAAGGTGATTATAGTTACAGGAAGCACACAGGGTAGTGGCGCTGAAACAGCGAGACTATTAGCAAGTAGAGGTGCCAAAGCTATTACAATTTGTGGTAGACAAGAAAATAAAGGTCTTGAAGTTAAAAATCAAATTGAAAAATTAGGCACTGAGTGTTTGTATATAAAAGCAGATCTTAAAAATGTTGATGATTGCATAAATATTATTTCTCAAACTGATAAAAAATTTGGAACGATAAATTCTTTAATTAACGTTGCTGGATATACGGAAAGAGGAACAATTCTTAGTGCTACTCTAGAAAATTATGAAAATAATTATAATATCAATACTCGTGCACCTTTCATATTAATGCAAGAGACAATTAAAATAATGATTAGAGATAATAATAAAGGAACAATTGCAAATGTATTATCTATGGCAATGTATAGTGGTATGCCTTTTATCGTTGCTTATAGTGGTTCAAAAGCCGCTTTAGCTACAATGACAAAAAATATTGCAAATTCTGTTGCCAGTTATCAAATAAGAGTAAATGCCTTAAATATTGGATGGACAGATACTCCTGCTGAACATGATGTTCAGACAAGAGTTCACAAAAAAAATCCTAATTGGCTGCAAGATGAAGAAAAAAAAGTTCCATTTAAAAGATTGATTAAACCAATTGATGTTGCAAAAGGATTAGCTTTTATGTGTTCAGAAGAATCTGGATTAATGACAGGTAGCGTAATTGATTATGATCAAACAGTCCATGGCTGGCACTCTTATTCAGCATATGAAACTAGAGTTTTGGATGACTCTCTATTAGGAGAATAATTAACAATTTATTTCTCAACTATTTTTTTATTTTTACAATATTTTATAATTTACACAAATTTAAAAATTAATTAAAAAATAACAAATGGGAAAAAAAATTATTTGCCTTAATAAAGGAAAATTATCAGAGTTTAAACTTCACAGCATTTGGCTTAGAGAAAGATTAAATGGAAGCGAATTTGTAGATCAAAACAACCTACAACGTTTATACGAACCAAGCCTCTTAGATGATAATTTATTAATAAATACTTACAGTGTAGATGCTAATATATTAAATGTTGAATTTAGTGATGGAGCAAAAGGATCTTTTAATATCGATAATCTTTATAATGAAATCAAAAATATTGATGTCATACCTGAAAAAAAGATTTGGGACGTAAATAATCATAATTTAGAAATTTTTGATAATAATAAAATTTTTGATAATAGTAACGAGCTAATTAAAATGCTTAAAGTATTTTATAAATATGGTTATGTAATAATAAAAAATACAAAAGCAGAAGAAAATGAAGTTATTAATTTTGCTGAAAAATTAGGTCCTGTAAGGTCAACAAATTTTGGAAAATTATTTAACGTCGTCTCTAAACCCAATCCAAATGATCTTGCTTACACTACTCTTGAATTAACATCACATTCAGATAACCCGTATAGAAAACCAGTTCCTGGAATTCAATTACTTCATTGTATCGCTAATGAATCTACAGGAGGGGACTCAAGTTTGGTTGATGGTTTTAGCATTGCAAATTTTTTAAGTTATAACCAGCCTGAATTCTATAAAGTATTAACTAATACCAATGTTACTTTCAGATTTACAGATATTGATACTATTTTAGTTGATGAAGCAAAACTAATTGAACTTGATCATAATAATAATTTTAGACAAATTCGTTTTAGTGGTAGACTTGAATATGCACCATTACTAGATGAAAAAAAACTTGATCTTTTTTACAACGCTAGAAAATATATGTTTAAACTTTGTAATTCTGATGAATTCAAAATTAAATTTAGATTATCTAAAGGAATGATTGCTATGTTTGATAACTTAAGATTGTTACATGGAAGAACAAAATTTAATCCAAGTACTGGTTTTAGACACTTACAAGGATGTTATATCGATCATGATGTAACTGAGGGCAAGCTTAGAAGGTTATTAAATCCTAATTGACTTCGAAGATTTTTTCAGTTGGGTAAAAATTTAATATTTTATTGTACCAATTACTAAAATTATTTCTTTCAATTAATGAAACTGTAAATCCACCAAATCCTCCCCCAGTTAATCTAGCGCCTAGAGCACCACATTCAACAGATCTTTGAATAATTAAATCAACATCCAAAGTAGATGCTTCAAAATCTTTAGAATATGATTCGTGACTCTCAATCATTAATTTTCCAAAATTGTGAATATCATCTTCTATTAAATTTTTTTTCGCTTTAATCACTCTATCATTTTCAAAAACTACATGCTTCGCTCTTTTCGCAATAGTATTATTGTCAAATTTTTCTGTTTTAAAATTTTCTTTTTTTACTCCACCCAAATATTCTACACCAAGGTTTTTTTCAGCTTCTTGAAGTTCAGCAAATCTTTCATTATAAGAGCTATCCCTTAAATTTCGTTGTACTTTTGAGTCAATTAAACAAAATTTCCAATTTTCAGGAAAATTGATAAGTTCGTATTGCAAATTCTTACAATTCATAAAAAATGCTTTGCCATGAATACCAATAGAAGAAACCATTTGATCCATAATTCCACCGGAAACACCTATATAATTAAATTCAACTTTCTTTGCTAATTTTGCAATTTCTGTATCTTTGATCTTTGTTTCAAAAAAAGAATTAAGTGCTTTTAGCGTAGCAACACACAATGCTGAAGATGATGAAATGCCTCTTTCTAAAGGTATATCAGATGAAATATAAATGTTTAAATATCTAGATGAAATCTTATTTTCTTCAAAAAAAATATATAAACAACCTTTTATATAATCAACCCACTCATTGTTGGTTATTTTTTTAAAATCATTGAATGCTTTTTTTTCTTTAAAATGTTGAGAATAAACTATGAATTCATTAATGTTGTTTTCAGTTATTTCAATTGTATTCTTAAAAGACAAAAGTGTAGGCATTACATATCCACCAGTATAATCGGTATGTTCACCAATTAAATTTACTCTTGCATGAGCACTTTCCTTTACTTCTGCGTCTATATTAAATATATCTTTAAAACTCATATAATGGATCGTTATGACTCATCAAATTAATATATCTTTTACAAAAGAAAATAAATTAAAAATTATTCTTGATGATAAATTAGTAAATTCAAATTTTAAATTGTGTTTTTCATTAATTTATTCAATTAAATCTATAATTGGAGCCCATATAACTAAGCAAATTGGACGCTATTATGAGTTATCTATAGAAAAAAAACTTATCTTATTAGATTTACAAATTCCTAGAATTGGTAACTTCAACCTTTCGTGTGGTCCAGAAGGTATTTTTATTATTGATACATTAAACAATATTAAATTAAATATAAATGTTTCAAGTTTGATATTTGAAAAACCCATTAAAAGGAAATCTTATGAAGATTTAAAAACAAAAAATTTTTTACCCATAATTCCTGAGCCAGACAAAATTCATTTACAAAATGAATTTATATTAATTGAAAATAAAACATTTAATCTCAATGTAGAAACTGACATTATTTCCAATTTGCAAAATATTATTTCAAAATTAGATATTAATTTAACTTCTGAAAAAGGTTTTCCGATTTTCTTTAAAAATAATGATCAGTTATCAAATGATCAATATTCTATTCTAATAACAAAAGATAATATTGAGATTAATTATAATAATTATGGAGGAAAACTTTATGGCCTTATATCTTTAGTTCATTTAATTGATTTCTATCAAACAAAACTTCCAATTTGCACAATCAAAGATAATCCAAAATATCAATGGAGAGGAATGCATCTCGATTGTGCAAGACAATTCTATACTATTGATGAAATCAAACGTTTATTTGATTACATGGTATTATTTAAGCTTAACAGATTTCACTGGCATTTAACAGACAACGAAGCTTGGAGAATTGAAATTAAAAAATATCCAGATCTAGCATTAAATGGAGGATACAGAGGATATAATTTTAAAATACCACCATTGTATGGAAGTGGTTATGATAAATATGGTGGATATTACTCACAGGAAGATATCAAAGATTTAATTATATATGCAAAAAAATTAAATATTGAGATTATGCCTGAAATTGATTTACCAGCACATTCTTGGGCATTACTAGAAATTATGCCGGAGCTTAGAGAACAGTCTTCAAACATAATTAGTGAAGATGTTGGTTCATATAAGAATAATACAATTAATCCTTCCTTAGAAAAAACTATAACTTTTTTAAAAGATATGTTGAGTGAAGTTAGTTCTATTTTTTCGTATAATGTAATTCATGTTGGTGTTGATGAAAGACCAAGTAATGCCTGGGAAGGCTCTACTGAAATCATCGAGTTTATGAAAAAAAATAATATTAAATCACAAGAAGAATACCAAGATTACTATATGAATTTTTTAATAGATTTTCTAAAAACAAAAAATAAAAGAACAGCTGCATGGAATGAGGCGGCAGTATCACCTTATATTAACCATGGCGTAGCTGGAAGTGCTGGAAAAATTGATAAATCATGTTTAATCTTTTCATGGGAACATTCAAATGTTGCACAAGAAACAACAAACAAAGGATTTGAAACAGTACTTTGTCCTGGTCAAAAAACATATTTTGATATGGCTTATAACAATTCAACTGAAGAACGAGGTATATGTTGGGCTGCTACTATAGAAGTAAAAGATATTTATGATTGGGACCCAATTAAAAATATAAAAAAATCAGAATTAATAAAAGGCTTACAAGGTCAATTGTGGTCAGAGACAATTACTAAAAAAAAATTTTTTGATCAAATGATTAATCCAAGACTAGCAACTTTATCGGAAGTTGCTTGGAAAGGAAAAATTTCTAGAACTTGGACAGAATTTCGTTCGGCTTTATTAAATTCTATGAATTTCCTAAAAAAATTAGGCTGGCGATATCATAATTTTTAATGTTAAACTAAACATAAATATGAAAATAGGTGCAGTTGGTTTTGGGAATAGAACGGTAAATGTCTATAATGAATTTTCAAAAATTAACCCTAATTTTGAAATGGTTGCTTATGTTGATCCTCAACCAATAGGTAAAGAATTTGCCGAGAAAAATAATTTTTTTCCAAAAAAAAATTATTCAAATTTAAATAGAATGTTAGATCAGGAGAAACTAGACATGCTGATGATTGGCTCTCCTAACCATTTACATTTGGATCATATTAAGTGTGGATTAAGAGCTGGACTAAAAATATTTGCTGAAAAACCCATAGTAATAAATGAACAGGAAACTTTCGAGTTAGCAAAACTAATTAAAGAATATGGCAAAGATAGAATCATAGTTGGTTTAGTTTTAAGATATTCGCAGCAAGCTAGATCTGTAAGAAAATTATTAGATCAAAATGCTATAGGTAATATAATTTCTATTGAAGCCTCTGAACACATTGTACCTTCCCATGGTGCATTTTTCATGAGAAATTGGAGAAGAAAACAAAAATATTCAGGAGGCTTTATGCTTGAAAAATGCTGCCATGATATTGATTTCTATTCGATGATAACAGCAAGCAGACCTATGAAAGTTGCTAGTTTTGGATCAAGAAGATCTTTTATTCCTGATAATCTACCGGCAGGTTCTCATCAACAATATACTAAAGATAGGCTTAAAGGTTGGGAGTCAAAATCAAATGTTTTCGATAGTGACGCTGATATTGTTGATCATCAAGTAGCAATAATTGAATATGAAAATAATGCGGTGCTATCCTTTCATACTAATATGAAGGTCCCAGATGAATATAGAAGGTTTGCAGTTATTGGATCATCAGGAATGATTGAAGGAGATTTTGTTAGAGGTTATATGAAAGCTCATGATGAGAATAATAATATTCTAATCAATGAGAATTATGGAGCTGCTTTTGGGAAAGAGGTTAAAGGTCATTATGGCGCAGATAGTTTGATGGCAAAAGAAATAAATAATTATTTACTTGATAATAATAACGCGTTACCTGTAGGAATAGTCGAATGTATGGAAGCAGGCATAATTGCAATGAAAATAGATGAAGCAAGAATAAATAAAAAGGTTATTGATCTCAGTGAAACTTGGGAAAGGTTAGACAGTATAATTAATTAAATGAAAAAAAATAAATTAAATTCATATAACTCACAACATTTTTTAGCTTATATTCTAATAGCTCCAGCAGTTATATACCTTTTGTGTATAGTGGGATGGCCTTTAATAGAAACATTTAGATTATCATTTACTAATTCTAGTATAGCCGGTGAGGACTACGTTGGTTTTGAAAATTATGAAAAACTCCTATCTAGTTCTAAATTTAGTAAAATAGCTATACGAACATTTGTATGGACCTTTTTTTCGGTTTTACTAAAGTTAATAATAGGAATGATAGGAGCGGTCTTGCTTAATGCAAGTTTGAGAGGTAGATCATTCTTTAGAATTTTAGTTTTACCTCCTTGGGTTGTACCCATTGCAATTGGTGCACTTGGCTGGATGTGGGTTTATAATGGTCATTTTGGAATACTATCCGGTATTGGAATTCGATTAGGAATTCTAGATGGACCATTTAGTTTTTTAGCGTATAAAAATAGTGCTTTTATTGCAACAATGGTAACCGACATCTGGGTTGGCGTACCATTTGTTACACTTTTTTTCTTGGCTGGTATGCAAGCAATTCCAAGAGATTTATATGAAGCAGCTTACTGTGATGGAGCCGGTAGATTTAGTAGATGGTATCACATAACACTACCTCAATTAACACCAGTAATTATAACTATGTCTCTAATTTCTGCTGTATCTACTTTTGTCTCTTTTGATATAATTTATATTTTAACAGAGGGTGGACCAAGAGGAGCAACAACAACTTTAATTATAGATACTTACAAAATGGCACTGGGTAATTACAAATTTGGCAAGGGATCTGCTAGAGCAGTAATGATTGTAATAATGATTTCAACGTTTGCAATCGCGTATTTTTATTTACTTTCTAGAATAAATAAAAAGGTATCTCATGGATAGATATAGCTTGCCTTTAAAAATTTTTTTATATCTAAGCATAGCTGTTTTTTTTATATTTATCTTATTACCCTTTGTTGAAATGTTTTATGCGTCTTTACGACCTTTAAAGCACATATTTAGATCTCCTTATCAATTTTATTCTGATGACCTATCTTTTTGGGCATATAGAGAAATGTGGAACACAGTTCCTCTTTTAGGAAGATATATTTTTAATAGTTTTTTTATGGCCATTACAGTAACTTTTTTTACACTTTTATTCGTAATTCCAGCCGCGTATTCATATGCAAGATTTAATTTTCCATTTAAACAAGGTAGTTTATGGGTTCTTTTGGCCGTGAATATGTTTTCTGGAGCAGTATTATTAATACCTTTATTTAAACTATTAAGATATTTTGATCTTTTAAATACATATTTTGCAATGATTGTACCAGGAATAGCATTTTGTATTCCAACTTCAATATGGCTGTTGAAAGCATATTTTGAGAAAATTCCAGTTGAGTTAGAAGAGGCAGCATATTGTGATGGAGCTTCGAGAATGGATATTCTTTTCAGAATTATTGCACCTTTGAGCACTCCAGGGATTGCTGTAACTGCTATATATGCTTTTATTCAGGCTTACGCTCAACAATTCCTCTTTGCTATAACATTTAATTCAATTAGAGAATATATGCCGATAGTATCTGGTTTAACTGAGTTCATTGGCTACCAATCCGTTAAATGGAATGAAATGATGGCGGCTTCTATTGTTGGCGTATTCCCTGTTTTAATAGTCTTTATATTTTTACAAAAGTATATTGTAGAAGGTTTAACAGCTGGAGCAATAAAAAACTAATATATTAAAGAAATTCACTTGATTGCATTCATATTATAGTGATACGATATTAAATATTTTTGGAGGAAACATGAAATTTTTAAAAACTACTTCAATTGCCTCTTTCATATTTTTTTTGTTTTTTGGTTTCAACGCAAATTCACAGGAATTACATGGAATTCTATGTGGCGGTGAAATTAGACAAGCAGATATGGATGTTGCAGCAGAATTCGAAAGTGCCAATCCTGGAGTTACTATTAAATGGGAAGCTGTTCCTTGGGGAACATGTCAGGACAAAGTAATAAACTTGGCTATTGCGGGAGACCCTGTAGATCTTGCTTATGTTGGTTCTAGAACATTAAAAGGACTTGCTGAAAATGGTCATATTATTAATGTTGATATACCTCAGTCACAAATTGGCATGTATCAACCTGGAATTTTAAATACCGTATCTCACATGGGAAAAGTTTGGGGATACCCAAGAGCTTTTTCTACAAAAGCTCTGTTTATGAATTGTGATTTATTAGAGCAGGCTGGTGTTGCGTGTGAAGGTCCTCAAACATGGGATGAATTATATACAATGGCTGAAGCTGTTACAAATAATGTCCCAGGTGTTGCTGGAATTGGATTAACTGGTAAAGATTTTGATAATACTATGCATCAGTTCCTGAATTATTTATACAGTAATGGCGGTCAAGTTATTGATCCTGACACTAATACTATTACTTTAAATAGCTCAAATGCAGTTGAAGCTCTTGCTTTTTATGGAAAATTAGCAAACGTAGCCCAAGAGGGTCCCTTAGCATATGAAAGATCACAATTAAGAGATCTTCTTAATGATAATAAAATTGCAATGTACATAGATGGCCCATGGGGAAGAGGTACGCACAATGAAGATCTAAATATGAAAACTGTTAGAATTCCTGCTGGACCACAAGGTCAACAAGGAACATTACTAATTACTGACAGTATTGCTGTTTTTAATAATACTGGCAATGAAGAGCTTGCCAATAAATTTGCAGCAATGGTTACTTCACCAAAATGGCAGTATAAGTTAGATACTGAGTGGGGTTTAACTCCAATTATGCAATATGATTCAATAGGTAGTGAAGCACCTTACAATGATGACTATTGGATGATGTTTATTGATGCAATTGGAGATGGTGGACCAGAACCTCTATTTGTTGACTACAAAGCTTTTCAATCAGTTATGAATAATATGATCCAAGGAGCAATACTTGGTGAGGGTGATCCTGCTGATTTGGTAGCTGAAGCTGCCGAAGAGTTAGAAGAATACAAATAATCACATTATTTTGCTAGGGCATTATTTGCCCTAGCATCTTAAAATCCAAATGAGTAAATTAACAAGATCCTATTCATCAAAAATTAATTCAATTTTAAAGAAGATATTGAAAGAAGAAGAAAAAAAATTCTTACAATGTGCTAAGTTAATTAGTAAATCATATAAAAAAGGTGGGCAATTATATATTTTTGGAACTGGACATTCTAGATTGCTTGGAGAAGAGTCATTTCACAGAGCAGGAGGTTTTGCTGCTGCTTGCCCAATAAGAGATGATGATCTAAGTTTTAAAAAAGGAGCAAGAAAAGCTACTGCTCTAGAAAGAACTCCAAACATTGCAAAAAAAGCTCTCGCAAAATATAATATTACCAGCAAAGATATCTTAATGATTGTATCTAATTCTGGTGTTAATCATGCGCCAGTTGAAGCAGCATTAATTGCTAAGAAAAAAAAAATAAAAACTATTTCACTAACATCTGTAAAATTTTCTAAACAAGCCCCTTTATCAAAATTGAATAAAAGACTATTTGAAATAACAGATATATTTATTGACAATAAGATTCCACCTGGTGATGCGATTATTAATGTTAAAGATAATATGGTTGGGCCTGCTTCAACAATTACTGGATCTTTTATCTTAAATTCAATTTTAATTGAAGTT
The DNA here is from genome assembly GCA_902604905.1 of uncultured Alphaproteobacteria bacterium. Taxonomy (GTDB): domain Bacteria; phylum Pseudomonadota; class Alphaproteobacteria; order HIMB59; genus CACPNW01. The sequence goes on from CACLAN010000008.1 coordinate 18,007, forward strand.
GCAAATATCTTAAAGAATGAAAAATTATTCCCATTCTATATCAGTGTAAATATGCCAAATGCTAAAAAAAATAATGATATATTAGAGAAAAAATTTAGTAAGATTAACCCTCATTTATAAGTTTTTTTAAAATTTTTTAAAAATCAAGAAATTGCTATATAAGATATTAAAGTTAGATGGCTGCTCAAAATAAAGTTAGTGGGAAAATTATAAATTATAATTCTTCCTGTGTTGGTGATGTATATTTCAACGAAAAAATAATTGACTTGAAAATAAAAGACTCTGAAGATTATGATAATATTATAATTCCTGGTTTTGTTGATCTTCATTGTCATGGCGGTAATGGTTTTGATGTAATGGAGGGCTCACAATCAATTATTGAAATGTCAAAATATCATTTACAGCATGGGACAACTTCAATAATGCCAACTACTTGGACTAATACCTTAGAAAGTACTATTTCAGCGTTAAAAGGATTTAATGAAATGCAAAAAAATAATGCAAACATTCTTGGAGTCCATTTGGAGGGACCTTTTATTAATCCTAATAAACTTGGCGCTCAACCAAATTTAACTGAGAAACCATCCTTAGAGTTTATAAAAAAAATTCTTGAAATTTCTGATGTAAAAATTATTACTTTAGCTCCAGAAATTGATGGAATGCAAGAATTTATAAATGATTTAGTGGAGCTAAATATTAAGATTCAATTTGGTCACACTTTAGCAGACTTTGATTGCTGTGAAAAAATTATGAAAGATCATGAAATTGGTTTTACACATTTGTATAATGCTATGTCTGGTAACGATCATAGATCTCCAGGAGTTTTATCAGCCGCTTTTTTAAAAGGGAAATATGCTGAAATAATCTGTGATAATATTCATGTTAGTAAAGAAGCAATCAAAATTGCAAAAAAATGTATTCCTGGACTATATACAATAACAGATTCTATTAATGCTAGCGGACTTAATGATGGGGAATATATTTTTGCAAAAAAAAATATAAAAAAAGAAAATCATTCAGTAAAAATAAAGTCTGATGGTACTTTAGCTGGAAGTATTGTAACTATGGATGAAACTTTTAAAAATTTAATATTAATGGACTTTACATTAGAAGAAGCAGTTGCATTAACTAGCTATAATGCTTCTAAATATTTAAATATAAAAAATGTCGGTAAAATTGAAAAAAATTTTTTAAGTAATTTTCTTATTTTGGATAAAGAATTTAATCTTAAAGAAGTTTATTTAAGAGGAAATAAAATAAATGTCTAGCTCTCAAATTTTATCTGAAGCACTCTCAATTCCCAATAAAATTAATCATTTTAGTTTGAATGATAAAAATAATTACCAGGAAATATCAAATTTAATATTAGAAAAAAAAATTGATTATGTTGTTACTGTGGCAAGAGGTACTTCAGATTGTGCAGCTCTTTATTTGTCTTATATGTTTGCAAAATATCTTGGGTTACCAACATATAGCATGCCTCCATCTATAATAACTTTGGAAGAATCTAAATTTGATTTCTCGAGAGCATTAGTATTCATTATTTCTCAATCAGGAAAAAGTGAAGACTTAGTTGAATGTCATAAAATGGTACAAAAAATGAGAGCAAAAACAATATTAATAAGTAATAATCTAAATAGCCCCATTATAAAAAATTCAAATTATTTTTTAGATATAAATGCTGGAGAAGAAAAAAGTGTTGCAGCAACAAAAACTTTTGTATTGTCTTTATTGATAATTTTAAAGCTTGTTTTTAATATTCTTAATAAAAAAGATATTAATAAGCACATTGAAAGGCTAAGTGATCATTTAATTTTAGATAATCAAAATCAATGGAATCCAAATATATTAGATAAAACCATTAGTAATGGATATATAATTAGTAGAGGTGTCGGATACGCAATTTCTAATGAAATATCTTTAAAGTTTAAAGAGTTATCTCAAGAAATGATAGAACCTTTTAGTAGTGCAGAAGTAATGCATGGTCCAAAAAGTTTGATAGAAAACTCATTCAAGTTATTTACTATATCGCTTAGAGATAAAAGTGGAATGATAGTAACAAAAGATTCTAGTCAAATTATTTCGCTAACTAATCTTCACTATGAAATTACCTATGATGAAAACTCAAATACAAAATTAGGATATAACACTAGTGAAATGATAGAGTTAGATCCAATAATAGTACTATCAAAATTTTATCCATGGATAGTTAATTACTCATTTGAAAAAGGATTAGATCCAGACAATCCTAGATATTTAACTAAAGTAACACAAACATTCTAAATTGAATAATATTGATATAGCAATTATCGGCGCAGGCTCTGCAGGAAGTATAATAGCAAATAAACTTCTGAGTGAAACTAATTTTAATATAGCCCTTATTGAGGCTGGACCTAAAGATAACAATCCTATTATTGACGTTCCTCTTGGTTATGGAATGACATTTTATAATAAAAAAATTAATTGGAACTTCTATTCAGAAAAACAAGATAATTTATTCAAAAGGCAAATATATTATCCGAGAGGTAAAGTTTTAGGTGGCTCTGGCTCAATAAATGCAATGGTCTATGCAAGAGGATTAAAAACAGATTACGAGAATTGGGGTAACAACAAGGAATGGAGTTTTGAAAATATAAAAAAAGTATTCAGTTCTATGGAGCAACAAATAAATGATGATAAAGAATTTCTTACAAAAGAAAAGATTCCAGTAAATAATGTAAGTAAGCATCATCATCCAATTTTAAAATATTTTTTTGATGCTAGTAATGAAATTGGTATTAAAAAAAATACAAATTTAACTACATCAATCGAAAATCAAGTAGGTCATTATAATATTAATACTTACAACGGTACTAGACATTCATCATCAAAAGTATTTTTAAAACCTGTATTAAAAAACCCTAGACTAACTATACTAGACAATACTCAAGTAAAAAATTTAATAATTAAAGATAAAAAAATTACTGGTATAAAAATTCAACATAAAACAATAGAACAAATAATACACCTATCTCTTGGAGCAATTTTATGTTCTGGCTCTATATTGACACCTTATTTGTTAATGCATTCTGGTATTGGCGACAAAGAGCATTTAAAACAATTTGATAAAGAAATAATAATTGATAATTCTAATGTTGGAAGAAATCTTCAGGATCATCTTGGTTTAGATTATTTATTTAAAACTCATCATCATTCACTAAATAAATCGTTAGGAACATGGTCAGGCAGAATTACTTCTGTATTAAAATATATTTATAATAGGAAAGGACCATTATCACTAAGTATTAATCAGTCTGGGGGATATATAAATTGGAATTCAAAACATCATTATCCCAACTTACAGATATATTTCAATCCGTTGACTTATTCTATCACTCATAAAAATAAAAGACCTCTTCTAAAAACTGACAAATTTAATGGTTTTATTATTGGTTATAATTCTTGTCGACCAAAAAGTTTGGGTAGAGTTGCATTGAACTCTCCTAATTTTGATGATGCTCCATCGATTGATCCAAATTTTCTATCGCATGAAGAAGATATATATGATGTTAAATGCGCAATTAATTTTTCTAAAGTTTTGGCGAATACAAATAGTATAAAAAAAATAAGAAATGAAAGTGTTACGCATGATCTTTTAAATGCTACTGAAGAAGAAATGATTGATCACTTTAAATCTAATGCAGTTTCTATATATCACCCTTGTGGTACTTGTAAAATGGATGAAGATCCTAAAAAGGGAGTTGTTTCTGAAAGATTAAAAGTTCATGGAATGGAGAATCTTTGGATTGCTGATGCATCTGTTTTTCCAAATATTACTTCTGGCAATATAAATGCCCCTGTAATGATGCTTGCTAATCTTGGAAGTAAATTTATTATTGAGGATTTAAATAAGATTTAATTTATGAAAATAGTTAAACTTGAAACATTCACAAAACCATATGTAAGTTTTGTAAAAATAACAGTTGAGGATGGTTCAATTGGTTACGGTCAAATGTCAACTTATCATGCAGATATCACAGCTCAAATTTTTCACAAACAAGTAGCACCCTGGGTTTTAGGAAAAGAATATTTTGATTTTGATAATTTAGAAGATTTTATCTTTGAAAGAGAGCATAAATTTCCAGGATCATATCTTTTACGTGCTATTGCTGGTTTAGATACAGCGTTGTGGGATTTAAAAGGTAAAATTGAAAGTAAGCCTGTAGTTTCATTGATAGGAGGATCTCCAGGAAATTTAAGAATTTATGGTTCATCAATGAAAAGAGATATTACACCAAACGATGAAGCAGATAGATTTAAAAAACTCTTTGATGAAAAGGGTGTTGATGCATTTAAATTTAGAGTTGGTTCTGAATGTGGAAGGGGAGTTGATGAATGGGAAGGAAGAACGGCTAGTATAGTAAAAACAATAAATTCATCTTTAGATAAAAGTGTAATTAAAATGGTAGACGCTAACAGTTGCTATAATTCTAATCAAGCAATAGAAATTGGCAAACTTTTAGAAGACAATAATGTTACTCATTTTGAAGAACCTTGCCCTTACTGGAAGCCAGAAGAAACCAAAAAGGTTACTGATAGTTTGAAGATAGATGTAACCGGGGGAGAACAAGATTGTGATCTGCGAATTTGGAGAGATATGGTCAATAGAAAAATTGTAAATATTTTTCAGCCAGATGTTATGTATATGGGAGGATTAACAAAAGCTTTAAAGGTTGCTAAAATTATTGAAAAAGGTGGTTTTATATGTACTCCACATACCGCTAATTTATCTTTAGTAACAATCTGCACAATGCATTTTTTAAAAGCATTAAATAATTCAGGACCCTATCTTGAATTTTCAATTGAGGGTAAAGATTATTATCCTTGGCAACAGAATTTATTTTTAGGTGATCCTTTTGAAATATCTAACGGAATGGTTAAAATCGAAGATATTCCTGGCTGGGGTATTGAGATTAATCCTGACTGGTTAGATAAATCAGAATATAAAAAGACAGAAATATAAAAAAATGATTAAAAATATAATTTTTGATTTTGATGGTGTAATAGTTGATAGTGAAGTTTTGGTCTCTAAAGCATTTTCAAAATATTTTAAAAAATTTGGTCATTCTTTTAAAGAGGAACAATTTTATAAATATGCTGGAAATAAAACCGTTGAAGTAATAAATTTATTATCTGCAAAATATAATATTGAAAATAAAAAAAAATTTACAAATGAAATATATGAGATTGTTTCAGAGGTCTATGCAAAGGATTTAAAATTAGTTGAAGGAGCAAAAGATTATATTAGTAAATCAGATAGAAATCACTACATTGGATCCAATAGTAATAAAGACAGAATTCTGGACGGTTTGAAAATTGTTGGTTTAGATAAAACATTTTTAAGTGATCAAGTTTACTCATTTGATATGGTTAAAAGACCAAAACCTGATCCAGATATATACTTAAAGGTTTTAAATGATAATTCACTTGATAGAGAAGAAACAGTCATTATAGAAGATAGTGGAGTAGGCGTCAAAGCAGCTACTGCAGCAAAAGTTAGGGTATTTGGTCTTACTGCAGGAAAACATTGGCATTCAAATAGAGAGAAAAATGAATTATTTGACAACGGTGCTTTGAATGTATTTAGTGATTATGAAAGTCTAGGTAAGGCAATAAAGGATCTTTAAATGGGACCAGATGTAAAAGGCAATCCACTGTATATTTCAGTTTATCTTTTGATAGCCTCCTACATTTTAGGCGAATTTATTTTCCCTAAATACCCACTCTTGTATATCCTTAATCTTTTAGGAATATTAATTATAATATTAATGCCAATTGTATTTTTTTCTTCACGAAATGCATTTAACGCTCATGAAGAGAAATTACTTCCACAAACTGAAACAAATAAAATTATAAAAACGGGAATTTTTGCTTATTCTCGAAACCCAATTTATCTATGTTTTGTTTTATTTCATTTTGGAATGTTTCTTACTTTTGAAAATATTATGAATTTTCTTTGCTCTATAGGATTATTTTTTTGGTTAAATAACTTTGTAATATATGAAGAAGAAAAGTATTTAAAAGAAAAATTTGGAGATGAATTTGAAAGATATTGTGATTCTGTAAAAAGATGGATTTTCTTCTAGTTAAAATTTATTGAGGAAATTTTATGATTTTTTTCAAATTTAATAACGACTTGAGCTTTTTTATTTAAATCCTTTAACATCCATTTAGTTATTTTCTCATAATGTTGTATAAAAATTTTAATTTCATTTGGAGTCATTCTTTTTGATTTTTTATTTTTTGATTGATTAGTTTTTTCCTGCTTTAACCGCCATTTAAAAATATTATCAAAAGAGGATGTTTTTAAAAAAATAAGTTCATCAAATAGTTTAAATAATTTTTTATATTCAAATTTTAATTTATTATTATAGAAATTTCTCCATTGATATCTTGGATCTTTAATTTTTTCTAAATCATTTATATTTTTATGTAGAATTTTTTTAGGAATTTCAGAACTTCCACAGCACCAACCTTCTAAGAAAAGAATATCACATTTAGTTTTAGTTATTTTTGTTGATTTAGAAGTGTCATCAATCAATTTATCAAATATGGGGGTTGTAATGGGGTATTTACCTTGATTGAATTGTTTTATATTTTTAACCAATTTTTTAATATCATGTGTTCCTGGGACACCTCTAGTTATTAACAATTGATGTATTTGTTTTGATAATAGTAATCGTTGTTTTTTTGATAAATAATAATTATCTAAATTAAGTAAAAGTATTTTCTTATTATAAAATTTTTCAATAGTTTTAGAGATAATATAAATAAATGATGATTTTCCAATACCTTGAGAACCTCCAAATAGGAATTTTTTTGATTTACTAGTGCAAATATAATTTATGATTGGAATTAATTTATCTTCTATGTACTTTTTGGAATATTTTTTATTATATGTTTTGTGTATTTCTATTTGAATATAGTTTATTAATGCACTCATTTAATATTTATTTATAAACAAAATATTTATTCATGAAATTTCTTTTTGATTTAGGCGGTGTTTTTTTTGATTGGGACCCTCATTATATTTATAAAGATCTATTAAACGATAAAGAAGCAAGAGATAATTTCCTTAATAATATTTGCAATGATGAATGGAATATTCAACAAGATGCTGGAAGACTCATAAAAGATACAGAAACTGATCTAATAAAGAATTATCCTGATTACGAAGATAAAATAAAATTATATTATAAAAATCATCATAGAATGTTCAGGGAAATCTTTCAGCATTCAATTAATGTTTTAGACGATTTGAAAAATAAAAAATATGAGTGTTATGTCTTATCAAATTGGTCCTTGGGAAACATTTGAGAGAATGGATAAAAAATACCCATTCTTAAATAAATTTGATGGCTTGATAATTTCTGGAAAAGAAAAATTAGTTAAGCCTTTTGTTGCAAAATATAATTTAGCTATCAGTCGTTTTAATCTAATTCCAGAAGAAACTGTAATTATAGACGATAAAAAAGAGAATATTGAAACTGTAAATAAACTTCGTTTTTTAACTATACATTTGACTAACCCTGAAATAATAACTCAAGAAATTAATAGATTTATTTAACTTAGGCATGAAAGAAACTTTTGATATTTTAGTTATTGGTGGTGGCATTAATGGTGCTGGAATTGTTAGGGATGCATCAGGAAGAAATTTAAAAGTTTGTTTGGTTGAAAAAAATACAGTTGGCTCTGCTACTTCTTCTTGGTCTACAAAGTTAATACATGGAGGACTAAGGTATCTTGAAAATTATGAATTTCGCCTAGTACGTGAATCTATAAAAGAGAGAGAAGTAATTAAAACAATTGCTAGTGAGATCACAACTCCATTACCTTTTATTATACCTCATCAAAAATCTCTAAGACCTAAATGGCTAATTAAATTTGGATTGTTTTTATATGACAATATTGGTGGTAAAATGACTATACCAAAATCCTCAACTATAAATATTAAAGAAGAAATTCCTAATGTTTTAAAAGATCATTTTAAAATTGGTTTTCAATATTATGATTTACAAGTTGATGATAAAAAACTTGTTGAGTTAAACGTGGAAGATGCAAAAAATAGAGGTGCTACAATTATTGAAAATAGAAA
>CACLAN010000009.1 GCA_902604905.1 uncultured Alphaproteobacteria bacterium
ACTTACTTTTTAATTTAATCCATTTAATACAATCTTCAAGTCTATCATCCCCCCAGAATACTTCCTTTCCATCGTATATAAATGTAGGACTTCCAAAAACTCCTTTTTTGTAGGCATATTCAGTATTGCTTAGATATTTATCTTTTATTTCCTGATCTTTTGCTTTTTTTAAGGTCTCATCAGCATCTAAATTAAGCTCCTGAAAAATTTCATTCAAATTTGGTTGAGTAGCTGGTTCTTTGCCTTGCTGAAACCATCTTTGATATGTTTTATAAACGTAGTCAACCCCCCAACCCTCATTCATTCCAAGAATTGCAATTTGATTAGCTAAATCAAATTCTTTTAAAGGATAAGGAGCAGGAACTTTAGCATCAAAACCATAAAATTTTGCTCGTCTTTCTATATCTCTCCACATGTAATCTGATTTTATTTTTTTAGCTGGTGGTGTGAATGGAATGTTATCCATGTCCATCATAATTTTACGAACACTGAAAGGATGCCAATTGAATTTGATATTTTCTTTTTTTGCTACATCATGCAATCTATTAACTGTTAAATAAGTGTAAGTACTACCAATTGAAAACCAAAAATTTATTTCTATCATAAATTATCCTTTTAAACTATTTTTGTTTATTTGATAAATATTTCTTCAGGTGTTGTATCATTGTCAACTGTTGGATCCCAGGTAATACCACTCTTACCTGATCCAAACCTAGCTCCTTTATTGGTAAAAGGTAATTTATATAATTCTGAATTTATATATTTTTGTAATTTAGGAAGTTTTATAAAATTATTAAAGAAGTCAGATACAAGTGGAAATCCTGCTAGTTCAAAAATATTTTCATCTTTTGCAACCTCTAAAAAATTATAATGAAATAAAAATTTTTTATATAAATCTAATGTATCGAATAGATTGAAGTCAGGAGCAGAAATATTGTTACCTACAAGAAATGTTTTTACAAAATTATCATCTTTTGAATCTAACCAATGTTCAAATTTTTGTAATTTTCCTGAGTTAGAATTTGCAAATGCAGAAGTAAAAACTTCTTTTGCGGCTTGCAATTCATCTTCTTCTGATTGAAAATGAGTATAAGCAAATTTTGTCACAATATTTCGCAAATCTACACTTTCTTGGAGTAATTGTTCACATTCTAATTCTTCGTGCATATTTTCTCCAAACATTCCTAATTCTTTTCCTAAAAAAGTAAGACATGTATTAGAATGTGAAATAACAAATTCTTTATTATCTTTTGAAAATTGCAAGTAAGGTAAATTAATTAAACTATTTTTATTTTTTAGAAGTATTTTATCATTTTCATGCCAAGAACTACCTTCATAAATTATTTCACCATTTTCTTCTTTGGGAAGGACCTTATAAATTTTAGCAACCAATGGTATTCCCGCATATATAATCATTTGCCTAGAAGCAGACCCCAATCCTTTTGTGCTCCAATAACCCAATATAAATTTGTTGATTTTTAGTGACATATTTAGAAATCTTTATTAAAATTTTTAATAAATTAAAATGATTTTTATATTAATTGGTTGGTGTGGATAATACTTAAATAACATCAATTAATTTTTGTTAGAAATTATGATCTTTTTTTTAATTTTTCATTAAAAATAGACAGGTGAAACTAATAAGTTATTAATATTTAATAATAATTTTTAGAAACTTTTATGTCATATTCCTTAAATATTATTTTTAAATATGGGGGGTAAAAATGAAAATTATATCAATTTTTATTAGCTTCTTGTTTTTATCATTTTCGTTAAATGCTGACACTATTAAGTATTGGACTACTGAAGAACAGCCGGCAAGAATGATGAAACAAGTTCAAATGGCTGTAGATTTTAATAAAGCTTCTGGCCATAATGTTACTGTTATACCAATTTCAGAGAGTGAAATGGGTAAAAGAGCTGTAGCTGGTTTTGCTGCAGATGATTTGCCAGATGTAATCTATACTACCTTGCAGTATATTTTACCTTGGGCTGAAGAAGGCATAATTGATGTAGATGCTACAAACGAAGTAGTAAATATGTTAGGTGCTTCTACTTTTGGTGAAAAAGCTTTGGGCATGGCAAGTTATGATAGTAAATTTGCTGGTGTGCCAGTTGATGGTTGGACTCAAATGGTAGTCTACAGAAAAGATCTTTTTGAAGAAAAAGGCTTAGCTGCACCAAATACTTTTGATAACATTCTAAAAGCAATTGATGCACTACACAATCCACCAAATATGTATGGATTTGTGGCTGCAACAAAAACTGATGAAAACTTTATGAGTCAGGTATTAGAGCACGTGCTTTTAGCAAATGGATGTTCGCCTGTTGATTCTTCAGGAATAGCTGAAATGGGTAGTGCTTGTGTTGAAGCAATTGATTTTTATGAAGAATTAGCAAAAGCAAGTCCTCCAGGTGATTTATTCTGGCAACAATCACGCGAATTATATTTTGCTGGTAAAGCAGCAATGATTATTTGGTCACCTTTTATTATGGATGAATTAGCTGGTCTTAGAGACTCAGCGCCTCCAACAATAAATGATGATCCAACTTCACCAGAATTAGCAAGTAAAACTGGTTTCATTACTAACTTTGCTGGTCCAAGTAACCCGAGTGGTGCGGCATGGGCAGATGTTAGATTTATGATTATTACAGATTCTGCTAACACAGAAGTTGCACAGGAGTGGATTAAATATGCTGTTGGAGATGGTTATGTTCAAACTTTAAGTATCGCTCCTGAAGGTAAATTTCCTGTTCGTAGAGGAGATGCTTCAGACTCAGATAAATTTGTCCAAGCTTGGAGTAGCTTACCTGTAGGTGTAGATCGAAAAGCACCTCTTAAAGATTTATATGATGCATCAGTCATTAATGACATTGTTGCAGGACTAGATGTTGCTGAAAGATGGGGTGTCAAAGAAGGCCAGCTATCTGCAGCTTCAAAAGTAATTAATAGTCAAATTATAAATCGTGAGGTTAGAGAAGTTATAGATGGCAACAAATCTGCTAGTGATGCAGTAGCTGCTATCAATAGCCAAATTAGCGATATAGACTAAATATTTTTTTTATCGTATTAAAGGCGACATAAATTGTCGCCTTTTCATTAATGTTTAACTTAAATAAAGAAGCAAAATTAGCATACACAATGCTAATTCCTACAATTAGTATCGTTTTTTTAATTATATTATTTCCTATTTTTGGAAATTTTTGGTTAAGCTTTAAAGAAGTTAAACTTGGTGATTTAAGAGCCCCACAACCTATCATAAAAGAAAAACTTAAGACTAAAGATATAGGACCTGGAGATGATATTTTAATTGAATATAGATTCAAAAATAGTTCACAAAAAAAACCAATATTTAATATAGAAATTACTGATAAAATTTCAGAATTTATTTCACCTGTAGAAATTGCTGAAGGATGTTCAGTAAATAATAATTTATTGAGTTGTTATTTTGAAGAATGGAAACCAAAATATAATGAAAAAATAATTTTTAAATTTAAAGCGAATGATAATTTTGAAATAGATAATTTCAATCCAAAAGAAAGCAAACCAAGTGGTGGTGCTGATGGAGATAATATTTTAACGAACTTAAAATTTTCTCTTAAAAATTTTCAAAAAATATTACAAAAAAATGAAACAATAGAAAATATAAAGGTAACTTTTTTATATTCTTTTTTTGCTACTATCGGAGCTTTATTATTAGGTATAAGTGCTGCTTTATTACTTGAAAAAAATTTTTTAGGAAAAGGATTTTTTAGAGGTTTATTTTTATTTCCGTTTGTTTCTCCTGTAATAGCAGTAGCATTTACCTGGGTTTACATTTTAGATCCTTTTAAGGGCTTTCTTAATAATTATTTATTAAACAACGAATTTATAAGTGAGCCAATTTTTTTCTTAGGATTAAAAAAAGTTGATTTTCTTGGTTTTGATTTTCCATTTACTCTATTTATTGTAATTCTTTTTGAGAGCTGGAGATATTTTCCATTAGCTTTTTTATTTATACTAGCAAGATTACAAGCTATTCCAAAAGATCTTTACGAGGCATCTGATATTGATGGAGCAACAAGAATACAACAGTTTTTTTACATTACATTACCGCAATTACTTGGAGTTATTTCTCTACTTTTCATTTTACGTTTCATTTGGAACTTTAATAAGTTTGAGGATATATTTTTATTAACGGGGGGTAATGCTGGAACTAGAACATTAACGGTTCAGGTGTATGATGAAGCTTTTGCGCTTTCAAATATGGGCACTGCATCTTCAGTAGCTGTAATTATATTTATTCTTCTGGCAATTTTTGTTTTCATTCATCAAAAAATAGCACCCAAGGATATAGAAGAATGACAAATAATATTTATCAGTTTTTTTTCATTTATTTATATTCAATAATTACGCTATTTTTATTAGCTGTAATTGGAGATTTTGTTTCAATATCAATTTTTCTGTCAAAAAATATATTTATTTATAAAAATATTTTTCTATATTGTTTCCTCTATGCAGTTTGTTTTTTTTCAATACGAATTATAATTACCAATCAATTCTCTAACATTTTTATTTTTATAATATCTTTAGCTTTGTCGTATTTTTTTCTTATTAATAAAGAAATTAATACCTATCAATTATTAATTATTATATCAGTGTTTATAGCTTTTAATCTACTGTTACAAAAATATTTTACAGCTAAAAATTTTAGTAATTTTTTATTTGAGGTTTCTTTTTTAAAATTTCTTAAAACAAATAGTTTAATATTTTTTTCTTTTATAATTATTTTTCCTTTTTATTTAATGTTTGTATCAAGCTTAAAAAGCCAAATGGTTTTGTTACAAAACCCAACAGATTTAAGTATTCCATTTTTTTATTCAATATCAGATTTTTTTTCTAGTTATATTGCGGTTATCACTCAATACAACTTTTTAAATTTTGCTTTAAACAGCACTATTGTCTCATTTGTAACTGTTTTCGTCAGTTTGTTTTTTTCTATTCCAGGTGCATATGCAGTTGCACGCTTAAGATTTGCAGGAAGATCAAAAATATCATCATCTATTTTAATAATATATATGGTTCCAGCTATAGTACTTGTAATTCCACTTTATGTTATATTCAGTCAACTTGGTTTTAGAAATAGCTTGCTTAGTCTAATGATTGTTTATCCGGCAACAACTATTCCTGTTGCACTTTACATGTTGCAAGGATATTTCAAAGGTATCCCATATGAGCTTGAAGAGTCTGCTCTTATTGATGGGTGTTCTCGTATTGGTGTCATCTTAAGAATTACATTACCTTTAAGTGTCCCAGCTATTTTGTCTGTTTCATTGTACGTATTTATGATTGCTTGGAATGAATTCTTATTTGCTTTTATGTTTTTAGATAATCAAGAATATTTTACTATACCAAGAGGTCTTTATACTCAACTTGATGATCAAGAAGTACCGAGACAATATTTAATGGCTGGATCAGTAATGATAACTGTGCCTGTACTATTATTATTTTTTTTATTTGAAAGATATTTGGTTGGAGGTTTAACTGCAGGAAGCGTTAAAGGCTAATCAATTCAATTATGAATGATTTGAGTAAATAATTTGCTTATGCTAATATTATATAACTGCTGATATAGTATAATGGTTATTACAGGCCGTTGGTAACGGTCAGATTCAAGTTCGATTCTCGGTATCAGCACCATAAAAATGAAATATGCAATTATAATTCTAATTTTATTTATAAATTTTGAAATAATGGCCAAACAAATATCTGATTTTAATTGGGAGAAAAGAATAGTTATAATTTCCTTTGAAAAAAAAGAGGATCAAATATTTCTTTTTACTCAAAAATTTGTTTCTGAAAATAAATGTTCAATAACCGATAGAAATTTAAAATTTATATACTTTGAAAAATTCAAAAATAAGGAATTTGAAACACCAACTTTTCTAAATAAGTATGGAATATGGTTAATCGGATACGACGGCTCAATTAAAGATTATAGTATAAATGAAAAAATTTTTATACGCTTATTTAAATTGGTTGATTCTATGCCTATGAGAAAAAATGAAGTGATAAATGATCAATGTTAAATTTTTTTGAAATTTCTAAAGATAAAAAATAAATTTAAAATACTCAATATAGAAAAGAAAATTGCATTAGTTGCAATAATGTTTAGACTTGTTTCACCAGGACTATTCGTAAAAACATATCTCCAGAAATTTAATGATACTAAAACTTGGAAAATAAATATTAAAAAAATAAATGGTAGTTGTTTTTCTATCCCTCTGAACATAATTATTATGTAAGCTAAAACAAAAGTAACAAATATTATTCCTACAATTTCTGATAAACCTGCTACTGCATGATTAAAAAAACCTAAATTGTTCATAGCAAATTCATCAGTAAATATTAAAAGTTGAATAGCGTAGTATGAAAAGAAAATAATATTTAGAATAATGATAAAAATATCTATATTTTTTTTGAACATAACTGTGTATCATGTAAAAAAATTAAATAATCAATATGGAAATTACATTATACTATTTTAAAATTCCTTTTTGGAGAGCAGAAGTTACAAGATTAGCATTATTTATAGGGGGCATTCCATTCAATGATTATCGTGTTGAAGGAAAAGAAATAGATGACTTGAAGGCAACGGGATTATTACCAAACAAACAAATAGCTCCTTTTAAGCAATTACCTGTACTGGATATTGATGGAAAAATAATTGCGCAAACAGGAGCAATTGCCAGATTTTGTGGAAAGTTATCTGGCTTATATCCAATAGATAATGATTTTGATGCAGCACAAATTGATCAAATAATTGATACGGCACAAGACATAAACTATCTAGTAACTCTTTCTAGTAGAGATAAAGAGAAGGAACGCTTAGAATTGGCAAGAAAAATATTAGCAACAAAACATCTACTAAAATGGTTTCAATTTCTTGAAAATTTACTTGAGAAAAATAATGAATCTAATTTTTTTGTTGGTAAAAAGATTTCTATTGCTGATTTGGCAATATGGAGACTACTTGGCTGGCTAACCTCCGGACTTTTAGATGGTGTACCAACTGATATATTAGAACCTTATGAAAGGTTAAAAAAATTGAGAGAAGAAGTATATAATCATCCTAAAGTTAATGAATGGATGATTAAAACATATGGGAAAGTTATATAATTTATAAACATGACAGCCTTAAGTGTTAATGTAAACAAGTTTGCTTTAGTAAGAAATGCTAGAGGAGCTGATTTACCAAACCTAATTGATATTAGTGATAAATGTTTAAACTATGGTGCTGATGGAATTACAGTACATCCGCGTCCTGATGAAAGACACGCAAAATTTTCTGACCTAGAACCTTTAAAAAACTTATTATCAAAATTTGAAAATAAAGAATTTAATGTAGAGGGATACCCATCAGATTTTTTTGTCAAAAAAGTAATTGAAGTTAAACCAGATCAAGTAACTTTAGTTCCGGATCCACCTGGTGCTATTACCTCTTCTTTTGGTTGGGACTGTGAAACTAACAAAAATTTATTAACTGATATAGTTAGTGAATTTAAGAGTAATAATATTCGCGTTTCAATATTTGTTAACCCATCTATAAAAACACTTGAAAATTTAGAAGTAATAAAAACTGATAGAGTAGAACTTTATACTTTTGATTATGCTCATAACTTTAACGAAAATAAGGAAAAAGCAATTAAAGATTATATTAACGTAATAAACTATTTAAAAAAAGAGTTTCCAAAAATTGAATTAAATGCTGGTCATGATTTAAATTTAGTAAATTTAAAGTTTTTTTTAGATAAAATAAATAATATTAAAGAAGTATCTATTGGTCATGCTCTCATCTGTGATACATTTGAATTTGGCTTACAAGAAACAATCAAAAAATATTTAACCCTAACAAATAATTAAGTGACTTTTATATTTTGGCTTCAGTTTGCTACTGTTTGTGTTGCAGGAGCAATGTCACCTGGCCCAAGTTTAGCGTTAATTATAAGAAATAGTATTACAATTAGCCGATTTGCTGGATTTATGACTGCTGTTGGTCATGGGATTGGTATGGGTGTATACGCAGTTTTTGCAGTTTCTGGGCTTATAATTATTTTAACTACAAATGAAATACTATTTCAATTTATACAAATTATTGGAATTCTATTTTTATTATTTATTGGCTTCCAATTTCTTTTCAAAAAAAATCAAGAAATTGAACATATAAATAATCAAAAAAATTTTAATTCATTCTTACAAGGTTTTTCTATAGCAATTTTAAATCCTAAAATTCTAATATGGTTTTCAGCAGTATTTTCACAATTTGTAAAAATTGATGCTTCCTTTATTTCGCACTCAATTCTTGTCATTACTGCATCTGTAATAGATGGAATTTGGTATATTATAGTTACAGTTGTAGTAACAAGTTATGGAATGGGTGATTTTTTCCAAAGAAGAAAAGATATTATTCAAAAAATATCAGGATTAATTTTAGCCTTAATTGGTGTTTTGTTAATTATCGATTTCTTCTAAAACTCTTAAGATATTTTTTCCCATAATTTTTTCAATTTCAGTATTTTTATATCCTCTCTTTTCTAAACTTTCTTGAATTATCATGTGATTTAAACAATCATTCCATTTATTTGGCAAACAATCAAGACCATCATAATCACTACCTACTCCGACATAATCAATACCTATTTTATTAATTATATACTCAATATGATCAACAAAAACTTCTATACTTGGACATATGTCTGATAATTTTTTTTGAAGAAAATGTTGTTTTGCTATCCACTGAGAAGTTTTGTTAGAATATTTTCTTTCAATAGAATTTAATTCATCAAGATATTTTTTTCTTTCTTTAGTTTCTCTCTCTTTAAAAGATTTATCAATAAAAAAAGGATATGGATTAAGACCAATCAAACCTTTTACTTTTTTGATTGCTTCAATTTGATCATCTTTTAAATTACGAAAATGAGGACACAAATTATACACGCTAGAATGTGAGGCTATAAAAGGTTTGGTACTTATTGATGCAATATCCCAAAAACTTTTCTCTCCAATGTGCGAAACATCAATTAGCACATTATTATCTTGGCAAATAGAAATAACTTCTTTCCCAAATTTATTTAAACCATGACTTTTAAGTTTTGAAGAATTGTATGTCTCATCATAATTTGATGAAACCCATTCCAAAGAATGATTCCAAGTTGGGCCAAAATAGAAAAGACCTCTTTCTATAAAATGATATAAATTATTAATATCATTTTCTAAACCCTCCCCACCTTCCATTGAAATTGGAAGAATTAACTTATTGTTATTAATCGCCTCATTTATGTCTGAAAGTTTTTTTGGAATGACAATTTCTTCGTGTGATGAAATTCTTTCAATCTCATCATACATTGTATCAGCTCGTTTAAAAAAATTTGGTTCTTTAGAATTACTTGAGACCCAAATAATTAAAATTTCTAAATCAATTTCAGATTTTAATAATCTTGGTATGTCCGTATGCCCATGGGATGTAAGTTTTGTAACGTCTTCACCTTCAATAACTCTTTGCACAAGATCATTATGCAAGTCAGCTACAAACATTTAATTATTTAATAATCTCCATTTTAATTATTTTATCTGGATCAGCAGGTGGTTCACCTCTTGTGATATTATCTACATATTCCATACCTTCGGTAACTTGAGCCCAAACAGTATATTGACCATCTAAAAAAGAGCAGTCATTAAAACAAATAAAAAATTGACTGTTAGCACTATTTGGGTTTTGTGCTCTTGCCATTGACACGGCTCCTCTTCCGTGGTTTTCTGACGAAAATTCAGCCTCTATATCAGGAAGTTTGGATCCACCTGTACCAGCCCTTGATAAGTTAAAACTATCATTACTTGAATTCCCAAATTCTACATCTCCTGTCTGAGCCATAAACCCGTCTATAACTCTATGAAAAACAACCCCATCATACTGTCCTTCTTTTATAAGTTGCTTGATTTGTTTAACATGTTTTGGTGCTACATCTGGTTTTGTCTCTATTATAACAATACCATCTTTAAGTGTCATATGGATAATATCCTTTTTTTCATCAGCCATTAAAATCTCTCCTTTTAAAAATATTGAGAAAATGAAGATGAAAATAAATAGTTTTTTAAATTTAATCATATTTGTTTTCTTTACCTTCACCCAAATTGTTTTATATATATGTAATGCACATCTTTGAAGAAAATATCAAGAAATTAGATTTAAATATTCCTGATATGCCAGCACCACTTGCAAATTACGTTCCATATAAAGTTTCAGATAGTACCGTTTATGTATCAGGTCAAGGACCTGTAATAGATGGTAAAATTTTGTATAGTGGAAAAGTTGGTGTAGATATTTCTGAAGAAGAAGGAATAAAAGCTGCTGAAATTTGCTGCATTAACATTATCGCAGCTCTAAAAACATCAATAAATGGAGATTGGGATAGATTAGACACCTTTTTGAAACTTGGGGGTTTTGTTAATTGTAATGATAACTTTACTGATCAACCTAAAATCATAAATGGAGCATCAGATTTATTAGTTAGTATATTTGGTGATAAAGGAAGACATGCACGTTTCGCAGTTGGATCAAATGCTCTTCCGCTCAATATTTCTGTTGAAATAGATGCAATAATTAAAATTAAATAGCATACTCAAGATGAGTGAACATTTTTTTTGCTCTTCGCTCAGTAGCATCAAAAGTTCTGAATGGAATGAATGTGTTGGAAATGATCATCCATTCTTACAATATGAATTTCTGCACGCTTTAGAAAAAAGTAATAGTGCAAATACCAAAACAGGTTGGCAGCCATATCATTATATTGAACAAGAAAATGGTAAAATTATCTCATTATGTCCTCTTTATATAAAGAACCATTCTTTTGGAGAATATATTTTTGATCATTCTTGGGCTGATGCTTATCATCGATATGGAATAAACTATTATCCAAAACTTCAATCTGCTATACCGTTTACGCCAGTAACTGGTGATAGAATTGTTTTAAACAAATCAGTAAAAGATAAAAAAGGAAAGCAAGTTCAGGTAATTAATAATATTATACAAGAGGCAAAAAAAATAAATGTTTCTTCTCTCCATTTTAATTTTATCAATGATGCATTAAATTGGAATGGTATTGATAATATTATGGTTAGATCAGGAATACAATTTCATTGGAACAATAATGAATACAAAAATTTTAATGAATTCTTAAATGATTTATCCTCAAGAAAAAGAAAAATAATTAGACGAGAAAGACAATGTATTGAAAATAATAATTTAACTGTAAAATTACTTAATGGAGATGATATTAAAGAAGAGCATATAAATTTTTTTTACGATTGTTATTTAGATACAACAGGAAGAAAATGGGGTTCTACTTATTTAACTAAAGAATTTTTCTTTGATATATTACAGAATTTTAAAAATAAAATATTGCTTATAATGGCTTATCAAGAAGATAAAATGGTTGCTTCTGCAATTAATTTTCTAAGTAAAACTCATTTGTATGGACGATTATGGGGATCAAAATATGAAGTGCCATTTTTACATTTTGAACTCTGTTATTATCAAGCAATTGAATACGCAATTCAAAATAAGATTCAAATTGTAGAAGCAGGTGCTCAAGGTGAGCATAAATTACAAAGAGGTTATGCGCCTACAAAAACATGGAGTGCTCATTGGATTAAAGATCAAGAATTTAGCAAAGCTATCCAAAATTTTCTTGATAATGAAAGTCAGCTTATTGATAACCAAAAAGAAAAATTAGAAGATTATCTGCCTTTCAAAAATTAGGCTAATTCTTTTTTTACTTCTTGTTTATTAGAAAATTCAAATTTAATTTTTTTATCTTTACATGTAATTTCAACATGCCCACCTTTAGCTAGTTTACCAAAGATAAGTTCTTCAGCCATCGGTTTTTTAACTTTTTCTTGTATTACTCTACCTAATTCTCTAGCACCGTAAACTTCATCATAACCCTCTTCAGCTAAAAATTCTTTTGCTTCTTTATTAATTGATAGTGAAACTCCTTTGTCTTCGAGTTGTGCTTCAATTTCTATAATAAATTTATCTACTATCGAAAGAACAATATTTTTAGATAAATGATTAAAATGAATAATTGAGTCGATGCGATTTCTAAATTCTGGTGAAAAAATTCTATTTATTGCATCACTACTATCATCGTTAGATCTTTTTGCATTAAAACCAATTTTGTTTTTAGATACATCAATTGCACCGGCATTAGTTGTCATAATTAATATAACGTTTCTGAAATCTATCGTCTTACCATTATGATCAGTTAGTTTTCCATAATCCATTACTTGTAAAAGAATGTTGAATAAATCATAGTGGGCTTTTTCAATTTCATCCAATAGCAATACACAATGAGGATTTTGATCGACTCCATCAGTTAATAATCCACCTTGGTCGAAACCTACGTAACCAGGAGGGGCTCCAATAAGTCTGCTCACTGTATGACGCTCCATATATTCTGACATATCAAATCTAAGAAGTTTAATACCAAGTGTATTACTTAATTGTTTAGCTACCTCAGTCTTCCCTACTCCTGTAGGCCCAGAAAATAGATATGAGCCAATTGGCTTTCCATCTTCTCTAAGTCCTGCTCTTGCCAACTTAATGGAAGATGATAATTCTTCTATGGCCTTGTCTTGACCAAAGACGAAATTTTTCAAATCTCTCTCTAAATTTTTCAAACTGTTCTTATCACTTTGATTAACAGATTTTGTTGGAATTCTAGCCATTAAAGCAACTACTGCTTCAATATCTTTCGAAAGAATAATTTTTTTTCTCTTTTCTTCTGGTAATAAATATTGAGATGCTCCTGCTTCATCGATAACATCAATAGCTTTATCTGGAAGCTTTCTATCACCTATATATTTATTCGATAGCTCAACTGCACTAATAATTGCTTCTGGTGAATATTTAATATTATGGTGTTCTTCATAGTACGTTTTTAAACCCTCAAGAATTTTTACAGTCTCATCTTTTGATGGTTCCTTAACATCAATTTTTTGGAACCTTCTTACTAAAGCTCTGTCTTTTTCAAAATAATTTTTAAATTCCTTATACGTTGTTGATCCAATACATTTAAGAGTGCCATTTCCTAGTGATGGTTTTAATAAATTACTTGCGTCCATTGAACCTCCACTCGTTGCTCCTGCTCCAATAACTGTATGGATTTCATCAATAAATAGAACGGCTTTATCTTTCTTTTGTAATTCTTTAAGAACAGCTTTTAATCTTTCTTCAAAATCACCTCTGTATCTTGTGCCTGCTAGTAATGCGCCCATATCTAAAGAATAAATTACAGCGTCCTCCATAATTTTAGGTACTTTTTTTTCTGTAATTCTTTTTGCTAAACCTTCAGCAATTGCTGTTTTTCCAACACCAGGGTCTCCAACAAATAAGGGATTATTTTTTTGTCTTCTGCATAAAATTTGAATTGTTCTATCTAATTCTTTGCTTCTACCAATGAGCTTATCAATTTTACCATCTTGTGATTTTTCATTAAGATTTATGCAAAATTGGCCTAAAGCACTTTTGGGTTTTTGTTGTGCATTATTATCATTTGTTTGACTATCTACAAATTCTTCATTTTCAAAATTTTCGTTAGCTTTTGAAATACCATGTGAAATATATTGAACCGCATCTAATCTACTCATATTTTGTTGATGAAGAAAATATACTGCATGGCTTTCTTTTTCAGAAAATAAAGCTACAATCATGTTAGCACCTGTAACGCTCTCTCTTCCACTTGATTGAACGTGTATAGCAGCTCTTTGTAAAACTCTTTGAAACCCATTTGTTAATTTAGGCTCTCCAGTAAAATTTTCTTTAAGATTTTCTAAATCGTTAATAATAAATTTTTCAACGCTTTCTTTTAAAATTGCAATATCAACTGCACATGCTTTAAGTACACTTATCGCATCTTGATCTTCTAAAAGAGAATATAATAGATGTTCTAGAGTTACATACTCATGCTTATAATTTGTCGCTAATTGATATGCTTCTCTTAATGTTTTTTCTAAATTTTGAGACAGCATTAACTTTTTTCCATTGTACATTGTAAAGGATGTTCATTTTTTTTTGCCATATCCATTACCGATTTACATTTAGACTCAGCTACCTCAAACGTAAATGTTCCACACACTCCGATACCATTTTTATGAACATGTAACATAATTTGCGTTGCCTCTTCTTGTTTTTTATTAAATATTTTTTCTAAAACCATTACAACAAATTCCATGGGAGTGTAATCATCATTTAGTAATAAGACATTATACATAGAAGGTTTTTTTGTTTTCGGTTTAGTATCTAATAATAAACCTCTTTGAAAATCCTCATTATTATTGTTATTTTGATCTTCATTTGCCATATTCATTAAATAATATGTTTTAAAATATTTTAAAGTATTTTTATGTTTGAAAGCATCGAAAATCTTATGTTAATCAAGGAAAAATGAAAAAAAATTTATTATTAATCATAATTTTAATTAGTTTTTTAATATTAAGTTTTTCATCAAATATATTTGCTAAAAAAGCAGCAATAGTAATCGATTTTGATACCGAAGAAGTTTTATTTGAAGTCAATGCTGATACTAGAAATTATCCAGCATCCCTTACAAAAATAATGACTTTATACATTGTATTTGATTACATCAAAAAAGGAAATCTAAGCTACGATAGTCAATTGAGTGTATCAAGAGTTGCTTCATCTAGGTCACCAAGCAAGTTATATTTAGAAGAAGGTTCAAGTATTAAAGTAAGAGATGCAGTTAATGCACTTATTATTAAATCAGCAAATGATGTAGCTACTGTGCTAGCAGAAAACATAGCAGGAACTGAAAAAGAATTTGCAATACTTATGACTCAATATGCAAAAAATCTTGGTATGAGCAATACAACATTTAAGAATGCATCCGGTCTTCCTAATAGAGCGCAATTGACAACCGCTAGAGATATAGCAAAATTATCTCATGCACTTATTTCAAATTTTCCTAATGAGTATAAGTTATTTAGTAAAACAAAATTTTCTTACAAAGGTAAAACTTATAAAACTCATAATAAGTTAATGCTCAGTTATGAAGGAGCAGATGGAATTAAAACAGGATATATAAAGGCATCTGGTTTTCAATTAGCGTTTTCAGCTGTAAGAGAAAATAAAAGACTCATTGGCATAATCTTTGGTGGCGATACTGGAAGCCAAAGAAATAAATCTCTTAAAATTATTATGGATAAAGAGTTTGCTGAATTAAATATAAAAGCAAAAGATAAAAAAGAAATGGTTAAAAAAGAAACAAAAGAAGTTAAAAAAAATAATTACTCAATTGTTGTTGGAACATTTAAATATAGAAATAATGCTGAAAAACAAATTAAATTAATAAAAAGTAAATATCCAGTTTCTACAAAAGATAAAAATTCAAATGTAGTTCTCGTAAAAGTTAGTGGTAAACAACTTTATGAATCTAGATTTGAAAATTTTTCTAAAAAAGAAGCATATACAGCATGTAAAAGACTAAAAAAATATAACCGTGATTGTTTTGTTAGATTGTAAATTTATAATTTACACCACTTAAAGATAATTGATTTTCAATAATTTTTATTAGAGATTTAAGACCTTCATGAGATGTTGACTCTGCTCTACAGGTCAATTGGTTTTGAGTATTACTAGCTCTCATTAAAAACCACCCATTATCATTTTCAACTCTTATGCCATCAATGTCAATTATTTTATCCTCTGTATTTTTTATTCTGTCTTTAATCTCTTCAATAATTAAAAATTTTTTTGTTTCATCAACATCAAATCTAGTTTCTGGTGTTGAAAATGTTTTTGGATAAACATTAATTAATTCATTTAATGATTTTTCCTGGTTACATAATATTCTTAATAAACGTAATGCAACGTACATAGCATCATCATATCCATAAAAATCATCAGCATAGCAAACATGGCCGCTCATTTCTCCAGATAATGGAGAGCTCAATTCTTTCATTTTTTCTTTTATGGGTGAATGACCAGTTTTAGACATTATAGGATTACAATTCAGTTTTTTTGCTTCATCAAAAAATACTTTACTACATTTAACATCCATAATTATTTTTGGATTATCATATAAATTTGCAATTTCAGTGCATAGTAATAACATGTATTGATCTGCCCAAACTAAATTACCTAAATTATCTACAACACCTAAACGATCTCCATCTCCATCAAAGGCAAGACCTATGTCACAATTATTATCTTCCACGGCTTTTATTAATTGTTCCATATTCTCAGGAACCGTAGGGTCTGGATGATGATTTGGAAAATTGCCATCAACTTTTTCATTTATTAAAAAGTTTTCAGAATTATTTAAATTATCCGTAATTTCTTTAATGACTGATCCCATTGCTCCGTTACCAATATCCCAAGCAATTTTTATTTTCTTATTGAGATTAATATTTTGTAATAATCTTTTGGTATAATCTAGTTTAATATCATTATTAATAATCTCACCT
Source organism: uncultured Alphaproteobacteria bacterium (assembly GCA_902604905.1). Classification (GTDB taxonomy): domain Bacteria; phylum Pseudomonadota; class Alphaproteobacteria; order HIMB59; genus CACPNW01. Next base: position 16,523 of record CACLAN010000009.1, read on the forward strand.
TCAAGTAATCTAAAGGTGTCTTGATCAATTATTTTTTGAAGGCTTTGGATATCTTCTGCATAAAAAGAATGTTTAGCTAGAACCATTTTGAAACCATTATATTCTGAAGGGTTATGTGATCCTGTGACCATTATAGCAGCATCCGTTTCAAGATGATAATGAGCAAAATAAGTCATAGGAGTTGGACCCATACCAATATTGATAACTTTTGCGCCAGAGTCTTTTAATCCTTTGCAAAGAGCTTGATGTAGATCTGGTGAAGTTAATCTTCCATCATAGCCACTAGCTATTACATTAGATTTTAATTTATTGGTTACAGTGTATCCAAACGTTCTACCTATCGTATAGGCTGTATTTTGATTAATATTATCTCCAACTACTCCTCTAATGTCATATTCTCTTAAAACCTCTTTATCAAAATTTTCAATTTTCAATTTATTTTCCAGTTCCATGGTACTTAAATCCCAGCTCTTTTAAATCTTCTGGAATATAAATGTTTCTTAGATCAAAAATTATTTTTTCTTTTAATATTTTTGATATTTTATTGAAATTTAATGCTCTAAATTCATTCCATTCTGTTCCAATAATAATTACCGATGCTCCTTCACAAGCTTTATAAGCAGAATTGAAAAAAATAAGATTAGCATTTTCTTTTTTGGCATTATTCATTGCTTCAGGATCATAGCATTGAACTTTATATCCTTTTTCAAATAGCTTAGATGCAATTTTCATGGAAGTAGAGTCTCTGACATCATCAGTATTAGGCTTGAAGCTTAAACCAAGAAAACAAATAGTAGATTTTTTTTCAATATTTGAAATTATTTTATTTAAAATTTTTATTATACGATCTTGGTTAGATTTATTAACCGCATTAATAATTGATAAATCAATATTTTTCTTTTTAGCAGTCGAAGCAAATGCCTTAACATCCTTTGGAAAACATGAACCGCCAAATCCAGGTCCAGCATTCAAAAATTTAGATCCAATTCTTTTATCTATACCCATTGCATACGCAACTTGCTGAACATCAGCTCCAACAACTTCGCATAAATCTGCAATCTCATTAATAAAAGCTATTTTAGTTGCTAGAAAACTATTAGATGCATATTTAATTATCTCTGAAGTCTCAATGGATGTAGCCACAATTGGAGTTTCTTTTAGAAATAAAGGTCTATAAAGTTCCTTCATAATATTTTCAGATTTTTTATTTTCTGTTCCAATAACTACTCTATCTGGTCTTATAAAATCATTTATAGCAGATCCTTCTCGAAGAAATTCTGGGTTAGATACAATATCAAAAAGCTTTTGATCAATTTTATTTGAAATAATTTTTTTTACTTCCCTTGTAGTTCCAACTGGAACAGTAGACTTGGTTACAACTAAACAATATTTATTAACATTTTCAGCAATTTCTTCAGCAACTTGCCAGACAAAACTTAAGTCAGCCTCATCCTCAAATCTTCTTGTTGGAGTTCCTACAGTAATAAAAATTATATCTGTATTCTCTAAATTATTTTTAATTGTTGATGCAAAAGATATTAATTTTGTTGTATTAATATGCTTGTCTAGAAGTTCGTCCATACCTGGTTCAAAAAATGGACACTTCCCTGATTTAAGCATTTCAAGGCGTTTATTATCTTTGTCTACACAAGTTACAGAATAGCCAAATTCAGCAAAACATGCTCCTGTGACGAGCCCAACATAACCTGTTCCAATGATTGTAAGATTCATTATTTTACGATTGTATCTATTATTTTGTTAAATAAACTAAATATTGGTGGTTTGTTATAAATAATATTGAGAAAATTACTGGAAAAATGTAAATTTTTTATTAATTACTCATAAATATGTCAAATAACCAAATAATACAAACTGGCATTAATAATATTTCTAATGAGTGGTTTAGAGCAAACATAGATCGCAAAACACTTAAAAAGCTCTCAAAAAGAACTGATTACGAGGGCTGGAAACATATTATCATTTTTACACTATCACTTACCTGTCTAGGTATCTTATCAACTTACTTTTGGCAAACTTGGTGGTTTGTACCATTTTATCTTGCATATTGTATGTTTTGGGGTGGAGCAGATGCTATTTGGCACGAATGTGGCCATAGAACAGCTTTTAAAACACGTAAGTTAAATGATTTTTTTTATCATATTGCAAGCTTTATGAATAATTTTGAACCTGTTAGATGGAGATGGAGTCATTCTCTACATCATAGTTATACCGCTTCAGTTGATCCTCATGATTACGAAGCTGATGGAAGTATTTTTTCTAAACACACACTTTTAAGTTTTTTAATAAATTTTATTCCGGGAATTGGATTTTTTACAATCCATAAATCACTTCATATTGAAATTATCAAACACGCACTTGGAATTAAAACAGATGTAATGAGAGATTGTATACCTCAAGATAAAATTCAAGATTGTATTAATAGTTCAAGAATTTTTGTTTTTCTTTGGATATTAATAATTAGTTCTTCCATTTACTTTAGCTCATTACTACCAATATTATTATTTTTAGTTCCAAAATTTTTTGCAACTTTCAATGGCATTTGGGGCATTACTCAACATATGGGTTTACAAGAAAATACAAAAGATCATCGTCTATCTACTAGGTCTGTAAGATTGAACCCTGTATTTAGTTTTATATACTGGAAAATGGAATATCATATTGAGCATCATATGTTTCCGATGGTCCCATCTTACAATCTTCCTAAATTATACGAAGTAATAAAAGAACAGTTACCAGAACCACAATCTTTATACTCTGCTTATAAAGATATAATTCCAGCTGTTATTAAAAAATCAAAAAATCCAGATTATTATATACCAGTTCAAGTTCCAAATATTTAAACTATACTTGACACTTCCTGAACTTTAGTTTTATTTATAACGTATGGAGTTAAGAAATTTTATTGATGGTAAATTTATTGATTCAATATCAAAAAAAAATATTCCTGTTTTAAATCCAGCAAATCAAAAAATTGTAGGAAATATTGATGAAGCTCTAGATGAAGAAATAGATTTAGCCTTCCAAGCAGCTAAAAGAGCTTTTGATAAAAGAATTTTAGTTGATATGGACTCAAAAGATAAATCAAATATGATGAGAGCAATTGCTCAAAAATTAAGGGAACGAAAAGATGAAGGTGGTAAACTTTTAAGTCAAGAAAATGGTAAAACAATCAAACAATGTGTAGATGAATTTAAAGGAGCAGCAGATACATTTGATTTTTATGCTGGGCTAACAGATAAAATAGAAAATAAATTAATCCCATCAGGAAATGATACTTTAAATTATGTTGTCTTAGAACCTTTTGGAGTAGCACTACAAATTGTTCCATGGAATTACCCCGTTTCTTTGTTTTCTGGAATGGTTGCGCAAAACTGGATTGTTGGCAATACTATTGTAATTAAACCTCCTGAGTTATGTCCTATTTCTTCAAATTTTTATGGTCAAATATTTGAAGAGGTTGGTGTCCCTAAAGGAATTATTAATATTATTCATGGTTATGGTGAAACCACTGGAAGAAAGCTAGTTCAACATTCAGGTTGTGACTATATCGTTTTCACTGGATCTCCAGAAGTTGCATCAGAAATTTTAAAAGAAACAGCTGATAGGATTATACCTACGCATTTTGAATTAGGTGGAAAGTCTGCAGCTATTATTTATCCTGATGCAGATATTGATAAAGCTGTTGATAGTACTGTTAAAGGAATTTTTAAACCTAATGCAGGACAAATATGTGTAGCAATGTCGAGGGTAATAGTTCATCCTAAAATAAAAGATGAATATATGACAAAGCTTGTAGCTAAAACTCAAAAATTAAAAGTTGGTGCTGGTAACGAAGATGACACACAAGTAACACCACTCATTTCAACTGATCAAATGCAAAGAGTTTCGAATTATGTAAAATCAGGAATACAATCTGGTGCCACCCTAACATTGGGTGGAGATAAAGCTGATAGAGATGATGGTAATTTTTATCAACCAACAATTTTTGATAATGTTAAAGTTGAATCAACAATTGCGCAGGAGGAAATCTTTGGGCCAGTTACATCTATTTTTGATTTTGAAGATGAAGAAGAAGCTATAAATATTGCAAATTCAACAAAATATGGATTAGCTTCTGGTGTTTTTACTGCTGATGATCAAAAAGCAAAATGGACAGCAGATAGGATACAGGCAGGAATAATTTGGCAAAATGATTGGTTTGTAGATGGTACCAATCTTCCAGGTGGTGGATATAAAAGATCAGGTTATGGGAGAGACGGTGGTGTTGATGGTATTTACAGTCACGGACAAACTAAAAGAATAAGTAAAAGATTGTACTAGTTGACATTCACAGGTATTTTTAGTTTAACAACATTATTATAATATTTAAATTAATTCATGGGAGGAATTATGAAAATTATAAAATTTTTTTTAATCACAATTTTTCTTCTTCCAGTTTCTATGCATGCATATGCTGCTCCAACTGGACAAGATCTTGGTGATAAATGGTGCTCAGACGTAAAAATGCATTTCTATGCCGGTGGTCCTGAGGCTGGTGGCTTTGCTGGAATAGTTGCAGCAGGAGCAATGAATGCAATAAGAGATACGGGCGCAGATGCTGAAATTATTTACTCAGAATGGGATTTTGAAAAAATGGTCCGTCAACTTAGAGAATCAGTTGGACTTGGAGTTGATGCTATTGCAATGATGGGACATCCGGGAGATGAAGCGCTAATGCCTTTAGCAAAACAAGCTGCTGAAAAAGGTATTCTAATGACATATCAAAACGTTGATCCATCAGGTGTAAGAGCAAAATTTGGTGGCGGATACGTAGGAGCAAATTTAGCAACTCAAGGTAAAGCTCTTGCAAGAGAAGCAATTAGGCAATTTGGTTTCAAAGCTGGAGATCACGCTATAGTAATGGTTCCTATTGGAGATTACGCTAGAGCTCAAAGAGAAGATGGTGCAAGAATCATATTTGAAGAACACGGAATGACAGTTACTGTTCTTGATGGACAACCAGCTTATGCTTCAGATCCGAATATGACTATTCCAGTTTTCTCAGCAGCGTTAAATGCAAATCCTGAAACAAAAGTAATTGTTCATTCTGGAAGTGATGTAATGAATGTTGCAGAAGGTATTGCCAAAGCTGCTGGTTATGGACCAAATGAGTTACTTCAAATTGGATTTGATACTAGCCCACAAATTATGTCGGCGTTTGAAAAAGGATATGTTCATCTAACATCTGATCAACAACCTTTCCTTCAAGGGTATCTTCCAGTGCTATCACTTTGCCAAACAGCTGTACTTGGTACTGGTGCAATAAACCAAGATACTGGTGCAGGATTTGTTGATACAAATAACTATCAAGCTGTTAAAGCTCTTGCTGATGCAGGCTTAAGATAGGTAAATATATTGCTAACCCATTTTAATGGGTTAGCATTTCAAAATTTATGGAAAATATCATTGAATTAGATAATGTTACAAAAAGATTTGGCGGTATTACTGCTCTAAACAAAGCATCATTAAAAGTAACCAGGGGTGAAGTTGTAGGTTTAATTGGTGATAATGGCGCAGGTAAATCAACATTAATTAAAACACTAGTAGGCGTTTATAGTCCTGACGAAGGTGATATACTCATAAGAGGAAAAAAAGTAAACGCTTGGAATGCGCTTAAGGCTAGAGAGTCTGGTATAGAAACTGTTTTTCAAGATAGAGCTTTAACTCCACAACAATCGATAGTTAAAAATATTTTCATGGGTAAGGAACTTCGATATCCATTTGGTTTTATAAAAGAAAAAGAACAAATTTTTGAAGCAAATAGATTAATAAGAGAAATAGGTTTTACATCAAAATTAATAAATGCTGAATCTCCAGTTGGAAATTTATCCGGAGGTGAAAGACAAGGCGTAGCAATTGCAAGAGCAATTTATAATAAAGCAGAATTAATTGTTCTTGATGAGCCAACAAATAACTTATCTCTTAATGAAACACAGAAAGTTTTTGATTTTGTCTTAAATGTAAAAAAATCAAATAGATCTGTTCTATTTATTGGTCATAATATTTATCATGTATACGACATATCAGATAGATTTGTAATTTTAGATAGAGGAGAAGTCGTTCATCAACTCAATAAGAACGACATTTCTACGCCTGAAGAACTCATGAAAATAATGAGAGATACTATAGGCGCACACTAATGAGCAATAATAATTCATATTTAATTAATTACTTTCATAGAAATGGAAGAGCTTTAGGAAGCATTGGATACTTTGTAATTTTAATGGTAATTTTTTTAATAGGTGCACCAGAAGCTTGGATAAGACCTAACCTTCATCAGTCAGTATTTGTAATGATGCCAACTTTGATATTTTTAACTATACCATTAGTTTTTCTAGTTGCATCTGGTGAAATAGATCTTTCCTTTGCCTCTACTTACGCTGTAGCAGCTTATGTATTTGCTTTACTTGTTAAAAATGGAGTTGATCCAGCTATTTGTTTAGTTCTTGGTATTTTTACTGGAGCAGCTATTGGTGCTCTCGTTGGAACATTAATTGTTGTATTTAGACTTTCCTCTCTTGTTGCGTCACTTGGAGTATTATTTTTACTGAGAGGTGTAATTCTTTTATTATCTAACAGCAGATCAATAACGATTATGGAAGTAGAGAACCACTGGATCTACCCTCTTTTAGTTGGAAATTTTTATGGCTTCCCAATGCAAATTTTTTGGGCAGCAATATTTGTAATTTTCTGTTACTATTTTTTTAATAAGCATGTTTTTGGTATTCATATTCAGCATGTAGGAGATAATTCTGTTAGTGCAGAACAGATGGGTATAAATGTAAATGCCGTAAAGATTAAAGCATTCATGTTTGTAGGTATTGGCTCTGCTATTGGTGGAATTTTTACAACGATGATTACTTATACATTTTTTCCTACTCAAGGATTTGGTTATTTATTGCTTGCTCTAGCAGCTGTTTTTGTTGGCGGCACTCCTTACTGGGGAGGGTTAGGAACTATTATTGGAGCAGTATTTGGAGTTGGTATAATTGCCTATATGGAAATAGGAATTATTGCAATTGGTTGGAGTGGTGAGTGGAGACAATTCTTTAATGGATTAATCATATTGCTAGCATTATTAGGACATCGGTTGCACGGAGAAAGAGTTAGATAGTATTAGATGACTAATGTTATAATTTGGAATGAAAATATTCATGAAGTAGAAAATGAAGAAGTTAAAAAAATTTATCCCAATGGAATTCATGGATGCATAAAAGATTTTTTATCAACTGATAATAGTCTAATAATTAAAACTGCTACGCTCAAAGAAGATCAAAATGGATTAAGTGAGGAATTATTAAAAAATTGTGATGTTGTTATTTGGTGGGGTCACAAAGCTCATGACGAAGTATTAGATAAAACAGTTAATTTAGTACAACGACGAGTTCTTGAAGGAATGGGCTTGATAGTATTACATTCCGGACATCATTCTAAGATATTTAAAAGATTAATGGGTACTAATTGTAATTTAACCTGGAGAGAATACGGTGAAAAAGAAAGATTATGGATATGCAATCCTGGCCATCCTATCTGCGAGGGTTTAGAAACACATTTTGAACTAGAAATGGAAGAAATGTATGGTGAGCCTTTTCAGGTTCCATCTCCAGATGAAACACTTTTTACTAGTTGGTTTGAAGGAGGAGAAACTTTTAGATCAGGATTATTATATAGAAGAGGAAATGGTCAAATATTTTATTTTCGACCAGGTCATGAAGCATATCCAACCTATCATAATATAAATGTGCAAATAGTAATTAAAAACGCAATACATTTTGTAAAACAGAAAAATAAAGTTTTGTGGGAAGATATACATTCTCCAACTCCAAAAAGTAATAGACCAAAACCTATTGAAAAGATTAGTAAGAAAGGTTTTAGTGTAGGACATCCAACAGAAGAAAAATAAAATGAAAATTGGTATTGTTGGAACAGGAAATATCTCTTCAAGACATCTTGATGAATTTAACAATATGCCAAATGTCAATGTTGAAGCTGTTTGTGATACAAATCAAAAAAATTTAGAAATATTTTTATCAAATAACAAAATTGCAAATATCAGAGGATATTTGAGTTTAGAAGAAATGCTTGAAAAAGAAAAAACTTTTGATGGTATTAGCAACACAACGCCTGATAAGTTTCATAAAGAGACTACACTACAAATTTTAAAAAGTGGTTATAATGTTTTTTGTGAAAAACCACTTGCGGAAAATTATAGCGATGCAAAGGATATGGTAAATGCAGCAGTTCAATCACAAAAAATTAATATGGTTAATTTTACTTATAGGGAATCAAGTGCATATCAAAGATTAGTTGAAATATTAAAATCTGGAGAAATAGGAAATCCTAGACATGTTAGTGCTTGTTATTATCAGTCTTGGCTTACAAGTAATAAATGGGGTGATTGGAGAGAAGAAGACAAATGGCTGTGGAGACTATCAAAGAAACATGGAAGTAACGGTGCTTTAGGAGATACAGGCGTTCACATTTTTGATTTTGCTGTTAATGCTGTAGGTGACATAAAAGAGATATGTACTGATTTAAAAACTTACTTTGATAAAGGAAATAAAATAAAAGAATATACATTAGATGCTAATGATGGTTTCAATTCATTAGTAAGATTTGAAAATGGAGCTATCGGAACAATAACTAATACAAGATATGCAACAGGACATGCAAACTCCTTAATTCTTGAAGTATTTTGTACAAAAGGTGCCTTAAAAGTTGAACTAGATGAGGAAAGGACTAAATGGTCAACATTACATATATGTATTGATGAAAATATCAATAAAATGGCGTGGGATACAATTGAATGTCCAAAAACTCCAAGTAATTATCAAAACTTTATAGAGTCAATAAAAACAAACCTGAATATGCAGCCCGATTTTTATCAAGGTGCTAAAATTCAAAATATTATTGATAAATGTATAGAAAGTAATGAAATTGGTAGTTGGGTTGACATTTAGTGAGACAAAATAGTTAATATTTATCTTTTAAATCACATAATTGTTTTATAATAAAAGATATGTCAGAAAAATTAGATAATGTTGATGAAAAATGGTTTAGAGCCGAAATAAGTAAAAAAGATCTTAAAGAGTTATCAAAAAAAAGTGATCTAAAAGGATTACAGCATGTAACCACATACTTTATTCTCTTATTTATTTTTGGATATATGTCCGTAGCTACATGGGGAACATGGTGGACCATTTTATGGTTATGGCTATACGGTGTTCTTTTTTATTCAAGTAACCCAATTTGGCATGAATGTGGACATAGAACTGCGTTTAAATCAAAATTTTTAAATGAATTTTTTTATCAAATTGGTTCTTTTATGACTGATTTTGAACCAACTAGATGGACTTGGAGTCATTTTAGACATCATAGTAATACCTCTTCCGTTGCTGATCCTCATGATTTTGAAGCAGCTTTGTTTCATAATTATCCAAG
>CACLAN010000010.1 GCA_902604905.1 uncultured Alphaproteobacteria bacterium
AAGTTTTTTTATTTGCGTAATTAAGTTTTTTGTAAAATTTTTTTCTTTTAATCTTATTATTGTTGAATTATTCAATTTAATATTTTTATTACTTTTTGTAAAAATTATATTTTCATTACCGTCATTAAATATTTTATATTTGTTATTTAGTGAAAGACTACCATCGATAATAATTCTTTTTGGATTTGTGCCCTTTATTTTTCTTGTTGTTAATAGGGGATCGTCTTTTTTAATGGTATTTGAACCTACAATAATTGCATCACTGATACTTCGTAAACAATGTAGATAAATAATACTCTTGGGATTATTTATGTAATGTGAATTACCATTATTTAATGCAATTCTACCATCAATACTTTGTCCTATCTGAGCTATAACTAATTTTTTGTTTTTTCTTAATATCGGGAGAAGGATATTTAAGATTGATTGATAAAATTTACTTATATTAATTTTAGATTCCAGATTATTATTTTTTATGTAAAAATTACTTTCTTTTTTTGATGATAAAGAGATACTATTTTTTTTAACCAATAAATATAAATCACTATTCTTTTTAGAATTTTTAATAAAATCTAGTAAAATTCCTATATTTTTTGATGTAATCATTTGTTTTTATTTCAATTATATCTATATAAAGTTTTCATGAGTTTCAAATCTAATACAGGAACTATAATAGATAGGGCAATTAACGAACTCAGGACTGGAAGACCCTTAATAATTCAGAATAACAAGGAATATTGGATGTTCTTTAATATAGAGCATTCCCAAAGTAAAATTTTTAATCAGTTCAATAAGCACTTAATTGATGAAAAATATCTACTTATTACTAAACAAAAAGCTCAATCAATTTTTAATAAGAATATTAAAAGTAATATTTATTTTGAGATAAATCCCAAAACAGATGTGAATCAAATAATAAATTTATTTGTCAATCCTCTTAGCAATAATAAAGTAATTAAATTTACCAATATTAAAAAATTCAAAGCTAAAAATTTTCATAATGTTTGTATTGATCTTTCCAAAAATGCTAAAATGATCCCATCGCTAGTTTTTAAAAAAATTAATATAAAATATTACAAAAATATAAATGAATTTGGATTTAAGAATGGAATTTTAATATTCGATTACAAAGATTTATTGAAGCAAAATGAATTAATTTGTGAAAGTATTAAATTAGTTTCTAGTGCAAAAGTTCCACTACCAAAAAACGAAAATTCTAATTTTAAAATATTCAAATCATATATTGGATCTGATAAACATGTAGCGATAATTGTTAATCCAAAAAAAATAAATAAAAAATCTGTTAATTTAAGAATACATTCAGCTTGTTTTACAGGTGATATTTTTCATTCTTTAAAATGTGATTGTGGTGAACAATTAAATCAATCAATCAATTACATGGTTAGAAATAATGGTGGAATTATATTATATTTAGAACAAGAAGGTAGGGGAATAGGATTAGCTAATAAAATGAGAGCTTATTCTCTTCAAGCAAGGGGTATGGATACAATAGACGCCGATCATAATATTGGTTTTTTAGATGATGAAAGAGATTTTAATATTGCAGCTAGAATACTGAAATTATTAAAAATAAATAAAGTTAATCTTATTACAAATAACAAAAATAAAATTAATTCTATTAAGAAAGCTGGAATTGAAGTCGAAAATCAAATAAATACAAAGCCAACATTGAATAAATTTAATAAAAATTATTTTAAAACAAGAGTTAAAAAAGCTGGGTACGGTCTTAAACTAGTAGTATAATTATGAAAAAAATTCCTAAGATAAAACTTCAATTAACAAACGATAATGAATTTGTTTCATCTAAATTAAAGAATAAAACAGTTTTATTTTTTTACCCTAAGGCGTTAACTGGTGGATGCTCAGTAGAAGTTGCAGATTTTCAAAAATATTTAACAAAATTTAATAAAATTGGCTTTGATGTAATAGGAGCTTCTAAAGATCCTGTTGATCGGAATAAAAAATTTTCTGATAAGTATAAATTGAAATACCCACTTGGTTCGGATGAAGGAAAAAATTGTGATAAACTTGGTATTTGGATAGAAAAATCTATGTATGGTAGGAAATATTTTGGGATAGATAGATCTACATTTGTAATAGATAAAAATGGAAAAATTCTAAATTATTGGCATAAAGTTAAAGTTAAAGGTCATGTTGAAGAAGTTTATAATTTTTGTAAGGATCAGTAAATTTTTATTTAATTTTACCTTTTTCTTTTTCTCTTTTGATTACAAATAAACCACTTAACGTAATAATTATTGCACCAATAATCATATTATAAGTTGGAGTTTCATCTAGTATTAAATACCCAAAAATCATACCAAATATAATTACACTGTATCTTGCAGAGGCGGTTAATGAGAGTGGTGCATAAAAAACTGTTAATACTGAAAATAAATATCCGAATAAAACAAATATACTAGAAGCAAGAATATAATTTACATCTTCACCGCTTACTTGATAGCCAAAAATAATTGAACCTAACCCTGCAAATCCAGTAATTAACAGTGCTGTCACAAATGTAATTTCAACACTATTTGATTTAGTTGCTAAACTTTTTGTAGCAATATCTCTAATAGTTAAAAAAATAGCAGCTAAAATTGGTAACAATAAAAGATAATTAAATTGAAAATTTTGTGGATTTACAACTACTAGCACACCTAAGAACCCAATAATAACTGCACACCATCTTCTTATTCCAACCTTCTCTCCCAAAAAAAGAAAAGCAAATATTGTGACAAAGAAAGGATTAGTCATTAAAAGTGTATAAACCTCAGATATTGGAAGTAATATTAATCCAACTAAAAAAAATAATGCCGTTAAAACTTCATACAAACCTCTTATATGAAAACTTTTGATTGATAGTATTTTAATTAAATTTTTTTTTTCGAAAAAAATTAAATATAAACCTAATAGACTTGATGTAACTAAACCTCTTAAAAAAATTACAGAATATAATGAATTGTCATCACCTATATTTTTTACAACAAGTTTGATATAACTATCATTTATAGAGAATGATAATTGGCCAGCCATCATAAAAAGTACACCTATCGTCCCAACTGAAAATAAAATCTTGCTTTTCATAATAAAAAAAAATATTTAACTGAAATGTTACAAAGAAATACTTCCAGCCATTTATATGGATTTACTGACTTGAAGTCATTAAATGAAAGAGGTCCTTTAGTTATTTCTTATGGAAAAGGAATATATGTTTACGATACTAAAGGTAATAAATATCTAGATGGGAATTCTGGCCTTTGGAATCAATGTGCTGGTTTTGACCATCCTGGATTAATTGAAGTTGCAAAAAAACAGTATGAAAAATTTGCTGGTTATCATTCTTTATTTGGAAGATTGTCTGAAGAAACGTTGCAGCTATCTGAAAAAATTATTGAAGTATCACCTTTTGATCAAGGTCGTGTATTCTTTTGTAATTCGGGATCTGAAGCAAATGACACCATGGTCAAAATGTTATGGATGTTAAATGCAAGAATTGGAAAGCCAAATAGAAGAAAAATTATAACAAGAATTAATGGATATCATGGCGTTACTTTGGGAGCTTCTTCAATGACAGCTAAACCATACAATAAAGAGTTTGGTTTACCATCTGAAGAATTTATTCATATTGAATGTCCTCATTATTGGAAATATGGATTAGAGAATGAAACGGAAGAAGAATTTTCTCTTAGGATGGCGAAAAATTTAGAAGAAAAAATCATCAAAGAGGATCCTGAAACTATTGCAGGTTTTGTTGCAGAACCAGTGCAAGGTGCAGGAGGGTGTATACCTCCTTCAAAATCGTATTTTGATTTAGTTCAACCTATATTAAAAAAATATAATATTCCTTTTATCGCAGATGAAGTAATTTGTGGATTTGGTAGAACTGGAAATTTATGGGGCTGTGATACATATAATATCAAACCAGATATAATTATTTCATCTAAATGTTTGACAGCTGGATATTTTCCTATGGGTGCAGTTATAGTTAATAAAGAATTTTCAGATAAATTTGTTGAAGTATCAGAAGAAGCAGAAGAATTTCCACATGGTTTTACAGCTGGCGGTCATCCTGTTGGATGTGCAATTGCTTTGAAAGCAATAGATGTAATTATGAATGAAGGTTTATTAGATAATGTAAAGTTAATGGAGCACTATTTTTTTGAAAGATTAAATGAATTTAATGATTATGAACACATTGGAGAAACTAGAGGTATAGGTCTTATGGCTGCATTAGAGATGGTAAAAAATAAAGATACAAAAGAACCATTTGAAGGTCATCTTAATATGGGAGATAAAGTTGCTAATTTATCAATTGATAACGGATTAATTTGCAGACCTTTAGGTCCTGCAATTGTTTTGTGTCCTCAATTCATAATTACTAAAAATCAAATTGATGAAATATTTGATTCTCTTCATAAAACTATTAAGCAAGTTTTTAATTAAGTTTCGTATTTAACTATAAAACCTGAATACTTAACATTACTAATGATACTATTTGGAATAACTCCTTCAACTAGAGCTAGTGATGGACCATCTTTAGCTTTTTCAGTAATAGATAGTATACTTTGCATATCTCCTTGAATTATGGCCTCTACTTCATCTTTACTTTCTTTATTTTGAATATAACCATTTAATCCCAAAGATATTGCTAAATCACTAAACCAATGTCTAAAGCCCACTCCCTGAACTTTTCCTTTAATAATAAGTCGATAAGTTTTTATTTCATTTGTATTCATTGAAATATCAATATAAGTACTTTTTTTTATCATACAATCCTTCAATTCATTAGATGAAAAAAAGTATAATTTATTCTTCAATTCTTTTATTTTTTGCTGGAATTTTTTTTGTAACAAATGATGCAATAATAAACTACCTAACACAAACAGATGTAAAATTTTATCATTTCATCTTTTATGGAATACCTATTTATTTATGTTTCCCCTTATATTTATTTTTTAATGGAACTTTAAAAAAAAATATAAAATGCACTAATTATTTTCCACCTATTTTCAGAGGTTTTTTAAATATTCCTTTGCCTTTAATTGCTTTTATAACACTCGAACAAATTAAACTTCCAGAATTCACAACATTGAATATGACTGCACCATTAATGGGAACAATATTTGCTATTTTTTTACTAAATGAAAAATTAAATTTTTTAACTTACATATCTTTGCTCATTGGTTTTTTAGGTGTGCTATTTGTTATACAGCCGGGATTTGAAGGCTTTAATATTTATTATCTAATTGTCCTTATCGGGGTATTATTAATTACAATTACGACATTTATTGTAAATAAATATAATCATGTAACTACAAATATTGGGTATTTTCTTTATGGTGGTTTTTTTGTTCACTTTATTTCAATACCTTTATTTTTTATGAATCCATTAAAATTAACTTTTTTTGAATTTATTTTAATTTCAACTGCTGCATTATTTATTAATTCAGCAATGTTTTTTGCAACTACTGCTTTTAAGATTGCACAAAAACATTATGCATCAGTATTTAGTTTAGTTTACCTCCAGGTTTTATGGTCATCATTAGTTGGATTATTTATATTTAATGAATATATGAATTTATATGCTTATATTGGAGCAATATTTATAGTTTTAAGTGGAATTGTTTCATTACCTTCACAAATAAAACAATTAAAGGAAGCAAATTAATGTATAAAATCTTATTATTTTTATATCTTTTCTTTTTTAGCTATAAATCTTTTTCTAACGAAGTTAAGATCTTAAATGAAACCGTTGGCAATGGTTTAGAAGTAAAAAATCATTCAAAATTATCTGTTCATTACATCGGCAGACTCGAGGATAATACTGTTTTTGATAGTTCATACGATAGGGGGCAATTTTTTGATTTTCAAATAGGAGTAAGGAAAGTAATCCTAGGTTGGGAAACTGGATTACTTGGTATGAGAGAGGGTGGAAAAAGAACAATATTTATTCCTTATCAATTAGCTTATGGAGAAAGTGGGGCAGGAAATTTAATTCCACCAAAATCGAATCTTATTTTTGATATTGAAGTAATAAAAGTAATTCCACCTAGATATAAGGAAATAGATGGTTACCAATTAAAATTAGCGATGACTGATGATTATAAAATTATAGATATTAGAAATGACGATCAAATAACTAATAAAAATAAAATCCCAGGAGCAATACAGATAACAGCATTTGATAAAAATGGTAATTTTTTTCCAGATTTTTTTGAAAAGTATAAAGAAAATGTTCAAATAGGAGAGAAAGTTATTTTTGTAAGCCAAAATGGAGACGTATCTTCAATTTTAGCTAATGGATTTGTTGAGCAGCTTAATCAAGTAAATATTTATCATTTAAAGGATGGAGTATCAGCTTTAGAAAAAATAAATTTTGATTTTGAGTAAATTAAATATCTATTTTTTTATTATTTTCAGCTGCATAATTAATGATAAATTGCCATGCTGATCTACCAGTTCTATTACCTCTTTGTAAACTCCATTTAATTGCTTCTTTTTCAGTCTTATCATTAAAAGGAAGTTTAAATTTTTCACAATACTTAAAAATTATATTAACAAAATCATTTTGAGAAATATTATGAAAGCCAATCCATAGACCAAAACGATCACTTAAACTTATTTTTTCTTCAACACTTTCATCTGTATGAATAGCAGATGACCTTTCATTTTCTATCATATCTCTTGGCATTAAATGTCTTCTATTAGATGTTACATAAAGAACAATATTTTTAGGCTGATTTTGTATACTTCCATCTAAAGTAGATTTAATTATTTTATAATCGCTATCTATTTTTTCAAATGATAAATCATCAATAAAAATTATAAAATTATAATTTTTTAAATTTGCATATTTTTCATAAATAATTTCAATATCAAAAATATTATTTTTATTTAATTGTATTAATTTTAAATTATTATTTTTTTTATTTATTTTATTAAAAACTGATTTAATTAGTGAGCTTTTACCATTACCTCTTGATCCCCATAACAAGGCATTATTTGTAAAATTTCCTTGAGCGAAATTTTTCGTATTATCATAAATAGTTTTCTTTTGTCTTTCTATTCCAATTAAAAGATCAAGATCTATAAATCTAAAATGAGTGATTATTTTGAGGTTTTTTATTTTACTATCCCAAATAAATGCATTTCCTCTTGAGAGTGTAAGATTTGATAAAAAATTGCTTAAAAACATTATAAATACTTTATTTGATTTTTCTTATTACACAGTATAATAAATCTCTCAAATTAAATCATCATAGGTACTATTATGGAAGCATTTGGAACATTTTTACCACTTATATTAATATTTGTAGTTTTTTATTTTTTATTAATTAGACCACAACAAAGAAAAGTTAAACAGCACAAAGAAATGCTATCCAATCTCAAAAGAGGTGATAAAATAATAACTTCAGGTGGAATTATCGGAACTATAAATAAAGTAGCTGATAATAGGGAATTAACCTTAGAAGTTGCTGAAAATGTTGAAATAAAAATTGCATCTGGAATGGTTGCAGATTTATATGCAATGCCAGAAGTTCAAAAAAAAGAACCACCAAAAGATGAGAATAAAAGTAAATCTGGCTTCTCTTTATTTTCTAGAAAAAAATAAATTTTTTTATTAATGAAAAATTATCCCTTCTGGAAATCATTTACAGTAGTATCATTAGTCTTATTAGGAATAATTTTTGCAATTCCTTCAATTATTTATGATGAAGATTCAGAAAACTGGTTTTTAAAAAATAAGATAAATTTAGGTTTAGACTTACAAGGTGGATCATATTTATTATTAGAAGTTCAACTAGACGTTTTGTATAAAGAAGAATTAGATAATTTTGTCGATAGTGTTCGTTTGATTTCTAGAGATCAAGCTGTAAAAATTGAAAAAATTGATATTCAAGAAAATGAGGTTGTTGTTTTTTTTGGTAATATAGAGAAGATAAAAGATATTAAAGATAGTTTTTTTCAAATGTACAGAGGAGTTACTTTACAAATTAATAACAATAAACTCAGTATAAAATTAAATGATGAATATAGAAAAATTATTCAAGACTCAGCAATTAAGCAATCACTTGAAATTGTTAGAAAAAGAATTGATGAATCTGGTACTAAAGAACCTCTAATTCAAAGATCTGGCAAAAAGAGAATACTTTTACAATTACCAGGAGTAAAAAACCCTGAAAGAATCAAAGATTTATTAGGTAAAACAGCCAAATTAACTTTTCACATCGTTGATAATGAGAATACATCTGCTCTTCAAAACAACTTAGCACCTTTTGGGAAAATTATTGTTCCAGACATGTATGATGAAAATACAAAATATTTATTAGATAAAAGAGCAGTTGTAGGTGGAGAAAATTTAGTTGATGCCAAAGGTTCATTTGATCAAACAGAAGGTCATGCAGTGTCATTCCGTTTTGATACAGAAGGTGCACAAAAATTTGGTAAAGTCACAACAAACAATATTGGTAAAAATCTTGCTGTTGTATTAGATGGTGTTGTTATTACAGCTCCTAGAATTAGTAGTGCTATTACAGGAGGCTCAGGTATAATAACAGGAGACTTTAATGCGCAAGAAGCATCAGATTTAGCAGTTTTATTAAGAGCTGGCGCTTTACCTGCACCTTTAGAAATAGTTGAAGAAAGATCTGTAGGGGCTGGTTTAGGAGCAGATTCTATAGCTGCTGGTCAGATAGCTGCTATCATTGGTATGGTTTTAGTATGTATATTTATGATACTCATTTATGGGACTTTTGGTGCTCTCGCTAATGTCTCATTAATAGTAAATTTATTTATAATTATTTCATTATTAGGAACAATTGGTGCAACATTAACATTGCCTGGTATAGCTGGAATTGTATTAACAATTGGAATGGCAGTAGACGCAAATGTTTTAATTTTTGAAAGAATTAAAGAAGAAAGTTTAAAACAAACAAAAGTTTTTCAGATTGTAAAAAATGGTTTTGATAGAGCGATGTCAACTATACTTGATGCCAATATTACTACTCTAATTGCTGCTGTTTTACTTTTTGCATTTGGATCTGGTCCAATAAGAGGTTTTTCCATTACATTATCTTTGGGTGTGATAGCCTCAATGTTCACAGCTTTAATGCTTACAAACTTTTTAGTATATATGTACTTATCATTTGCAAATAAAAAGGAATTAAAATTATAATGTTTGGTTTAAATAAAATTATTCCGGTTGAGCCTAATATTAATTTTTTAGGTTTAAGAAGAAATTTTTTAATTTTTTCTATTTTAGCAATATTTATTTCAATTGGTTTATTAAGTATCAAAGGTTTAAATCTAGGTATTGATTTTAAAGGAGGTACTTTAATCGAGGTAAGTACAAAAAATACTTCAATTGGAGAATTAAGAGAAATATTATCTTCTTCTTATAATGATGTATCTTTACAAGAATTTGGTAATGAAAATATTATTTTGATTAGGCTCCAAAATAAAAGTAATCAAGAAAGTATAGAAACTGTTAATTCTGTTAAAAATTTAATTCAAGATAAAGTTGTTGAATTTAGAAGATCTGAGTTTGTAGGGCCCACTATTAGTTCTGAGCTATTGTTTCGAGGTTTTCAAGCAGTCTCTTTTGCCTTAATTGCTATTTTAATTTACATTTGGTTGCGTTTTGAATGGCAATTTGGTTTTGGAGCAGTTGTTGCCTTAACTCATGATGTATTATTTACTCTGGGTTTGCTATCTATTTTGAATGTAGAATTTTCACTTGCAACAATAGCCGCAATTCTTACGATTGCTGGATACTCCATTAATGATACAGTTGTTATATTTGATAGGGTTCGTGAAAATTTGAGAAAATATAAAAAGTTAGAGTTAGTAGATTTATTTAACTTATCAGTTAATAACACTTTATCGAGAACTATAATGACAAGTTTAACAACGCTTCTTGCATTAGTTTCTTTATTTATATTTGGAGGAGAGGTTATTAGACCTTTCGCTTTAACAATGATTATAGGTGTAATAATTGGTACTTATTCATCTGTTTTTATTGCGGTCCCAACTTTATTAATTTTTAAGTTTAGACCGCAAGATGAAGATGATTAAGCGTTAATTAAGTTTTCTGTAACTTTTTCCCAATTAACTAAATTATCTATAAAAGCTTTTAAATAATCAGGTCTTCTGTTTCTATAATCAACATAATATGAGTGTTCCCAAACATCACATCCAAGTAGAGGAGTGTGACCATGCACAATTGGGTTCTCTCCATTTGGTGTTTTAGTAATTTCTAATTTTCCATTATTTAAAACTAACCAGCACCAACCTGATCCAAATTGACCAATACCTGCATTTATAAAATCCTCTTTCATTTTTTCAACTGAACCAATATCTGCAACTATCTTATTTTCGAGTTCAGAGGGAATTTTTCCATCTGGATTATTTTTCATTACTTCCCAAAAATGAACATGATTTATATGTTGTGCCACATTATTAAATACTGGAGCATTTTTTTGATATGAACTAATAACAATATTATTAACGTTATCTTCTGCCATATTTTGTTCTTTAATAAACTTATTTCCATTAGTAATGTAAGCCATGTGATGCTTATCATGATGCAACTCTAAAGTTTCAGCCGACATATACGGCATTAGAGCATCTTTACTGTAGGGTAGATCTGGTAACTCTAGATTTATCATTTTATTTCCTTTTATTTATAAAATTTTCTTTAAAAATTCACCTGTAAAGCTTTTTTTATTATTTGCAATATCTTCAGGAGTACCAGTTCCAACAATTTGACCTCCATTTACACCTCCTAGAGGACCAAGATCAATTATATGATCAGCTGTTTTAATAACATCAAGATTATGCTCGATAACAATTACAGTGTTACCTTCATCAACAAGTGTATGAAGAATTTTAAGTAATTTTTTAACATCATCAAAATGAAGACCGGTTGTAGGCTCATCAAGAATATATAGTGTTTTTCCAGTAGATCTTTTTGATAATTCTTTTGATAATTTTATTCTCTGCGCCTCGCCACCAGATAAAGTAGTAGCTGATTGGCCTATTTTTATATAATCTAATCCAACATCCATTAAGGTTTGTAATTTTTGCTTAATTGCCGGAATTTTATCAAAAAATTTATAACCCTCCTCGACAGTCATTTCTAAAACATCTGAAATAGATTTATCTTTATATTTTACTTCTAAAGTTTCTCTATTATACCTTTTTCCTTTGCAAATATCGCACTCGACATAAACATCGGCTAAAAAATGCATTTCTATTTTTTTTACTCCATCACCTTCGCATGCTTCACATCTTCCACCTTTAACATTAAAAGAAAAACGACCTGGTTTATAACCTCTAGCACTAGACTCATTTAAGTTTGCAAACCAATCTCTAATAGGGGTAAAACATCCTGTATATGTTGCCGGATTTGATCTTGGTGTTCTTCCGATAGGAGATTGATCAATATCAATTACTTTATCAATATGATTAATACCTTTAAAGTTAAAACGACTTTCATCTTTATTTAAGGATTTATTGAAATACTCATCTAACCTTTGATACAGTGTATCAATAATTAAAGAAGATTTACCACTTCCAGACACACCTGTGACAGTAATAAAATTTCCTAAAGGTAAAGTTATATTAAGATTATCTAAGTTGTTTGTTTTTATTTTATTAAGCTTAAAAACTTTATTTTTATTAAATTTTCTTCTATTTTTTGGAACTTCTATTTCTAAGGATTTATTCAAATATTTTGCTGTCAAACTTTTATTATTTTTAAGTATTTTTTTAAGTCCTCCCTCTGCAATTATGTGCCCTCCATTAACTCCTGCTTTAACACCAATATCAATTATATGATCAGATTGTCTAATTGCATCCTCATCATGTTCAACAACAATTACAGTATTTCCTAAATCTCTTAATCTAAATAAAGTTTCAATTAGTTGCTGATTATCTTTTTGATGTAATCCAATAGATGGTTCATCCAAAACATATAAAACTCCTGTTAAACCTGAGCCAATTTGACTTGCCAATCTAATTCTTTGACTTTCACCTCCAGACAAAGTTTTACTAGCTCTTGCTAATGATAAATAATCTAAACCAACTCTATTTAAAAAAACTAATCTATCTTTTATTTCTTTTATAACTCCTTCAGCAATTTTTTTATTATTTTTATCAAGTTTACTTTCAAGTGATGAAAACCAGTTTAAACATTCGCTGATTGATTTTTTAGTAATGTTTCCAATATGATTTTCATCAATTCTTACAGCTAAAGCTTTATCGTTAAGACGGAAACCATTGCATACTTCACAGTCTCTTTCAGATAAATATTTTTCTAATTCATACTGAAGCCACCATCTCTCAGTTTCCTCATATTTTCGATCAATAAAGTTAATTATTCCCTCAAAATCATATAAAAAATTTAGTTCACTATTCTCATCTCCATAAAGAATTATATTTTTTACTTTTTTTGGAATTTCACTCCATGGAACATTTTTCTTAACTTTGAATTGTTTTAAAATTTTATCTATTGTTTCAACAAAATATTTTTTTTGATAACCAAATACTTTTGTTTCCCATGGTTTAATAGCTCCATCAGAAATTGATCTAGTCTCATCTGGCACAATCTTGTTTTCATCAAAATATTTTTCAACTCCTAACCCATCACACTCAGAACATGCACCCTGCGGTGCATTAAAACTAAATAATCTAGGTTCAATCTCTTCAATACTAAATCCAGACACAGGACATGCAAATTTTGATGAAAATATCGATATTTTATTCGTATCTAGATTTTCTAAATATAATAAACCATCTGATAAAGTTAACGCAACTTCTATACTTTCACTCAGTCTTTGTTGGATATTTTTTTTTACAACAAGTCGATCAATTACAACATCAATATTATGTTTAAAATTCTTTTTAAGTAAAGGCACTTCATCAATATCATAGACAACATTATCTACTTTAAGTCGTTGATAACCTCTTTTTTTTAAATCTTCGATTTCTTTTCGATATTCACCTTTTCGATCTCTAACTATTGGAGATAAAATATAAATCCTTTTATCAATATTATTTTTAATTATAAGATCAGTCATTTCACTAACTGATTGCGATTTAATTGGTTTACCTGTTGCTGGAGAGTAGGGAATCCCAACTCTAGCATATAGCACTCTTAAATAATCATAAATTTCTGTAACAGTACCTACAGTACTTCTTGGATTTTTTTGTGTTGTTTTTTGCTCTATAGAAATTGCTGGCGATAAACCATCAATGCTATCTACATCAGGCTTATTCATCATTTGAAGAAATTGTCTCGCATATGCAGAAAGACTCTCAACATATTTTCTTTGTCCCTCAGAGTAAATTGTATCGAATGCTAATGTCGATTTTCCTGAGCCACTTACACCAGTTATTACTACGAGTTTATTTTTTGGTATTTCTAAGTTGATATTTTTAAGGTTGTGCTCTCTTGCACCTTTTATAACAATTTTATCTAAATTCATGAATATTAGTGTTATTTAATAACGTTAATATGTTATATGGATATATATAGAAATCTTATGGTTGGTAGTGTTAATAAAACAATTTTATTGGGAAACTTGGGAAGAGATCCTGAAATTAGATCTATGCAATCTGGAGCAAAAATGGCATCATTTTCAATTGCAACATCAAAAAGATGGAAAGATAGAAATACTCAAGAACAAAAAGAAAAAACATCTTGGCATAACATTGTTGTTTTTGGAGATGGTCTTGTCGATATAGTAGAAAAATATGTAAAAAAAGGATCTAAAATTTATGTTGAAGGAGAACTTCAAACAAGGAAATGGCAAGATAAAGATGGAAATGATAGATACACTACAGAGGTAATTTTACAGGGATATAATTGTAATTTAACTCTCTTAGACAGCAGAAATAGTAATTCTCAGGTATCAGATAATTCTCAAGAAATGGATCAATCTAAGACAATTGAAGACAATTCTTTCGGAAATCAATCAGGTGATTCTGATGATTTAGATGAAGATATACCTTTTTAAATTTCTACATTAGATAATAATATTTAATTACTGAAAAATAATACTTTTTTAATATAATTTTATCATTTATTTATATTGGTTTAAATTATGCTTTTTGATATAAAAAACTCTTAATTTCTCTTAGAAAACTTGGATTTTTTTAGTGCCTGACGATATAGATACATCAAATAACGACAATCAAGAACATACCAATATACCTTCAGTAAGTTTAGAGCAGGAAATGCAAAAATCCTACCTGGATTATGCAATGTCTGTAATAGTTAGTAGAGCACTTCCAGATTGTAGAGATGGCTTAAAGCCAGTTCACAGAAGAATATTGTACTCTATGAGTGAGTCAGGATACAATTTTAATAAACCATATAAAAAATCAGCAAGAATAGTGGGTGATGTAATGGGTAAATATCATCCTCACGGAGACTCAGCTATATACAATTCTATGGTTAGAATGGCACAAGATTTTTCTATGCGATTAGAGTTAGTTGATGGTCAAGGGAATTTTGGATCTTTAGATGGAGACCCTCCTGCAGCAATGAGATACACTGAGGCACGACTTGCTAAAGTATCTGAGAGGCTTGTTGAAGATATTGATAAAAATACCGTTTCGTTTCAACCTAATTATGATGACACAACAAAAGAACCCTCAGTTTTGCCATCCCAATTTCCAAATCTTTTAGTTAATGGTGCATCGGGAATTGCAGTTGGAATGGCGACTAATATTGCTCCACATAACTTAGGAGAAGTAATAGATGCATCCTTATATCTTATTAAAAATCCAGATTGTAATATCTCAGATCTTCAAAAATATATTTTTGGTCCTGATTTTCCAACAGGAGGTCAAATAATTGGTAAAAAAGGAATAACTGAAGCTTTTGAAACTGGAAAAGGAGGGTGTGTAGTTAGATCGAAAACTAGTATTGAAAATTTTAAAAAGGATCGAGAGGCAATTATTCTCCATGAAATACCTTACCAGGTCAATAAATCAAAATTATTAGAGAGGATTGCAGAAATTGTAAAAAATGGAATTGTTGAAGGAATTTCAGATTTAAGAGATGAGTCAGATAGAAACGGTGTTAGGGTTGTGATAGAATTAAAAAAAGATGTAGACTCAAATATTATTCTCAATCAATTATATAAACATACTTTAATTCAAACCACATTCAATTCTAATATGCTTGCTTTAAATAAAGGTAAGCCAGAACAAATGAATTTAAAAGAAATTTTATCTTCATTTTTAGATTTTAGAGAAGAAGTAATAATAAAAAGAACATTATTTGATCTTAATAAAGCAAGAGAAAAAGCTCATATTTTAGTTGGTTTGGTTGTTACTAATGAACATATTGATGAAATTATAGAATTAATAAAAAGTTCTAAAGATACAAAAGAAGCAAAAGAAAAATTAATTAAAAAAAAATGGAAAGTATCTAAACAAAATCTTAATTTTGTTAAATTAGTTGAGGATGATACTGTAGAGTTAAAGAGCAACACTTTCAATTTTTCTGATGCACAGGCTAAAGCTATTTTAGAATTAAGATTACAAAAATTAACTGCTTTAGAAAGAGAGGATATACAAAAAGATTTAGAAAGTTTAATTTTAGAAATTAAAAATTACCTATCTATACTTAATTCTAGGGATATTCTTCTAAAGGAAATAGAAAATGAACTAACTGAAATAAAAAAAGAATTTGCTACTCAAAGACGTAGTGAGATTATTGATCAAGAATATGAGCAAGTAGATGATTTAAGATATATTCAACAAGAAGATATAGTTTTAACTATTTCTAATAATGGATACATAAAAAGATCACTATTATCTAATTATCGTTCTCAAAATAGAGGAGGCAAAGGTAAAACTGGTATGTCAACAAGAGAAGAAGATTTTGTTAAAGAAATCCACTTTGCAGATACTCACACTAAACTTTTAGTTTTTTCTTCATTAGGAAAAGTTTATTCTCTAAAATCTCATGATGTTCCTGAAGCTAGTTTAAAGGCAAGAGGAAAGCCCATAATTAATTTATTGCCTTTTAAAAGTTCTGAAAAAATATCAACTTTTCTACCGTTACCTCTAGATGAAAATCAGTGGGAAAAATTTTATGTTATCTTTACAACCAAAAATGGAATGGTTAGAAAAAATAAATTAATT
Source organism: uncultured Alphaproteobacteria bacterium (assembly GCA_902604905.1). Classification (GTDB taxonomy): domain Bacteria; phylum Pseudomonadota; class Alphaproteobacteria; order HIMB59; genus CACPNW01. The sequence continues at coordinate 16,183 of CACLAN010000010.1, forward strand.
GATGTTGCCAAGAGTGGAAAAAGAGAGTTGAGGGATTCAGGCAAAGTATCTATTAAGCTTGATGAAAAAGATGAATTAATCGGCGTTAAGCTTTGTACTATAAATGACGATATTTTACTTTCTTCATCAAGTGGAAAATGTTTACGTTTTCCAGTTGAAAAATTAAGATTATTTTCTGGTTTAAATTCATCTGGTGTTAGAGGTATAAAATTAGATAAGGGTAATACTATTATTTCTTTAGCAATCTTGAAACACTCAGTGATTGATATGAGCATTCGACAAGAATACTTAAGAGCAGCATCTGAAAGTAGAAAAGAATCCTTATCTCTTAAAAATGGATTTGAAGAATTAAATAAAAATGAAGAATTTCTATTAGCTATAACATCAAAGGGTTTTGGAAAAAGATCATCCGCTTATGAATATAGAATTTCAAATAGAGGAGGAAAAGGCATAACTGGCATAATAACATCTAAAAAAAATGGAGAAGTTGTTGATTGTTTTGTTGTTCAGGACAATGATGAAATTATACTTGTTAGTGACAAAGGTCAAATTATTAGAGTTAATGTAAATCAAATTAGAATAGCAGGAAGATCCACCAAAGGTGTAAGTATTTTTAAGATACCTGAAAGTGATAGAATTGTTTCTGTTTCTAGAATACAAGAATTTGAAAATGATTAATAAAATTGGAATATATCCGGGTACTTTTGATCCTATGACTGCGGGTCATATGGACATAATTAAAAGATCATTAAGAATAGTAGATAATTTAGTAATAGCTGTCGCTAATAATATTAACAAAGATTCATTGTTTAGTGTTCAAGAAAGAATCAATATTATCAAAGGAGATATCAGTTCTGCAAATGAGTTAAATTCAAAAATTAATGTTACTGAATTATCAGGATTGCTTACAACTTTTGCCAAAGATCAAAATGCCACATGTATAATACGTGGATTAAGAGCAGTTTCTGATTTTGAGTATGAATTTCAAATGACTGGCATGAACTACCAACTTAATCCCGATATCGAGACAATATTTCTTATGACTTCTGAAAAAAACTCATTCATTTCATCTAATTTTGTGAAAGAAGTCCACAAACTTGGTGGGGATGTTTCAAATTTTGTTTCTAAAAATACTTTAGAACAACTTAATAAAAAAAACTCTTAGTTAATCACTTGCGCTTACAATATTTGAACTATATAGAATACAAATTCGATGGGCCCTTAGCTCAGTTGGTAGAGCAATTCCCTTTTAAGGAATGGGTCGCAGGTTCGAATCCTGCAGGGCTCACCATCCAAAATGAAAAAAACAAAAATTAAAAATATTGCATCCGGTATTGAGAAAAATTGTGATATTTTAAGAAAAAATGATAACATTCTTGAGGTAGTTCTTGAAGGAACAATAATAAAGATATTGTTAAAGAAAAAAACTAATAAATATATTGGATATTTTAAAGAAATGGAATTTGAGTCCGAGGGCTAATTTTTATTCCTAATATTTAATTCGTTTTCATAATCAATTTTTACTTGCTTTAAAATTTCTTTCTTTGTTTTTACTTTACCTTTACCTACACCAGGGCAATTTTTAGCAATATCGTTATTCCAAGTTTTTGTATTCATATTTTCAGGCCAAAAAGGCCAAGTTCTACATTGTATAGGTCTCGACTTATAAACAGTGCATTTGTTATATTTCAAAAATATGCAATTTCCGTTATTTGTTTTTAGTTCCTTTAAGTGAATGAAGCCATCAGTTTTTTGACAATAGTTTTTTACAAAGTTTTGTTCTGTTATATTAAATCCATCTGACAATTTTTTAATATCTTTCTTGCTTAAATAAACAAAACCATAGGTGCCTCTTGAAACACAACAATTTCCAGAACTCTGGCATTCAAATCTAATACCTTTTTCTATATCCATAACTTATTATCCAGCAGTAAGTGTTAAAATTGCTGCATCTCTTTCTTGAAGATACAATAAGTTTCGAAGATTTTCTCCTTCTATGTTTTCCAATTTCGGATTTTTGGATAATATATCTTCTACCATAATTTTAGCATCTTCTAATAGATCGTAATCAAAACTAAGATCAGCTACATAAAAAGATGGGCTGCCAGATTGTTTTTTCCCTAAAATCTCTCCTGGACCTCTGATTTTTAAATCCTCTTCAGCGATTTTAAAACCATCATTTGTTTGCTTCATTATATCAATTCTTTTTTTTGAAATTTCCCCAATATTATCTTTATGTAAAAGTATACAATATGATTGAATGTCATTTCTACCAACACGACCTCTCAATTGATGCAGTTGAGCTAAACCGAATCTTTCTGCATGTTCAATTACAATTGTTGTTGCAGAAGGAATATCTACACCAACTTCAATAACAGTTGTTGAAACTAAAATTTTATAATCCTCATTTTTAAACTTTGTCATTATTTCTTCTTTTTCTATTTCACTTAAACGTCCATGCATTAAGAGAACTTTATTTTTGAAATATTTTTTTAAAATTTTGTATCTTTCCTCTGCAGCTTTTAGATCTAACTCTTCAGATTCTTCTATTAAAGGGCATACCCAGTAAAATTTAGACGATGAATTTTTAATTTTTTCTTTTATTCTATCAATAAGTTGATTTTCTTTACTTAATGACAAAGAGTTAGTTATAATTGTTTTACGACCTTGAGGTTTTTCAATTAATTTACTTTCTTTCATATCTCCATACGCTGCTAAAGTTAATGTTCTTGGAATGGGAGTCGCACTCATTACTAAAATATTTGGTTTATGATTTTTATGGTTAAATACCATTCTTTGATAAACTCCAAATCTATGCTGTTCATCTATAACTGCTAAACCTAAATTATTAAATTTTACAGTATCTTGTATTAAAGCATGTGTCCCAATTATAATATCTGCTTTTCCCTTTGCAATTTCTTCTAATTTTTCTTTCCTATCCTTACCCTTATCCTTTCCTGTAAGAACAAGCACATTTATTTTTGAATCTTTTAATAAATTTAGAATATTTTCATAATGCTGAAATGCAAGAATTGTAGTAGGCACCATTAAAGCAGATTGAAAATTACTTTCAAATACTTTTATCATTGATATTAAAGCTACAATTGTTTTTCCAGACCCAACATCTCCTTGCAATAATCTGATCATTTGATTAGAACTTCCTAGGTCTTGAAGTATTTCTTTGATTACATTATTTTGTGAATTTGTAAGGTGAAAATCTAAATTACTATAAAATTTATTTAATAATTTATTTTCACTAGTAATTTTAAGACCTTTTTTCTTTTGATTAAAATTTCTCATAATGCCTATAGCTAATTGATGAGATAATAATTCATCAAATGCTAGTCTTCTTCTGAGCAAATTTTTATTTTTTATATTATTATCACTTGGATTATGAAGATTTTTAACTACTTCATTCCATTTTTTAAATTTATATTTATTTAATATTGAAGTTTCTATCCATTCATTAAAATTTGGTAAATTATTTAATATTTGATCGGTTAATTTATTCATTATATTTTGATTGAGGCCACTAGTTAAACTGTAAACTGCCTCTTTACTTTTGATTATTTTATTATTGTTTAATGCACTTACATGACTAGGGTGCGTTATTTGAAATGTGTTTCTAAAATATTCTAATTTTCCAGATATTAATCTATTTTCATTTGTTGGAAGCATCTGTCTCAACATAGGATGTCTTGCATTAAAATATACTAAATCAATATTTGTATCTCCACAGATACATTTAATTTTGTAAGGCTGTCTTTTAAACCTAGAGGGTTCATGTTTAATAATTTTTAAATTTAATGTTACTAAAGAATTAATTTCAGCATCATGAATATTTTCATAGAATTTCCTTTCCAGAATATTATTTGGTATGTTCCAAATAAAATGAATATTCTTATAAATACCTAATTTATTAATAATTTGTTCTAATTTTGGACCAACTCCTTTGAGAGAAGATATTGAAGACAGTATGTAATTTAATTTTTCTGGTCTCATAGATTTTTATAAAATTATAAACTATATTCTATATTCAATTCTTATGTCATTCAATTCACTTAAAAAAACTATAAAATATAGGGTTTCTTACTCTGGAACAAAAGAGACAGACATTTTATACAAAAGATATTTTATAAATCAGTTAGATAAATTTAGTGAACAAGATCTTGAGGATATTAAATCATTATTTAATCAATTCTCAGATAATGAGATTTATGATTTTCTTACTTCTAAGGTAACTATTCCATTAGGATTTAAGACAATATTTAATAAAATACTTAATGAAGAATAAAAATACCATTGGTCCATCAATTCATAATGTTGAACCCTTTTTCATTTCCCAGCATTATGAAAATTCTAATAAATCAATTCTATACATTGGAAAAGATGAGAGGGAAATATCATCTATGGAAGAAAAAATTAAATGGTTATTGCCTGATGTTGAGATTCTATTATTTAAATCTTGGGATCAAATACCTTATGATAATGTCTCTCCTTCAAAAGAAGTTCAAATCGAAAGATTAAAAACACTTAAAATTTTATTAAATTCTAAAACAAAAAGAATAATACTTACTACAATAAATTCAATAACTCAAAAAATAATCCCTAAATCAATTATTAATTCACAACTTTTTAAAATTTCAAAAAATCAAAAATTTAAATTAGAGGATCTTATAAATAACCTTGTGCTTTTAGGCTTCCAAAGAACTTCTTTAGTGCGTGATAAATCAGAATTTTCTGTAAGAGGATCAATTTTAGATATTTTTCCAAATGATAGATCGAAGCCCATAAGAATAGATTTTTTTGATGAAGAAATAGAGACGATTTATGAATTTGATCCAATTACTCAAAAAAGATTAAAAGAAATAAATAGTGATTTAGAGTTTAACATTATTAATGAATTAATACTTAATGAAGATAATTTAAATCTATTTAGAAAAAATTTTAGGGAAATATTTTCAAATTATAGGAATAGTCAAGTTTATAACCTTTTTTCTGACAAAATTATTCCCTCAGGTGGTGAACAATTTTTACCTTTATTTTACGATAATCTCGAAACATTGTTTGATTATGTTGATGAATACACAATATTATTAAATGACAATTTTAAAACTTTATTTGAAAATAGATTAGAAAATATAAATGATTTTTATTTAGCAAGAAAAAATAACAAAGAAAGTTTCTTTCTATCACCAGAATTTTTTTATCTGAATAAAGAGAATTTTAAAAAATATTTAGATAATAATGAGCATTTTTACTTTAATACATTTGATAAAAATAATCATATTAATATAGATGTGAATATTATTCATAATTTATCATCTATTAAAAAAGAAATAAATTTTAGTTTTATAAATCAATTTTTTACAACAAATTCTAAAGATAATATAATTTATATATGTTGTCGTAGTAAAGGAAGTTTAGATAGAGTATCTAAAATATTACAGAATAACTTAAACTTAAATTTAAATAATGTAACAAACTTTAAACATTTACTTTCAAATAAAATTTTTTTAACAATTCTTGATATTGAGGACTCATTAAAATTTAATAAATATATTTTTATTAATGAAAAATCATTATTTGGTTATTTTTTTAATACACAAATATCTAAATCACGTAAACAATCTATATTTTTTGAAGAATTAAATAAGTTATCAATTGATTCTATTCTGGTTCATTCTGAGTATGGTCTTTGCAAGTTTAATAATATAAGAAAAATCGAATTAAATGATTCAATTCATGAGTGCTTAGAACTAGAATTTTTTGAAAATCAAAAACTTTTTTTACCAGTTGAAAATTTAAGTTATGTATCAAAATACAGTGATGATACTGATGGAAATATTATTTTAGATAAACTCGGTGCTTCGCATTGGCAAAAAAGAAAAGCAAATGCAAAAAAGAAAATTAGGGATGCTGCAAAAAAACTCATTTCAATAGCTTCTAAGAGACTTCAATCTCAATCTTATGAAATTAATACAAATATCCCTGAATACGATAAATTTGTTAGTACTTTCCCATATGTTGAAACTGATGATCAATTGAATGCAATTCAAGATGTGATTAATGATTATTCTAAAATGATACCATCTGATAGATTAATTGTAGGAGATGTAGCATTTGGTAAAACAGAAGTAATTTTGAGAGCTATTTTTCTTGCTGCTAAATCAAATTTACAATCTGTTGTCTTAGTTCCAACTACAATTTTATCTAGACAGCATTTTATTAATTTCAAAAAAAGATTATCTATTTTTGGTATTAACATTGCAGAAATTTCTAGATTAGTATCTTTAAAAGATAAAAAAGAAATTTTTGAAAAATGTAATAATGGTAATATAGATGTATTAGTTGGTACTCATGCTTTATTAAATGAAAAGTTAAAATTTAGCAGACTTGGTCTTATTGTTTACGATGAAGAGCAAAAACTAGGAACAATTCAAAAAGAAAAATTTAAAGAAATAGCTCCAAAAGCACATTGTATTTCACTTAGTGCAACACCTATTCCAAGAACTTTAAGTATGTCTTTGTCAGGCATAAGAGATCTTAGTCTAATACTTACAGCACCATTTGAAAGAATGGCAGTTCGGACTTATGTTTCACCTTTTGATTCTTTGACTATCACAGAAGCTATAAAAAGAGAAATATATGGAAGAAAAAATGGTGTTTACTTTGTTGTACCAAGAAAAAAAGATTTACCTTTTGTCGAACAATTTTTAAATGATAATTTACCAGAAATAAAATATGTAATCACTCACGGTCAACTTAGTCCTAAATTATTAGAAAGTAGAATATCAAAATTCTATAATCAAGAAGTCCCTTTAATGCTAAGTACAAATATTATTGAAAATGGTTTGGATTTACCTCATGTAAATACAATTATAGTTTACCGATCAAACATGTTCTCTTTGGCAGCTTTATATCAATTGAAAGGAAGGGTAGGTAGATCTTCTAAACGTGGATACGCATACATTACATATAAGGAAAATGAGTTAAAAGATAATGGGAGAAAAAGATTATCGATAATAAACTCTTCTGATCATCTAGGGGCAGGTTTTAACATTGCATCACAAGATTTAGACCTTCGAGGTGGCGGTTCTATAATTGGAGAAGAACAGAGTGGTTTTATCAAAGAAATTGGAACAGAACTTTATCATCAGATGCTCGAAGAAGAAATCAATATACAAAAAAGTAAAATTAATTCTGATTTTGTAAAAAAAGATAGTTTTCAACCAATTATTAAAATCCCTGTTGAAATTTATATACCTGAAGATTTTATAAATGATGTTGATCTAAGATTGTCCATTTATAAAAGAATCTCAAATATAAACAATAATAAAGAAATT
>CACLAN010000011.1 GCA_902604905.1 uncultured Alphaproteobacteria bacterium
ATTGGTGATAGGTTCAGGTTCTGAGCGATTATTTCATGGGTATTTTTATTAGTATGAGTAATAAAACAAGATATTTGAGGAATGTGTATATCTCTGTTGATAAAAGAAAATGGAACAGGCTTTTTATCTGGATGTTGTTCATCTAAGTCATTGAAATTTATAGTTTTTTTAAGTAATCTTGGGGGTGTTCCTGTTTTCAATCTGCCTATTGAAAACTTTAGTGCTTTAAGCTTTTTTGCAAGTTTTATTGAGGGCCTATCACCAACTCTTCCAGCTTCTTGCTTTTCAGAGCCTATTCTTATTAACCCTTGTAAGAAAGTACCTGTAGTTAAAACCACAGATTTGGATGATATCTTTTTGTTATCACCCATAACAACTCCATTTACCTGATTATTTAAAACAATTAAATCTTCTACTGATCCCTCAATAATTTGAAGGTTTTTTTGCTCAGATACAAGCTCATTTATGGCATTTTTATATAAAATACGGTCTGTTTGTGCCCTTGGACCTCTTACAGCAGCACCTCTGCTAGAGTTTAACATTCTAAATTGTATACAAGATCTGTCTGTAGCTTTGGCCATAATTCCATCTAAAGCATCTATTTCCTTTACAAGATGTCCTTTTCCAAGACCTCCAATTGCAGGATTGCATGACATTTCTCCTATTTTATCAACTTTATGAGTAATTAAAGCTGTTTTTGATCCAGTTCTTGCAGATGAGCATGCTGCTTCTACGCCTGCATGCCCCCCACCAATTACAATTACATCAAATTTATTGCCCATGTTTCTTTTCACGTGAAATTACTTACCTATACAAAAATCATTAAATATTATATCTAAAATTTTCTCAATATCAAATTTTTGATTAATTCCATCAATATACATAATTGATCTTCTAACATGTTCAGCGGCAATATCTATTTCTTTTAAATCTAAACTTTTAAGTAGTACAAGGGATTTCTTCAGGCTTTCCATATGTCTTTCACGTGAAAAGACTGGTCCAGAAATTGGTTTTTTCTTTAATTTTGAAGATATGGTTTTAATAAGAGACTCAATTCCATAACCAGATAATGATGAAATACTATGTGCCCCACTAATTTTCTTTTTATTTGTATCATATTTTGATTTAACAAATATTTTTGATTTGATTTTACTGTAGTTTTTCTTTTCATTGTTTTTGAGAAAAACTATATTTAAATCAGACTTTTCAGCACTCTCTAAGGATTTTTCAATGCCTATTTTTTCAATTAAATTCTTATATTTTCTTATTCCAGCTGTATCAATAAATGTGTATTTATCTCCTTGTATATCTAGCGTGGAGCTCACTAAATCTGTTGTAGTTCCTGGTATATTAGTAACTATAGAAACCTCCTTGTTATTAATATAATTAATAAAGGAAGATTTTCCTGTGTTTGGCTTTCCAATAATAGTTATTTTAAAACCGTTATGAATTTGTCTAGATAAAACTGATCTTTCGATAATATTTTCAATTTGTTTATATATGTTCTTATTTTGTTCTTTTATATTTTTATATATTTCTTTAGGAAGGTCTTCATCAGCAAAATCAATTATGGCCTCTATATCTGCTAGAAGTTTTTTTTGTTTATTTGATATTTCATTAACTAGTTTATCTAAATTTCCACTTAAATTACTAATGGCTGTCTTTCTTTGATTTTCTGTTTCTGCATTAACTAAATCGTTAATTGTTTCAGCTTCTATAACACTAAGCTTATCATTCATTAGAGCTCTTTTGGTAAACTCTCCAGGCTCAGCAAGCCTAATCTGTTTTTTTAATAGAGTTTTAGTTATTTTGTTAATTACAGAAATACTTCCATGACAAGATATTTCCACCATATCCTCCCCTGTATAGCTTTTTGGTGATTTAAAAAAAGTTGTTAGCGTCTGATCTATAACGCCCTTTACGTCTAATAAATTATTTAATGTAGCAAAGTTTGTTTTAAATTTTTTTTTAGAAGATATTGATTTAATTATTGTATGGGAGCCTTTTCCCGAAATCCTAAAAACAGCTATACCTGATTTACCTCTTTGCGTGGCAAGGGCAAAAATTGTCTCTTTGGAAGCTTTCATTTTTTGGGAATTAAACCCAAGATGATATTAAGTAAATAAGAAAAAATTAATCTAAGTATATATTTGGATTGTAATTTATTCTAACCAATCTACCCACTGATTTACTTGGTCGGGTTGCATAATATCAAACTGCATATTTCCTTTATTAACAAGAAATATATTTGCGCTTCTTGTGTCCTGTGCCATTGCTGAACACATAGCGTCCATTAAGCCGTCACTATTAACATCAATAAGAATACTTTTATTGCAGTAGGTGTTCCAGGGGTGCGAGTGCTCATCTTTTACCATTGATCCCCATTTTTTTGGATTTTGCCATTCGTCAAGCGGTTTTAAATGGATGTTGTTGTCAGAAAGTTTTAACTTTCCATTTATATTTTCATAAGCTACCCAAGAGGATCCTGAATAAAAAGGGCCAACAACGGAACTTATAATATCAACATCGCCATCGTTATCAAAATCAAATGATGTCATTTCCGCAACAGTAGAAAAAATAAACTTGCCATCTTTTGCTGGTTTAAGCCTTTGAGCAATCTTAAATTTTCCTGTTCCATCACCATGCATTAATACTGTTTTTTCTACAGATTTATCAGACCATTTTTGAGGTGAATATTTTGAGTATTTAGGATTATAGAAACCGTGTGAACACACGATATCTAAAAAACCATCATTGTTGAAGTCTCCTGTTGTTATAGATTGACTGCCATGTTTCGTACATAAGACAGCATTGAAGTTTCCTTCTCCATCATTAAAGTGGCAAACTGTTCCTTTAAATTCAGAAGTAATAACATCAACATCACCGTCATTATCTATGTCTCCTGCATCAGACCCGTGAGAAAATCCTAAATAAAGATTGTGTTCTTTATCTGTTAGATAGCCTGTGTGTTTTGATTTTACCCAGCTAAAAGATTTTTCAGAAACGAGAACATGGTTTGGGCTTTCATAACTGAAACCTTTATCTGTCAGCTGCACTGACGCATTTGGGTGAAATATATCATCTATGTTATCACCATTAAAATCATCAATGATCATTCTCTGAAGAGAGCTTGCATAGCCTTTTTCATCTGATCCATTGTAATTAAAAAAATTTGGATTTTGAATTTTATTAAAAGTGAAACCGCTTGTTATTAAGTATGGTATTACAGGGTTATAAAGGGCATTTCCATTAGCACAACCCTGCCTTCCTTCTGATTGAGTGAAGTTTCCTGTTGTACCACCGGTACCACACCTATGACCTGCACCAAAACCAAGGTAGTCTAATTTATTATCTCCATTCCAATCACCAAAAGCTGATCCAGATTTGTAAAAAATTGCTTTATCTGAGTTGATATTTTTTTTAAACCATGAGTTACTAGGCAAAACATACTTTCCGTTTTGGTTTTTAAGTGTTTCGTCTATAAAATGTCCTGAAAGGGTGATACCTAGTTTGTCTGCTTTTTCTCTAAACTGATTTGCTTGAGTGTTTAAGGAAATAAATAAAATTAAAAAAAGAAAAGTTAAAAATTTTTTAAAAAACACAATTTTTTTTATTAGAAAAAAAAAGAAAAAAAAAGAGAAATTTTAAATTTATTTAGTTCCCATGCTTTGGAAGAACTCGCTGTTAGTTTTTGTATTTTTCATTTTATCTAACAAGAACTCCATAGCTTCTGTGCTTCCCATTGGGGCTAGTATTTTTCTTAAAATAAAGATTTTTCCAAGCTCGTCTTTATCAAGTAATAATTCTTCTTTTCTTGTTCCTGACTTACCAATATCAAAAGCTGGATAGGTTCTTTTTTGACTTAATTTTCTATCTAGAACCATTTCACTATTACCGGTACCTTTAAATTCTTCAAATATAACTTCATCCATTCTGCTTCCTGTATCTATTAAAGCAGTAGCAATAATTGTAAGTGATCCACCCTTTTCTACATTCCTTGCAGCTCCGAAAAATCTTTTTGGTCTTTGTAGGGCATTTGCATCAACACCACCTGTTAATACCTTTCCACTAGATGGAACAACGGTATTATAAGCTCTTCCAAGTCTTGTGATTGAATCAAGAAGGATTACAACATCATGTTTATATTCAACTAGTCTTTTAGCTTTTTCTATTACCATTTCTGCAACTTGAACGTGGCGTGAAGCAGGTTCATCAAAAGTTGAGCTAATTACCTCACCTTTTACTGATCTTTGCATATCAGTTACTTCTTCAGGTCTTTCATCAATTAGTAAGACAATCAGTTTAGCGTCTGGACTATTAGCAGTAATAGCATTTGCAATTTTTTGCATAATTATTGTTTTACCAGTGAAAGGTTGTGCAACAATTAATTGTCTTTGTCCTTTTCCAAGAGGAGCAATAATATCAATTATTCTTTCTGTATTATCTGGCATAGGTTTTTCTTGCTCAAGTTTGAATCTTGCTTCAGGATACAATGGTGTTAAATCTTCAAAGTTAACTCTATTCTTAACTAATTCTGTTTCTTGACCGTTTATTTTGTTAATTTTAGTTATAGCAAAATATCTCTCCCCTTGTTTTGGAGATCTAATTTCACCTTCTACGCTATCACCCGTTCTTAAGCTAAATTTTTTAATTTGTGATGGAGAAATATAGATATCATCTGGGCCTGGAAGATAATTTGACTCTGAAGACCTTAAAAACCCGAAACCATCTTGCATAATTTCAATAACCCCTAAACCAGTGATAATCTCACCTTCCTCAGCAATTGTTTTTAAAATTGCAAACATCAAATCTTGCTTTCTAAGAGATGACGGGTTTTCTATACCAAGCTTGTCTGCCTGTTTTAAAAGGTCTTGGGGTTCTTTTCCTTTTAATTCTTGTAAATTCATAATGTTATTGGGGTAGTTTAGAAATGAATATTTTTAATAATCAAAATTAAAGTTAATGTCAAAATAATAATAAATATATAATTTATATATTTAATTGTAGTGTTAGTTGTGAGGTTAAAAAGCTTAATTATTGCTTTATTATTGTATCATTCTTTATTTACCAACACATGAATAACAATCCCAAGAAATATGTTAATTTAAAGAATATTGAAAAAAAATATTATTTTTAAATAATTTGCAATGCAATAAATTTCTAATAACTTGTTATTAATTTTGTATAATAAATATATTAACACCTACCCTATAACTTTCAGACAAGTTATTAAGTTGTTAACAACACATTTTTAAAACAAAAGAACTATTTCTTAAATTCAAATTATATTTAATAGTGTTTATAACTATAATTTTTATTAACACACTTATGCACCAAAAATTTATATTAGCTAGTTCAAGCAAATCTAGATACAAAATATTAAAAAGCGCAGGATTAAACTTCACACAAAAAAAACCAAATTGCAACGAAGAGGATATTAAAAAAACTATTAATAGAAAAACAAAGCCTGAAATTTTTGCAAAAAAACTTTCTTATGAAAAAGCAAGAAGCGTAAGTATAAAAAAATTGTATGCTAATAAGATTGTTTTGGGCTGTGATACAGTCATTTATCACAATGGAAAAATTTTAGATAAAGTAAACTCTATAGATAAAGCCAAAAAAAAAATTAAGTCTCTATCAGGAAAGGAACACCTAATAGTATCAGGTCTAACTATTTGTTTGAACGGCTCTAAAATTTGGGAAAATTACGAAAAAACTCATGTTAAAATAAGAAAACTTAATAACAACGAAATAAATACGTATCTCAAAAAAACAGGTAAAGAAATACTAAGCTCCGTAGGGTGTTATCAAATAGAAAGTTTAGGGCCAAATATTATTGAGAGAATAAAAGGAGATTATTTTAATGTTATGGGATTACCTTTATTTAATTTACTAGATTATTTATATTCAAAGAAATGAAAAAACTTTACGTAGTTGGGAACAAAGTATCTAAAAGTCTTTCACCAACTATATTTAACTATTGGTTTAAAAAATATAACATTAAAGCAACTTATGGATATTTAGAGCTTACAGAAAAAAACTTTCATAAAAAAATAAAAGAGGTTTTGAAAAAAAAAGATACACTTGGCCTAAATGTAACCATTCCATTTAAAAAAAAAATTATCAAACATCTTGACAAAATAGACGCTCATGCAAAAAAAATTGGTGCAGTAAATTGTGTGACAAATAAAAAAACAATAAATGGAACAAATACTGATTGGACAGGATATTACAAAACCCTACCAAGTATAAAAAAAACTAAAAATAGAAAAGTTATTATTTTGGGTTATGGGGGCGCATCACACGCTATTCACTATGTTTTAAAGAAGGTAGGTTTTAAAGATATTCTAATTTTCAACAGATCTAAGAAAAAAATTAAGTATTCAAAAAACACTGAGTATACAAAAAAATATAGTGATCTTGAAACACACCTTGAAGGAGTTTTTTTAATAATTAATACCACACCAATAAACCCTATGTTGAAAAAACACTTAAAACTTATTACCAATTCTACAATTGTAAGCGATATTGTTTACAGCCCAAAAAACACCCCATTTCTCAAACAGTTCCCAAAGAATAAAAAGATTTATGGAGTATCAATGTTGATAGAACAAGCCAAACCGTGTTTTAAAATGTGGTTTGGTAAAAATCCATCTGTAGATGAAAAAATGCTTAACGTTATTTATAAAAAAATTTAATGACAAAAACCATAGTAATAACAGGTGGGATAGGGTCAGGTAAATCTACCTTTTGTAGTGAATTAAAAGAAAAAGGTTTTAAAATTCACAGTTCAGATGAGCAGGTGGCCAAAATATATAAAAAACCTGATAAAAAATTTGTTACTTATTTGCGTACCATTGGTTTGTCGAAGAGCATTTCAAAAAAAAACGTAGATAAAAAAATTATATCAAAGATTATTTTTGAAAATAAACAGATAAGAAAAAAGCTTGAGTTATACATCTTTAAAATAGTTAGAAAAAAGAGATCTTATTTTATAAAACAAGAAAAACAAAAAAAAACAAGACTAATATTTATTGATATACCCCTATTATTTGAAAACAATTTAGAAAAACAGTTCCACAAAGTAATATCTATAATATCCTCCAAACGAGTAAGATTAAAAAGGCTAATAAAAACAAGGAAAATGACAGAAACACAGTTTAAAAATATAATTAGATCTCAGACTTCAGACGTTATAAGAAAAAAGAAATCTGATTATGTTATTTACAATAATGCGACATTAAAGGATTATAAAGTTAAAATTAATAGGTTGATAAATAAACTTTAATTGAAACAATGAGAGAAATAGTAATTGATACAGAAACCACCGGTCTTGATTATAAGACCGGTGACAGAATAATAGAAGTTGGTTGTGTGGAACTCAAAAACTACGTTCCTACAGGCAACACTCTTCAATTTTATTGCAAACCAGATAGAAACATCAGCGAAGGTGCAAAAAATATCGTAGGTCTCTCAGACGATTTTCTCAACCAACAAAAACCATTTGAAGAAAATCACAAGGAGCTTTTGAATTTTTTGAAAAATGATACGTTAATAATTCACAATGCACCATTTGATTTAGGCTTTATAAATAATGAGCTATCAATCTTAGGACTATCTCCCTTAGATAATCCTGTAGTAGATACCGTTTCTCTTGCAAGAGAAGTTCTAAATACAAGAATAGCTAATCTCGACTATTTGTGTAGAAGGTTTAACATTGATTTATCAGATAGATCATTTCACGGAGCCTTACTTGACTCTCAACTTTTGGCTGCAGTTTATTTGGAGTTAAGAGGAGGTAAGCAGTTTTCTATGGAGCTGAATTCAAACATTGATGAAAAAAACACACAAATTAACAACAAAAACGAAACAAAAACCAAAATCATAGAGGTTAATAAAGAAGATTATCTTGCTCACAAAGAAATGTTAAAAAAAATAAAAAACCCTCTTTGGAAAAAATATAACTATTAATATTTGAAAAAGTTATTATATTAAAATCAAATGATTTACGGCGACTTACAGTTTTTTGATATTCTGATTTTTGCAGCTATTGCTGGATTTATTATTTATAGATTAAGAAGTGTTCTTGGAAAAAGAACAGGGTTTCAAAAAAATATATCAGAGCCAAAACCTCAAGAAAACAAAAAACAAGAGGATGTTCAAAACATACCTTCTTTAATGGATAATGAGACAAAGCTTGAGGCTGTATATAAAAAAGTAAATAATTTTAATCACCGAGAATTTCTTGAGGGTGCCAAGAAAGCATTTGAAATTATAATTTCATCTTTCAATAATGGAGATAAAAAAACACTGAAAAATCTTGTGTCAAAGGATGTTTATTCTGCTTTTGAAAAAGCAATTGATGAAAAAACAAATAATCCAGAATCACAATTTTATTCACTCATTGTAGAAGGTATCGCAGATGCGAAAGTAGAAAATAACACGATATCAATATCGGTCAATTTTATTAGTGAACAGATGCTAAATAACGATGAGGGTTCTATTGTTAAAAATAAAGACACTTGGACTTTTGAAAAACCTGTAAACTCCTCTAGCCCTATATGGATACTAACTCAAACTTAATATTTGTCCTTTAAAGAACTCAAAGACCGAATTAAAAAAAACGAAGGTTATTCTGATAAGCCTTATCAAGATCAATTAGGGTTTTATACTATTGGCTATGGCCATCTCATTACAGAAAAAGAAAATAAATATTACATTAAAAAATTCAAAAAAAAATATTTTGAAAAATTGTTTGAGATAGATTTTAAAAAAGCACACGAACAATACAAAAAAAATTTTTTTAAAAAACATCACACAACCTCAGAGAAAGAATTATTAGTGGAAATGATTTTTCAGCTTGGGGCAAAAGGTGTCTCAAAATTTAAAAAAATGCTCTATTTTCTAAATAAAAAACAAAAATTCATGGCATCACTAGAGATGTTAGACAGCTTGTGGTATTTGCAAACACCTGAAAGAGTAAAGAATTTAATTAAAAACTATACAAAAAAATAATGGAAGAAGATTTTTTTTTAAAAAACATGAAGGGTGTAAAACCTATTAAAAAAGATCCCCCTATAGTTAAAACGAAAACAACTAGTAAAAAAAATGTAAAATTAGATATAAAAACTAATACTAAAAATACCAGCAAACAAACAATAGCTGAACACAAAGTTAGTAACTCAGAATTTAAACTATCATTTGGTGAGGTTAACAAGGAGCTTAAGCGGGGTAAAATTAATATAGATAGAAGAATTGATCTTCATGGGTATGGTTTAGTCGAAGCACATGAAAAATTTATAAGTGAGGTTAAAAAAAATTATAACAAGAATAAAAGATGCTTGCTTATAATTACTGGAAAAGGGGTTCATAAAAAAATTGAAAATGAGCAAGATACAAACCCCAAACTTTTCTATGGAAAGATTAAAAAATCAATAATAAACTGGATAAACGAAGACGATCTTAAGAAATATATTTTAACATATCAGGACGCAGGTTTTGAACATGGGGGCGACGGAGCTCTTTTTGTCTATTTAAGAAAAAAAAAGCTTTAAATTCTTTCTAGCTTAAAGACTCTTTCTTTAAAATGAATAAAAATTTCATATGGAAGAAAATCATTTTCAATAAAAAATTCAATTTTTTTTAAATCATTTCTTTTATGATCAGCCCAAATATTTGTGTAGTCTTCAATTTCTAAAATTATATTTCCATCCTCACCTTCATTTTTTTTAAGTCTATAAATTCTTCTTCCATCAATAGTTTTTGCCTCATTTTCCCCATTTAAAATATTTATAAAAGAGGTGATTGGGTCAAAATATAAATATATATTTTCTAGTTTTACTCTGGCTATTTCTTCTTCTATAGGCTCTTGTTTTAATTCAATTAAATAATCATCAAAAGACATTTCAACTATTTTTGTTTTCTTTTTCGTTTTCCAAAACTGTTTATAATTCTGGGTCTTAAACATATTGTTTTCAATAACCCCTGTTGAAAGATAGCTTCCTTCAAATTTATATAGGGGTGAAAAAATACCAGAATCTTTTAAATTAATTTCTGTTTGATAGATATTATCATTAATATTTAATGACCAACTAAAATTACCAATTTTAATTCCTGTTGTGCTGACCTTATATTCTGCACTAAAATCATTTGCATACGATGTATTAATTACAAATATAATAAAAAAAACTAGAAATTTATTCAAAAACAATCTCGTAAACATCAAGTTTTCTTTTTGTAAATTTCTGATCAGGCGAACTTATTTTTAGCACCTTATATTTATTCTCTAAATAATTTATATCTGAAACGCTCCCAATTAAAGTAAAGTTTTCATTTATATCTTTATTAAGAGGAGACACTATTTTAAAGTGGTTTGTTATTTCACTACCTTCTTTATGTGGCATATAGAAATTAATATCCTTATCTCTTAATTCAAAATTAAGGCTTGAAAATAAAAGCCGATCTGAGACTACTATATTTTTTATGACTCCATCTGAAGAACTACTGTAAATTTTTAGAGCATAATCATTTATACCGCTTATTCGGTCAAAAATTTTAGACGGATAGCTCATTCCAATCATCACAAAAAGAATAAAGCAGAAAATAAAATTAAACATATAATTAGCTATTTTTAAAAAAGAATTATTAATTCTAATGTATAAAAGAGCAAATAAAGAAATTAAAGCTGGAGCAGCCCAATTTGCATTAGCTCTGACAATAATAGCTTCTACTAAAACAATTAAAATTATAGGCATAGAAAATATTAGAAAAATTTTTTGAATATTGTTCCATTTTTTAAATCCAAATAATCCACCCAAAACTATAAATGGACCTAACATTAAAACTTGAATTAACAAAAATTCTAAACCCCTAATGAGATCTATTTTAGTATTTGCAAAATTTGCATTATCTGAAGTATGCTGAAGTGTTATCCAGTCATTGTTAAAGTTCCAAATAATATTTGGTACGATAATTATAAATACACATAAAAAAGTAAGACTAAAACCTAGTAAATTATCGAAAAAAATTTTTCTAAATCTTTTATCAAATAAAATTAAAACAAATAAACAAATTATAAAATATATAGCTGCGTATTTTGACAAAAAACCTAACCCCAGAAAAATACCTAATAATATAAAATTTTTTAAACCTTGTTTACTATTAATCTTAATTAATTCATTAAGTGAAAGTGTCCAAAATAATAATAAAAAAAGATCAGTACTAATTATAAAAGATGAAAAAGATACAGCAGGTATAAATAAAAAAATTAAACAACCTGCAAATGAATCTTTTTTATTTAGTCCAGAGTTAAATAAAAGATTATAAATACTCCAGGCTATCAATAAATAGACAAACGATGGGAGAAGTTTTAATGAAACAAAACTACTACCTAGTATTTCCGAATAAACTCTTATTATCCAAGACAAAAAAGGAGGCTTCGAAAAATAACCAAAGTCAATATCTTTTGACCATAACCAATACTGTGCTTCATCACCAAACAAATTAAAAGTAGTAAAATTTAAGGCGCCTATTTTTAATAAAAGTAAAACAACAAATGATGGCAATAGAATTTTATTTAGCATAATATTTTTTATACAATTCAAATAAAATTATATTTAATATTACAATAAAAAAGCCAGCAAAAAAAATGTCACTTAAAAAATGACCACCAGCCATTATTCTAATTAAGCCAAGCACTAAACCTGCAACAACGCTTGCATAGAGGAAAATTATTTTTTTTGTAATTAAATATAAAATTATAATTGAAAACCCAACAGAAGCATCGCCCGAAACAAAAGA
The DNA here is from genome assembly GCA_902604905.1 of uncultured Alphaproteobacteria bacterium. Lineage (GTDB taxonomy): Bacteria > Pseudomonadota > Alphaproteobacteria > HIMB59 > CACPNW01. The sequence goes on from CACLAN010000011.1 coordinate 11,800, forward strand.
GCAATTTGTTTCGCAAGCGTTGCTTATTTCAAACCACCGGGAAAAAGTTTCTTTTCCACCTAATTGTAAAATATCGTTTGGTCGAGCCCTACCCCATAAATTTTTAAGTATCAGGTTTACAAAAATTAATATTCCAATAATTTGAGAAACCCACAACAAAATTATTTCCTTGATAGAAAATCTATAATTAAAAAAAATTTTTTCAATTTTAGTGAAACGTCCAATTATTGGTAAAATTAAAATATAAATAAGTATTAGTGGTAATAAAATATCTCGAAACAATATTGAGGTTAAATCAAAACTTTGTAAAGCAAATTGTGATTCTCCATAATAAAACAAACCTGAAATATACAAATCTATGGATGGACCTGAAGTAATAAACAAACAACTAATTATCAAAAATAATACATAACTATAGATTTCTGAATTGTCTTCAGGCAACAAATTTGAAAATTTATATTGGGCATATTTCTTCTCTAAGATTGTATTTATAATTTTGAAAGATATAAGTGCCAATATAGCACCAGCAACAATATCAGTAAAAAAGTGAGCACCAACAACAACTCTACTCAAAGCAATAACAGATGCTAGAAAGTAAAAAAAATATTTTAGCTTTGGAAAAGTTGCAACAAGAATAAAACAAACTATGAATATAGTTGAGGAATGGCCTGAAGGAAAGGAATGAAAATTTGAATCGAAAGTAAAAAAATTAAAACCAAAAGAGTCCTCAAAATTTGTGTGATTAGGTCTTGGTCTACCAATAATATGCTTCAGAACCTGTGTTACAATTCCAACAACCAAAATATAAAAAAAAGATGATATAAATAAATTACTTATTTTTTTTTGTTTTTCAATTTTTATAAAACCTATTCTACAGTTTATATAAACAACACCAAATCCAATAATAGAAATCGCAAAATACCAAGATGAGCTTCCGAGTCTTGTTATGTCTACAAAAAATTCTTTTAAATAAACACTATTAAGACTTTTATTAAAATCTTTAAAATAATTATACAGCCCTAAATCTAAATTAAATGATATAAAAACATTTAAAGATATTATTAAAAGAACAAGCAACTCAATTCTTATATTTTTCAAAAGACTCATTTTATAATTTTTAAAAAATTAAATGAGCATTACAATATAAACTTTGATAAGTCCTGACTTTTAATAAGTTCTCCTAAGCTATTTTCAACGTATTCCTTATTTATTATTATATCTGTAGGGCCTATATCTGAGGCCGTATAACTAACATCTTCAAGCAGTTTTTCCATTACAGTATGGAGTCTTCTGGCACCTATATTTTCTACGTTCTGATTTATCTCTGTAGAAAGAGAAGCAATAGTATCTATCCCACTTTCTTCAAACTTTAAATCAACCTTCTCTGTTCCTAAGAGTCCCTGATATTGTTTAATTAAACTATTTTGTGTTTCGGTTAGTATCAGAATAAAATCTTTTTTACTAAGACTATCAAGCTCAACTCTAATTGGTAGTCTTCCTTGAAGCTCAGGCAACATGTCTGATGGTTTTGATAAATGAAAAGCACCGGAAGCAATAAACAATACATAATCTGTTTTTACAACACCATACTTTGTGGTTACAGAAGTACCTTCTATAAGTGGTAATAAATCTCTTTGAACACCTTCTCGTGATACATCTGCTCCACTTCTTTCTGCCCTTGAGGTAATCTTATCTATCTCATCTATAAAAACGATTCCATTTTGTTCGACATCTTCTAAAGCTCTCGAGTTTATTTTATCTTTATCTAAAAGTTTATCTGTTTCTTCGCCTAATAGATAAGCATGGGAATCTTTAATACTCATTTTTTTCATTTTTTTCTGACCACCTACACCTTTGCCAAAAATATCACCTAAATTAATCATCCCCATTTGAGACCCAGGCATTCCAGGTATATCCATTGTTGGTAAGCTAAAATTAGCATTAGCAGATACTGGTATCTCAACTTCTTTATCATTTAATTCACCTGATCTTAGTTTTTTTCTAAAATTATCTCGTGTAGCTGGTGTTGAACTTTTAGAAACCAAAACATCTAGAATTCTTTCTTCTGCATTTTTTTCTGCTTTTGCCTTAACTTCTTGACCCATTTGAATTTTTGTTTTTGTAATGCTTATTTCAACAAGATCTCTTATTATTTGCTCAACATCTCTTCCTACATAACCAACCTCTGTAAATTTTGTTGCTTCAACTTTAATAAAAGGTGCGTTTGCTAATTTAGCCAGTCTTCGTGATATTTCTGTTTTACCACAACCTGTTGGACCAACCATTAAAATATTTTTTGGAACAATCTCTTCTTTTAAAGAATCATCAAGTTGTTTTCTTCTCCACCTATTTCTTAAAGCAACAGCAACAGCCTTCTTTGCATTATTTTGACCTATAATAAATTTATCTAACTCTGATACAATTTCTCTTGGACTAAAACTAGATTCCATTTTAAAGCTCGATAGTTTCTGAAATAATATTATGATTTGTATAAATACAAATATCTGCGGCTATATTAAGTGATTCTAAAGCAATTTCTTTTGCATTCATTTTTGTGTTTTTCATCAATGCTTTAGCAGCACTATTTGCGTATGGACCTCCAGAACCTATTGCAAGTATTCCATCGTCAGATTCAATTACATCCCCAGTACCAGATAACAATAAACTTACATCCTTATCAGCTACTATCATCATTGCTTCTAATCTTCTTAGATACCTATCTGTTCTCCAATCTTTAGCTAGCTCTACACACGCTCTTTTAAGTTGGTTTTTATATTGGTCTAATTTTCCCTCTAATCTTTCAAATAAAGCAAACGCATCTGCAGTAGATCCTGCAAACCCGGAAATAACTTTTTCATCAGCTCCAAGCCTTCTAATTTTTTTAACATTGGATTTCATTACAGTATTACCAAGACTAGCTTGGCCATCACCTGCAATAACGACGAGATTGTCTTTTCTAATACCTACAATAGTTGTTGATTTAATAATATTTTTTTTCATTCATTCTTAAGATGGCTACTTAATTATTTTTATCAAGTAATTTACCTAGAATAAATCATATTTCACTGATATTAGGCAAAAATGCGAAAAGTAAAAGTTGAGAGAAATACAAAAGAAACCAAGATAAGCTGTGAAGTTAACTTAGATGGTAGCGGCCAATCTAAAATTTCAACTCAAATTGGTTTTCTTGACCATATGCTAGAATTATTATCTCACCACAGTTTGATTGACTTAGATTTAAAATGTGAAGGAGATACCAATGTTGATCTTCACCATTCAGTTGAAGATACCGCTTACGCTATTGCTTTAGCCATAAACAAAGCATTAGATGATAAAAGAGGAATAAACAGATATGGTTTTTCTTATGTTCCAATGGATGAGTGCCTATCAAGATCTGTTATTGATTTAAGTGGAAGGCCTGAGCTTGTGTGGAATGTTAATCTTGGTTTAAAAAAAATTGGTGAAATGGACACAGAGTTATTCCATGAATTTTTTAAAGCCTTTTCAAATGAATTAAAATGTAATTTACATATTGAAAACTTGTATGGAAAAAACAATCACCATATTATTGAATCGTGTTTTAAGGCTTTTGCTAAAAGTTTAAGATTGGCTATCGAAATAGATAACAGAAGAAAAGACAACATACCATCATCAAAAGGCACTCTTTAATTTTAATGATAAAGATCACTATTGTCGATTATGGCTCAGGAAATGTGTTGTCTGCACAAAAATCTTTTATTAAAATAGCAAAGGATAATAACATCGAAGCCGATGTTTTAATTTCAAAAAAACTGAATGATGTAAAAAACTCAACTCATGTTGTATTGCCTGGCCAAGGAGCCTTTTCTACATGCATGAATGGTTTAAAAAAAACTGATGGCTTAATTGATGAGCTTTGTGAGTTTGCGTTAATAAAAAAGAGACCTTTTTTGGGTATATGTGTTGGTATGCAAATGTTAGCTGAGATTAGTGAAGAAAATGGAGTCCATGAAGGACTAGGTTGGATAGATGGTCAAATTAAATTATTGCAAGGAGATAATTTAAAGCTTCCTCATATGGGGTGGAACTTGGCAATACCAACAAATTCAAAATATAAGAACTTAATATCAAATAAAAATGACTATTACTTCGTTCACTCATATTATTTTGATTGTGCCAATAAAGACAATATTTTGGCAGAAACTAAGTACGGAACAAATTTTTCTTCAATAGTTGGAAAAGAAAATATATATGGCGTGCAGTTTCATCCTGAAAAAAGTTCCTCCCAAGGATTAAGCTTATTAAAAGAATTTATTGGAGTATGAAAATGTCTACACAACTAAATGAAAAAATTAATATTTCAGTTGATAATATTCAAACACTTACCAATGTAGATTTGGCAGATCTTTGTAATATCACAGAACAAGCAATTAAAGCTGGAGGCGGTTTTGGTTGGTTAAGAGTTCCCACAAGAGATATCTTAATAGATTATTGGACTAAAAGAACACATGATAAATATATCAAACTTATTGTTGGCAGACTTAACGGCGTTATAGCCGGCACTCTTCAACTGGCTTATGAGGCCCCAAATATTGAATCTAGAAAAAACATTGCGCGTATCAGAAGACAATTTGTTGCCCCATGGGCAAGAGGTTATGGTTTGGCAAAAACAATGATTGATCACACTGAACTAATTGCAAAAGAAGACAACATTAAATCTCTTCAGTTAGCTGTTAGGGAAACACAAGATGCTGCAATAAAACTTTTTACAGGTAAAAATTATACCAAGTGGGGTGAAAACCCATATTATGCATATATTAATGGAAGCTTTATTAAGGGTTATTATTACTATAAAAATATATAGTGCAAATTATACCAGCCATAGATTTAAAAGATAATAAATGCGTCAGACTTTCTAAAGGTAAAGATAACTCCAGCGTTGTTTACAATGAAGACCCAGAAAAACAAGCTATCTACTTTGAGCAAATTGGTTGTAAAAAACTACACTTGGTTGACCTAGATGCTGCTTTCGGCAGATCAAATATTAACTTTGAAACAATAAAGAAAATTAGAAAATCAATTTCAATTCCTATACAATTAGGGGGCGGTGTTAGAAGTTTGGATTTAGCAAAAAAATATTTTGACTTTGGAATAAATAATTTGATTATTGGTTCAATGTCAGTTGAAAGACCAAATGAAGTCATAATTTTATCAAACAAGTATGTAGATAAAGTATATATATCATTAGATATTCTTAAAGATAACATAATGATTAAAGGGTGGGATGAAAATTCAGGAAAGAAAATACAAGATATCCTTGATATTTATACTAGTTCAAAAATTAAAGGATATGTAATTACAGATATTCAAAATGATGGAATGTTGAAAGGTTTAAATTTCGATTTTGTTAATAATTTTATAAAAAAAACAAAACAAACTAAAACATTTAATAAAAAAATCATTATTGCAGGTGGTTTAACAAATTACTCTGATTTAATAAATTTAAAAAAACTCAACACAAAAAACATTGAAGGAATAATTTCAGGTAAATCTTTCTATGAAGGAAAGATTGATTTAGTAGAAGCGCAAAAAATACTAAACTAAAATGGTAAAAATTAGAATCATCCCATGCTTGGACGTTAAAGATGGAAGAGTTGTAAAAGGTATCAATTTTTTAAACTTGATCGATGCAGGAGATCCTGTTGAACAAGCAAAACACTATTCTGATAATGGAGCCGATGAAATATGTTTTTTAGATATTAGTGCATCATTAGAAAACAGAGATACAATGGTAAATGTGGTTAAAAAGACCGCAAATGAGGTTTTTATTCCCCTTACAGTTGGCGGGGGCATTTCATCAATAGAAAATATACAAGCTTTACTAAAAGCTGGTGCTGACAAAGTTTCTATAAATTCTGCAGCAATTAAAAATCCCAATATTATTAAAGAAGCTTCTCAATATTTTGGAAATCAATGTATCGTTGTGGCCGTTGATGCAAAAAAACACAATAATGATTGGTTTGTTTATTCTCACGGTGGGACTAAGAAAACCGATTTACATGCTTTAAGTTGGATAGAAAAAGCTCAAAAACTTGGAGCTGGCGAAATTCTTTTAACATCAATGGATAAGGATGGTACAAAATCTGGTTTTGACAATGAACTATTAGGTAGGGTTTCAGAATTTTTAAGGATACCTGTTATAGCCAGTGGAGGAGTTGGGGCCCTAGATCATTTTTATGACGGTGTAGTTAAGGGTAAAGCCGATGCATTATTAGCAGCCTCAGTCTTTCATTTTAATGAAATTAGCATTAAAGAAGTAAAGAAATACTTAAAAGATAAAAATGTAAATATCAGAGATTAATTTTATGAAAATTGAAGATTTAAATGAAATTATAGTTAATAGAGTAAAAAGTAGAAAAAAAGACTCTTATACAAATAAATTATTAAAATTGGGACCAAAAAAAATAGCTCAAAAATTCGGAGAAGAAGCATCAGAGTTGATTATAGATTTTCTGAAAGGATCAAAAAAAAGAACTATAGAAGAAGCTGTAGATGTAATTTACCACCTATTAATTTTATTAAAGTCAAAAAAAATTTCAATGAATGAAATTTATAAAGAACTAGATAAAAGAAAATAAAACACCATGTATGATGAAAACAATATCTTTGCAAAAATATTAAGAAAGGAAATACCTTGTGACAAAGTTTATGAAGATGAGTTTAGTTTATTTTTTAATGATATCAATCCTCAAGCTAAAATACATGTTTTAGGTATACCAAAATATCCTTGCACAACTTTTTCTGATTTTTTAAAAAATGCAGATAATGAAAATATAACATCTTTTTTTAAGAGTGTTCAGAAAGTAATAAATGATATTAAAATTGAAAACACTGGCTATAGGTTGATAACAAATTCAGGAGAGGATGGTGGACAAGAGGTCCCACATTTTCATATTCATATTTTAGCTGGAGAAAAAATTGGAAGCTTAAGATAAATTATAGTTTCTCTCTTATAATTACATAGTTAACAATTTCATTAACACCTTTTATATTTTTAAGAGCAACTATCATTTCATCCAAAAGATCTGGGCGAGCCGTAATACCTGCTACATAAATTTTACCTTGTATAGTTTCAAAATTAAATGTGATTGCTTTAATCCCAACGGTTTTAGCGGCTAAAGCTCTTGCTTGCGTATTAATCCATAAATCACTAGCATAATCTTTTAGTGCTGTTCTATTTCCAATTTCTATTTCATTTATAATTTCTTTAACACCCTCAACTTCCCAAACCAATCTTACTGCATCAATTCTAATCTCTTGATTATCAACAAGACCAGTCAATAAAATTCTACCCTCTAAAACACTTGTATTAATATTTACAAAAAGATTGTTCTCTGCGTTTAGAAATTTAGCTGCAATATTAACTTTAATGGTTGCATCATCTATTACCGTACCAAGAGATCTCTCTCCCTCAGCAACCACCATTGCACTACCTCCACCTGTTGCAAGAACACTTGCTGGTGAACATCCGTAATTAATAGATGCAAAGATCAAAAATAATGGAATAAATAAAATTTTAATTATTTTTTTAATTTTAACAACCATTTGTAAATTTTATTTTTATTAATTTTTGTTAATTTATGTACTATTTCGACGATGTCGGTCAAAGAAAATTTTGTAGCCATCTTCTTTAACTCTTTGTCATACAAATCAATCTTGTCAAAATCTTGATTTTTTGATGTTTGTCTTTCAATAACAGCTACAAACTCTCCTTTAACATTTTCTTTATTTTCTAGTATTTTATTTCTTACATTGCTTGGACTTCCTCTAAAAACAAATTCATTTACCTTTGTAAGCTCTTTGCATATGGAAATTGATCTGTTAGTCATAATATTTTCTAAACAATCTAGAAAAACAATTAATTTATTACTTGAGACAAAAAATACACAAGTCTTTTTTTCTTGAGAAATATTATTAACAAGATCCTCGATCTTTTTTTTTGATTTTGGAACAAAGCCAAAAAAAGCAAATTCTGATATTGGTAATCCAGATAACTGTAAACTCGATACAATTGATGAGGGGCCAGGCACAGATGTAACTCTAATATTATTTGCAATACAATATTGTACTAAATTATATCCAGGATCTGAAATAAGTGGCGAGCCTGCATCAGAAATTAGGACACAATTTTTATTTCCTAATAAAACTTTAATCTGATTTATAATTTTATGTTCATTATAATCGTGTAAAGCTATTAATTTCTTTTTAATGCCTAATTTATTTAGTAGTTTAAGTGAATGTTTAGGATTTTCACAAATAATGATATCACATTCCCCAAGTATTTTTACAGCCCTGTAGGTTATGTCATCTAAATTGCCAATAGGTGTTGCTACAATTGAAAGACCACTAATAGTATTATTCATTATTTGTGTATTTATATTTATAATTTCATGTACTCCAGTAAATTTATCTAAACAAGACACAAAAAATACTCAAGAAAAAACCATTTCCGAAAAATCAATTGAAACTGAAAGTGAAAAAAAGACAATTGAAAAAAAAGAAAACAAACAAGATTGGCAGAATAAGAGTTTAGACGATGTTGTTTTAGATAAAACAATTATTGC
>CACLAN010000012.1 GCA_902604905.1 uncultured Alphaproteobacteria bacterium
CATAAAGGTTTAAAGTTTAATAATTCTAATCAAAATGAAAGCCAAAAAACGTTAGATCTAATCCATAGAATGCGGGATCGCCTTGTTACAGGGTCTAAAATGCAATCTTATAAAGATGAATTAGAACTTGATTGGCATAATGATATGATTTGGTGGGGGCCAGGAGGTATAGGAGCATCATATACAATCGATGGTTATCAAAAAGGACATACTAAACCATTTCAAGATGGCTTAGAGTTTGTAAAATTTAATGGACATATATTAAGTAGTGCTGAAGATGATTTAGGTGGTTGGTTTGGTTGGCCAAATTTAATTATGAAACCTAAGGGAGAATATTTAGGCTTAACAAATGCTAGTAAAATTGAGTCTGAAATGAGAGTTGTAGATTTATATCGAAGAGATGGAGATAAATTAGCTGAAAATTGGATCTTTATAGATCATTTACATTTTTTAAAAATACTAGGAGTTGATCTTTTGGAAAGAGCAAAATTTTTGAATCAGTAATTAAATAACTTTTGAGGCAAGTTTAGTACCCTCAACTAATGCATGAAGCTTTTCATAACAAATTTTTTCATCAATTTTTCCAAAGCCTGCAAATGTACTAAAACCACAATCTGTACCAGCCATTAATTGATCTTTAGGAATTACCGTAGAATATTGAATTAATCGATCAGCCACAACTTCAGGATGTTCTACAAAATTAGAGGTAGAATCAATAACACCTGGAACTAAAATTTTATTTTTTGGTAATTTAATATCTTGAAAAACCTTCCATTCATGTGAGTGTCTAGGGTTTGAAGACTCAATTAAGAAATATTTTATTTTAGATTTTAAAATAATAGGTAAAATTTTCTCTAAAGCAATATCATGAGTATGAGGCCCTTCATAGTTACCCCAGCATATATGCATTCTTGTTTTCTCAACATCAACATTTTCCAATGCTGCATTCAAACATTCAATTTGTATTTCTGCTCTTTTAATAAATTCATCTTCAGATAAATCTTTAAAATTCATGTGCCTAGCTAGTGCAAGATCAGGACAATCCAACTGAACTTGGATTTCTGATTTTGTAATAGTTTCATATTCTTTAGCCATTATTTTGGATAGCTTATCTAAATATTCTTCTTCAGAATTATAGAATTTGTTAGGCATAAATACATTTATTACACCTGGAGAAGCGGCATTCATAAATGCTTTGTGATGATTATTTTTCTCGAGTGAACTTTTAAAATTATTTAAGTCATTAATGAGGGAGTTCTCATCTTTTAGCTTAAGCTCATTTGTACAGCAGGGCCTTGTATAGGTAGGAGTGCCTCCACTCTTGGCAATCTTTTCTTTATATTCTGGGAAGTCATCAAGGTCCGCTGGTGCTCTTCTCTCACTTTCACCAGAAAATCCATCAATTCTATCTTTAATATAAGTAGCATAACTAATTTTACTCATTTCACCATCGCTGACAAAGTCAATTCCAACATCAATTTGTTGTTTGACAACTTTTTCAACATTGTCTTTTAAAATATGATCAAAATTACTTTGATTAAAATTTTCACCTTTATCTTTTGCAAATAAAAATTCAGATAATTCTTTTGATCGAGGTAGACTTCCTACATGTGTTGTTTGAATTGATGACATATTATTTATTCTATCCAGTTTTTAATAAAATTTGTTTCCAAATCATGGTTTCATCATACAAAACCCATTCATTTTTAATACCTCTTGGTCCAAATTCAACATGGTTAATACCCATTAAATATATCTTTGCATCAGATGCTTTACCAAAAATACCATTACCTTCATGTTTTCCAACTAAAGACCATCTAACTGAAGCTTTTTTAGGTTGATCAATTTCTTCAGTAAAAGCGATATGATCAATAGAGAATAAAGAGTTTGGAAAAGCATTTCTTAGTTGTTTCCAAAATTTAATAACCTCATCTTTACCATAGTGAGTGTTACCACCAGGTTGAAATTGTTGAACTGCCCTATCATAATTATCATTAATAGTTTTCTCCAAATTAATATTCATAATTGATGTTAGAAGATTTGCATAAGTTTCACCACAATTACCAGAAGCTAATATGGGTGATGTGTAAATTGATTTAATAGGAGTATTTTCATCAAAAGGTTTACTCGCTTTTTCTGGGCCACCTTCATTTTTAATTAAATTATTGGCAAACTCTTTAGGATCTATTCCAATTTGCCTAACAATCGCCCCTTGGTCCCTAACAAGCCACTCATCATAAACCTGATTATTCATACAAGCACAATCAGCAATAGTTCTATAATACAATTTTGTTCCAGTTGCCTCACCGTACAAGCCGTCAACTGAGTGAGTAGAAGTTGATAATATTCGATGAGAAGAAAAATACCCTTCTTCATCATTACCAGTCCAAATTACATCCTCCCCTAAAAGAGTTCTGTCTGGAAAAAGTTTTTTACTAGCATAAGTGCTTTCAATTACTGGTTCAGCACCGTAAATTACTCCTGAAGGAGATCTTGTGGGAGTGGGCTGGCTAACTTTAGGAGCATCAGCATAGTAATCTCTTATTGCTTCAACATTATTATTTTCCCAAATTTCATATGTAATTTTTAAAATATAATCAGGTAAATCTTTAAACTTATTATCAAAACCCTTCATATGTAAGAATATTTAATTGGTTTGTCTTATTATAAATAAGCTTCCATCAATTTCGCTTATCTGTTTTATAGATCTTGCTGCATCTTTTGGTACCGAAAAGGTATCCCTTGAATTAATGACAACTTTTTGTCCATCACAATTAATTTCCCAACTGCCCGACAAGCAATGAAATACTTCTGATTTCTCAAGTGTATATTCATGAACATGAGCATTTTTCCCATTCAGCAGAGAGAGACTAAAGCCAGTATTATGAGGGATATAGGGATCAAATGACTTATTATGAATATTAAATTGATCAAGATAATTAATGATTTTATTTGAATTAAAATGCTCATCATCAACTGTATATTTATCCATATCACTTAAACGTATGACGAATTTTTCAATTTCTGAAGATGTGTAATGATCAAATGTATCAAGTTCTTTATCTTGTAATGGTTGTATTATTTTATTTTCATCTACAATTTTATTTTTTTCAGTATCAATTAAAGAATTATCATCAAGCAGAACCATTCCAGATTTTTTTGCCTCTTTTAATAATTTTGGGGTCCATGTAATAACACCTGGGTCATTTTCACCTAAAACAACAAACATTAACGCTTCATCATCACTTACATTTTGAAATCCTCTAAACATATTAGTTGGAAAGGAAGCTACATCGCCTTTATGTAATATTACTTCTCCTTCTGTACCATCAACCCCCCAATAAAAGCGCCAAGCACCTGAGTGTATAATAAATACTTCAGCTGTTGTGTGGCTGTGTAAACCAGAACCATTCATTGGAGCAGCACTTACAGCACCAATGTTAAATCCATGTGCTTCTGCAATTTTTACATTTTGTTTTGCATCTTCACTAACACCTGGTCCAATAACAGAGTAATTTTTTCTATCTTGATGACCTTTTAACTTACCCTCAACAAAAGGAACGGTACTGGGAACTAAGTCATCGAATTTAGCTAGTCTTGATGTAATATTAATTGACATATTTTTAGATTATTTTATTCATTTTTGTTGAATAATATTCAATATATTGAATAAATCAATTATTATTTAAAGGTATTAATCAGTAAGTATGGAATCATTTGAGAAGGCTGTTGAAAAAAGAGAACCTATTTTCCATATTGATCTAGATGTTCAACAAAATATAAAAAATAAAATATATTTTAAAAATTTATTAAAAAAATTGTAGAGTCTTCAAATGAAAATTTAGAGAAAGAATTAGAAAACTTTTATCACAAAGATGCAGAGCTAAATGCTTTTTATCCAATTAATGAAATAAAAGGTATTGGTGAAATTAAGAATAAACTCTGGCAACCTCTTAAAAATGCATTTGCTGATCTAGAAATTAGAAATAATATTGTAATTGGTGGCGCTTATGAAGATAAAATTTTTGTATCCTACATAAGTCATCTTACTGGAACATTTATTAACGAATGGTTAGGTATACCACCCACAAATAAAACAATTTACCTTAGAACATGTCATTGTCATCAAATAACAAATAATAAAATTATTAAATCGTATATTTTAATTGATACCGTGGATTTTATTCGTCAGGCTGGTTATTGGCCATTACACAAATCATTAGGAACTGAGGGCATGTGGCCTGCACCAATAACTGGAGATGGTGAAAATAATACAAATTTAGACAAAAAATTATCTATAAAGTCTTTGCATCAATCACTAACAATGCAAATAACTTTAGGGACTAAACCTGAAATGGAGCCAACTTTTTCTACCGATAATATAAGATACAATTTGATTAATGATCATGAACAAAAAAAATATTGGCATCCAAAAATGATGTGGTTTGGTCCTTCAGGAGTTGGGACAGCTAGAGGTCTGAAAGGTTTTGTTGATCATCATCAACTACCATTTAGATTAACGTTTAAAGAAAGAGACTATAATACAGTCGGTCATTATGTTGAAATTGGAGATGGTAATTATTCAATGACTGGAGGATGGCATAGTATTAAGAGTAAGTACGGCTCTAATCATTGGTTAGGCTTTGAGCCAAATAATGCCATGGTAGAAATGAGAGTAATGGATTTTTATTTACATCACGAAGGTTTAATTCGTGAAAATTGGGTACCAATTGATATAGCTTATATTTTGAAACAAATAGGTGTTGATATATTTGAATTAATTCATAAAAAATAATTATGGCAATTGAATATTTAAAAAAAGGTTTAAATGAAAAACAGAGAATTGAAGATAATGATAAAGTTAAAAAAATTGTTGAGGAAACATTAAGAAAAATTGAATCAGAAGGTGATAAACATATTAGAGAGTTATCACAAAAATTTGATAACTATTCACCAGATAGTTTTAGATTAAATGAAGATCAAATTAATCAATTAATCAGTGAAGTCTCTGATGATGATAAAGAAGATATTAAATTTGCTCAAAGACAAGTACGGTCATTTGCTGAAGCACAAATAAAAACTTTAAACGAACTAGAAGTAGAAACGCATCCAGGTGTTATTCTTGGTCATAAGAATATACCTGTACAAGCAGTCGGTTGCTATGTTCCGGCCGGTAAATTTCCAATGGTGGCTTCTGCACATATGTCAGTTGTTACTGCTTCTGTTGCTGGTGTACCAAGAATTGTAGCCACAACTCCACCTTTTAAAGGTAAACCAAATCCAGCAGTTGTAACAGCAATGAAAATGGGTGGTGCTCACGAAATTTACGTCTTAGGTGGAATGCAAGGAGTTGGTGCAATGGCTATTGGTACAGAAACTATTAAACCAGTTGATATGCTTGTTGGACCTGGCAATGCATTTGTTGCTGAAGCGAAAAGACAATTGTATGGTAGAGTAGGTATAGATTTATTTGCTGGTCCAACAGAAACAATGGTTATTGCTGATGAAACTGTTGATGGTGAAATATGTGCAACTGATCTATTAGGACAAGCTGAACATGGATATAATTCTCCAGCTGTTATGATAACAAACTCAAAAAAACTTGCAGAAGAAACATTTAAAGAGATTGATAGAATTTTAGAAATTTTACCTACTAAGGAAACAGCGAGTACAAGCTGGAAAGATTATGGGGAAATTATTTTATGTGACACCTATGAGGAGATGTTATCTAAAGCAAATGAAATAGCATCAGAACACGTACAAGTAATGACAAAAAAAGATGATTGGTTTTTAGAAAATATGATATCTTATGGAGCTCTATTTTTGGGAGCTAGAACTAATGTTGCTAATGGTGACAAAGTAATAGGCACCAACCATACTCTTCCTACTAAAAAAGCTGGAAGATACACTGGTGGTTTATGGGTTGGAAAGTTTATAAAAACTCACACCTATCAAAAAATTATGACAGATGAAGCTGCTACACTTATTGGAGAATATGGATCTAGACTATCTTACCTTGAGGGATTTATTGGTCACACAGAACAATGCAATGTTAGAGTGAGACGATATGGTGGTTTAAATGTAGAGTACGGCAAACCTGCTTCAAAAATTAAAAATTAAAATTAAATTATATTATTAACTTTCAAATAATCTAAAACTTCATCTGCTAATTCTTCAGGGTTTTTTGAAAGTGTTTTCAATTTTATTTCTGGATCAGAAGGTAACTCATAATCAGAATCTATTCCTGTAAAATTTTTTAATATTCCTGATCTAGCTTTTTTATATAATCCTTTTGGATCTCGACTCTCACATTCTTCCAAGGGTGTATCTACAAAAATTTCAACAAACTCATTATCTTCAAATAGATCCCTTGCCATTTTTCTTTCTGATTTAAAAGGGGATATAAATGAAACTAAAGTAATTAATCCAGCATCATTCATTAATTTTGCAACTTCTGAAACCCTCCTTATATTTTCTACCCTATCTTCATCTGTGAATCCTAAGTCTTTGTTAAGACCATGTCTGATATTATCGCCATCTAATAAATATGTTCTTTTATTTAGATCATGTAATTTTTGTTCTAAAATGTTAGCAATAGTAGATTTACCTGATCCTGAAAGACCAGTGAACCATAATACGCAAGGTTTTTGAGAATTCATTTTTGATCTCTTCACTTTGTCAACAGACATTTCATGCCATAAAATATTACTAGCTCTTCTTAGTTCATAATCAATAACCCCAGCACCAACAGTTAAATTATTAAATTGATCAATGATTACAAAACTTCCAAGTTGATTATTGTCATTGTATGATTGAATAAATGTTTTTCTACTCAAGGCAATTTTGCAATAACCAATATCGTTTAATTGCAGAGACTTTGAAGCAATTTTTTCATATGAATTAATATTTATTTTGTGAACTAAATCGGTAATTTTTCCTGTTATATATGAGTTTGTAAATCTAAATATATAATTTCTTTCAGGTAACATCTTTTCGTTATTCATCCAAATGATGTGAGCCGCAAACTGATCTGTGATTTTTATATCATCTAAATTACTTGTAATTAAATCTCCTCTAGAAATATCGATTTCTTTGTCCAAAGTTAGAGTAACAGCTTGACCATTCGTAGCATTCTTCATATTTCCTTCTGGAGTAATAATTTGATTTATTTTTGCGACTTCACTTGAAGTTGTTGTATAAATTTTATCATTAATATTAATTGAGCCAGACACTACTGTTCCACTATATCCTCTAAAATCAGAAGTGGATCTATTTACCCATTGAACAGGCATACAGAAATTATCATTTTTATTATCTTTAGTTAATTTTAAATTTTCTAACGTATTTATTAAAGTTTCTTTTTGATACCATGGCATATTTTTAGAAACACTAAAAACATTATCTCCTTTTAGAGCAGACATCGGGATATAATCTTTTGAGGTAAAATCAAAATCTGTTGAAATTATTTCAAATTTTTTTGTTATTTTTGTAAATATATCTTCATCATAATTTACAAGATCCATTTTGTTGATTGCTATTATAATATGTCTAATTCCTAAAAGTGATAGAATGAAAGTGTGCCGTTTTGTTTGATCTAATATACCTTTAGTTGAATCAATTAGTACAATCCCTACATCAGAATTTGATGCACCTGTTGCCATGTTTCTTGTATATTCCTCATGACCAGGTGTGTCCGCAATAATAAATTTACATTTTTGTGTTTCAAAATATCGATAAGCTACATCAATTGTTATTCCTTGCTCTCTTTCAGCTTGCAATCCATCAATTAACAAAGCGAGATCAATATCTTTACCCTGAGTTCCATATTTTTCACTTTCATATTCGGCTTGTGAAATCTGATCAAGAAATATACTTTTTGAATCAAACAGAAGTCTTCCAATTAATGTTGATTTACCATCATCAACTGATCCACATGTAAGAATTTTAACCTGATTTTTTGAATTCTGTTTTTTAAAAAAGGTATTTATATCCATTAAAAATAACCATCTCGTTTTTTAATTTCCATAGATCCAATTTGATCTGTATCAATAAGCCTGCCTTGCCTCTCTGAATTATTGGATTCAAGCAATTCTATTATTATTTCTTCAACACTAGAAGCTTTTGACTCAATAGCAGCTGTTAGTGGATAACATCCTAAAGTTCTAAATCTCACTAATTTCGTTTCTATTTTTTCTTCTTCTTTAATTTTTAGTCTGTCATCATCTACCATTATGAACACGTTATCTCTTAATATTACTGGTCTTTTTTTTGCTAAATAGAGGGGTACAATTGGAATATTTTCTTCATAAATATATTGCCAAATGTCAAGTTCTGTCCAATTTGATAGAGGAAATACTCTTACACTCTCGTTATTACCTATTTTTGTATTATAAAGGCTCCACAATTCAGGTCTCTGATTTTTAGGATCCCATCGATGATTTATATCTCTAAAAGAAAAAACTCTTTCTTTAGCTCTAGATTTTTCTTCATCCCTTCTTGCGCCACCAAATGCAGCGTCAAATTTAAATTTACTTAAGGCTTGTTTTAAAGACTGTGTTTTCATTATGTCTGTATGTGTTTTTGATCCATGGGATATTGGACCAATATTTTTTTTAACACCCTCTTGATTTATATGAACAATTAAATCCAAGTTATATTTTTTAGAAACTTCATCTCTAAATTTTATCATTTCTTTAAACTTCCATGTTGTATCTACATGTAAAAGTTTAAATGGGATTTTATTTGGTGAAAAAGCTTTCATTGTTAAGTGGAGCATAACAGATGAATCTTTTCCAATTGAATAGAGCATAACAGGGTTTGAAAACTCTGCGGCAACCTCTCTAATAATATGAATACTCTCTGATTCTAGTTTTTTAAGATGATTATTTTTCATTAGTTTTTTATTAAAGCATCATCTGCATATGCAAAAAAATGCGGGTTAAGAATATCTTCTTTTGTATTATATAATAAATCTTTGTTATCTATACTTTTAAGTTTTCCACCTGATTCTAATAAAATTATATGACCAGCAGCAATATCCCATTCAGAAGTTGGTCCAAATCTTGGATAAATATCTGCTTTGCCTTCAGCGATCTCACAAAATTTGAGTGAGCTTCCCTTTTCTATTATTTCAAAGTCAGTAAATTTATTTTTAACCCAATTGTCAAAAGTTACGTTTGAATGTGACCTACTACCTAAAACAATAATTTTTTCTTTATTTTTATATTTTACAGAAATTTTTTCTGAATTATTAAAAGTATCAAGATTGCTTTTCGTATAAATTTTATAAGAACCACTATTTTTTTTAGAAAAAAATAAGCATCCTAACGCTGGCGCATAAATAATACCTAAGACTGGTTGATGATATTCAATAAGCGCAATGTTAATTGTAAATTCGCCATTTTTTTTTATGAATTCTTTTGTGCCGTCTAGAGGATCAATTAACCAATATTTTTTCCAATTTTTTCTTGTATCCCATGCAATAAATTCTTCCTCACTTAATATTGGGACGTTTGGAGTAATTTTAGAAATACTACTTAGTAATATTTTATTTGAATCTAAATCTGCTTTAGTTAATGGGGATTCATCTTTTTTATAAATAATCTCAGTGTCAAGTTCATAAAAGTCTAAAACCCTATTTCCTGCAGTGATAGCTGCATTACACAATTGAAGTAATATATTTTCATTTATTTTCATAGTTTACTTATTCATTTAAACAAATTGTGATTATATTATTAAAATGATAATTTCATTAATTATTAGTTTTAAAATATGCCAGATATTGCCGTAAATACATTATTTGAAATTGACCAAGTAGTGTCATTTGATGAATCAATAATTGTAGATAATTTAATAAGATATCTTGAACCAAATTATATTGATAAAAGAAAAGATATTAAAGCGAGAGCTGAACAAATCGTAAATGAATCTAGGAAATCAATAGGGATAATAAAAAGTCCAATTGAAAACTTGCTTCAAGAATATCAATTAAATAGTGAAGAAGGGACTGTTTTACTATGTTTGGCTGAAGCACTTTTAAGAATACCCGATCAAAAAACTATTGATAGATTACTAGAAGATAAGTTTACATCGACTGATTGGAAAAAACATACTGGTTTCGATAAAGGTCTTTTTGTTAATGCATCATCTTGGGCATTCTTCTTAACGGGAAATATTTTAAAAAGAAATAAATTAGATGAAAATAAATTAGAAGAAAATTATAAAAGTTTTATTAAAAAAAACTCTGAACCAGTATTTAGGACTGTTGTAAGAAATGCTGTAATGGTTTTAGCAAAACAGTTTGTATTTAAAGCAAAGATGGATGAAGCAGTAAAATTTACAAATTCAGAAAAATATAAAAGAAATTTATTTTCTTTTGATATGCTTGGAGAAGGAGCGAGAACTGATGAAGACGCAAATAAGTATTATTTAGAATATTTAAAAAGTATAGAGTTTACAGGAAAAAAACTGCTAAATAATTTAGACCCTACACTTTCAAATGGAGTTTCTGTTAAACTTTCAGCATTACATCCAAGATATGAAAGACATAAATTTGATCAACTTAAAAAAGAACTCTTACCAAAGTTAATTGAATTAGGGCTATTGGCAAAAAAATATAATATTCAATTATGTATAGATGCGGAAGAAGATAATAGATTAATATTATCGTTAAAAATTTTTGAATTATTAATTAATGATGAAAGACTAAAAAATTGGAATGGGCTTGGTCTAGCTTTACAAGCTTATCAAAAAAGAGCATTTTATATTATTGATTGGTTAAATAATTTAGCTAATAAAAATAATAAAGTAATACCAATACGTTTAGTTAAAGGAGCGTATTGGGATAGTGAAATAAAATATGCTCAAGTATCTGGTTTTGATGACTATTCAGTTTTTACAAGGAAACCTCTAACTGATTTGTCTTGGATGGCTTGTGCTGTAAAATTAATTAAATATCAAAAAAATATTTTTCCTGCTTTTGCTACACATAATGCTTATTCGATTGCCTTTATTGAAGAAATAGCAAGAGGTTGTAAATTTGAATTTCAACGAATTCATGGAATGGCTGATATCTTACATAATTATTTTAATAAGAATTCTAATCTAGAAAAAACTAAATGTAGAATTTATGCTCCGGTTGGTGATTATGAAGATCTGCTTCCATATCTGATGAGGAGATTATTAGAAAATGGAGCAAATACATCCTTCGTTAACAAACTAAATGATAAAAATTTTAAAGTAGAAGAATTTGTTATTGATCCTATTGAAATCATTAAAAAATATAATGAATATGGTAATCCATATATTCCTAAACCCAGGGATATTTTTTTACCAATACGAAAAAATTCTAAAGGGATAAATCTTGAAAGTGAAAATACTATTTTAGATATAAAAAAAATATTTGATAAAAACAAAAAAGAATATTTAGCCAATTCAATAATAAATGGAGATGAAAAAACTACAAATAATGAGATAAATATTTTTTCACCATTTTTAAAAGATGAGATGATTGGAAAAGTAACTTTTGCAAATAATTTATTGGTGAATGAAGCAATAGAAATAGCTAATGACTATCAAAAAAATTGGAAATCAGTAGACATTGAAGATAAATGCGAAATTATAGATAGATTTGTCAACTTATTAGAAGTTAACAAAAATGAATTAATAAGAATATGTGTTGAGGAAGCTGGAAAGACGATAAAAGATGCTATTGACGATTTTAGAGAAGCAATAGATTTCTGTTATTATTATTCTAATCAATCTAAAAAAATATTTTTGGAAGATGAAATTTTAATTGGACCAACAGGTGAAAGAAATATTTTAAAATATGAGAGCAAAGGTGTATTGATTTGTATTAGTCCATGGAATTTTCCGATAGCAATATTTACAGGACAAATAATTGCTGCACTTTTAACAGGAAATACTGTTATTGCTAAACCTGCTGAACAAACTTCAATTATTGCATACAAATTAATTAAAATATTATTTGAAGCCGGACTTCCTAAAGAGGCTTTGCAATTAATATTAGGTGATGGAGAAAGTATTGGTAATGAAGTTCTTAAAAATAAACACATAAAAGGAGTTTTGTTTACAGGTTCTTCTGAAACAGCAAATAAGATTCAAGACAATCTTAACGTAAGAAAAGAGATAATATCTTTAACCGCTGAAACAGGTGGTCAGAATTTTATGATTGTGGACTCATCTGCTTTAACAGAACAAGTTGTTGATGATGTAATAGAATCAGCGTTTAATTCTGCCGGGCAAAGGTGTTCTGCACTTAGAGTTCTTGCAATTCAGGATGAAGTTTACGACAAAACTATAAACATGTTAATTGGTGCAACAAAAAAATTAAAAGTAGGATTACCCTATTTATTAGATACAGATATTGGACCTTTAATTGATATTGAAGCTAAAGACAGAATATTAAAATATTTAGACAGATTTAAAGAAAAAATATTATTTAACTCAGAGTTAAATAAAAATTTAGACGGGTTTTTTGTTCAGCCTACAATAATTGAAATAAATGATTTAAAAGAAATTGATGAAGAAGTTTTTGGACCTATACTTCATGTCGTAAGATATTCTGCTGATAAAATGGATAACTTAGTAAATGAAATAAATAAATTAAATTATGGATTAACTTTAGGAATACATAGTAGAATTAACAGCACGATAAATTTTATTTCAAATAATGTTAATGTAGGAAATATTTATATAAATAGAAACATAACTGGAGCTGTGGTGGGATCACAACCATTTGGAGGTCGAGGATTATCCGGAACAGGTCCGAAAGCTGGAGGACCAAATTATTTGCTTAATCTATTAAATGAAAAAACATTATCAAATGATATTACAGCATCAGGTGGAAATACATCTTTATTAATGCTATCGGATGAAAATGATTAGAATAAAATCAATTGAAGTTTTTAAAATAGATCTTCCACTTAAAGAAGGAAATTATAACTGGTCTCATGGTAATTCAGTAAACTCTTTTGACTCAACAATTGTAAAAATAAATACCAATATTGGAATTAGTGGACTTGGAGAAGTTTGTACGCTTGGTCCTACATATTTACCTGCTTATGCTGAAGGTGTAAGAACTGGTATAAAACAGATTGGTAAATACCTAATTAGTAAAGATCCAACGAATCTTAAAGAAATTAATTTAGAAATGGATAAAAACTTAAAAGGTCACAACTATGTTAAATCACCAATTGATATAGCTTGCTGGGATATAACATCAAAAGTAATGCAAGTCCCATTATGGAAATTACTTGGAGGAAAATTTGGAAAAAGTGTAGATCTATATCGAGCAATTTCTCAAGAGTCCCCTAAAGCAATGACAAAGAAAGTTATTAAATATCAAAAAGAGGGATATAAAAAATTTCAACTTAAAGTTGGTGGGAACCCAATAGAGGATATTGAACGAATTAAATTAATTAGATCGAAATTAAAGAATAATGAGATATTAGTTGCTGATGCTAATACTGGTTGGCTAATGCATGATGCACTTAAAGTAGTCAAAGAAACTAATCATTTAAATATTTATATTGAACAACCTTGCTTAACTTATGAGGAAAATTTAATTGTAAGGGATAAATGTAGTAACCCATTTATTTTGGATGAAAATATTGATTCTATAAGTGCTTTTTTAAGAGCTTATAAAGATAAAGCAATGGATATAATAAATATTAAAATAAGTAAACTTGGTGGAATTACAAAAAGTAAATTATTAAGAGACTTATGTGTTGAGTTAGGAGTTGGAATGACTATTGAAGATTCATGGGGTGGTGACATTGCAACATCAGCAATTGCACATTTAGCTCATAGCACACCAACAAAATATCTTTTTTCGTCAACTGATTTTAATAGTTATAACACCTTGAGTTATTCTAAAGGTTCACCACAAAGAAAAAAAGGTAAATTTGAGGCATCAAATAACACAGGTCTTGGAATTGAAATAAATTCAAAAAAAATAAAAAATCTAGTTTTTAAGATTTGAAATTGTATTTATAAAATTTTTT
Source organism: uncultured Alphaproteobacteria bacterium (assembly GCA_902604905.1). Lineage (GTDB taxonomy): Bacteria > Pseudomonadota > Alphaproteobacteria > HIMB59 > CACPNW01. Next base: position 14,025 of record CACLAN010000012.1, read on the forward strand.
TGCTTGCTCTAAGGTGATGTATTCATTCAATAAGTCTTCTTCAATCATAGACTTATCTCTAAGTTCTGGCTTACCACACCCTCCTCCATTACCGGTATGAATTCTTACGACATCTTCTGGTTCAAGAGTTAATCCAGTTACAACAGAATATTTTTCTAGATCTCCATTTTTACGAATTACTTCAATATAATTAGATCCACCTTCATTTCCGCCATCTAATGCCCACGGTAAACTTTTAGACCTTGTGTAAGCTACTGATACCCATGCATTTTTTGATCTAACTCTATAATCCATTACTATCCCTTTACCGCCTCTAAATTTACCTTCACCGCCATCTTCGTCGGTAAGTCTCATTTGATCAACATAAACACCATGTCTAGCTTCAGATATTTCTGCAGGTGTATTAAAAGTATCACCATGAAAAGCAGAAAAGTTTGCACTACAGCCATCACCTACGCTACTTGCTCCCCAACCACCAACTTGTGGTTCTATAATGATAAAGGTGGCTCCAGTATCGGGATGTTGACCACCCATAAATGTACCACATATTGAAGCAAAGCTTCCAGCAGATGATTTATTTGGATTTAGATGGGAAATTGTTTTCCAAATTAAATCATAAGATCTAATATCTGTTTCGTAGTATATACCTTGAGCAGCCGGTCTTACTGGATTAAACATAGATCCTTCATCACATAAGACTTTTAAAGGTCTAAATGTTCCAGCGTTACAAATGAAATCACTTGAAGTAATCCCTTTAAATGCCATTTGTGCAGATACCACTGTTCCATCATATGAAGCATTATTTGGTCCTTCATCTTGCTCTGGATTATTTCTTAAATCTACAATAAATTCTTTCTCGTTAATAGTAACATCAACCTGAATTTTTCTACCATCGTCAAGTAAATCTTCTCCATGATAAGTTCCATGAGGAAGACTTGATAATGCGTCCAAAGAGGTTCTTTCACCATAATCCATAAATTCTTGAACAGAGTTTTTAAATATTTCTGTTCCATATTTATTTGCAATATCCATAATTCTTTTTTCCCCTACTCTTATCGAAGCTATAGCTGCCCACATATCTCCAAGCGTGTATTGTGGTACTCTACTATTAGCCGTTATAATATCTATTACTGATTGGATTGGATTCCCATTTTCAATCATTTTGATTACTGGAAGTTGTAAACCTTCTTGGAATATTTCTTTTGCATCAGCTGAGATACCTCCAGGAGCCATTCCCCCTAAATCAGGCCAATGAGCAATATTTGCTGTCCATGCTATTCTTTCTCCTTGTGAAAAAACTGGCATAACAACAATAACATCGTTTAGATGTGTTACTCCTCCGTTGTATGGATCATTAGTAGCAAAAACATCGCCCTCTTTTATTTGATTTGAATCATATTTTTTTATAACTGCCTGCACTGCCTTATCACACATTGCGATAAATGCAGGAATACCAGCGCCAGAAGCTGCTATGTTGCCATTTGAATCTGTTACAGCTGTTCCAAAGTCAAGAACCTCGTAGATAATCGAGCTCATTGCTGTTTTTCTCATAGCTACAAACATTTCATCACAAGCAGCTTGTAGTGAACTTTGTATAATCTCAGTAGTTATTGGATCATGTTTTATACTACTCACTATTTTCCTCCTTCTATTGAGATGTGTAAATTTGCAAACTTATCTACTTTACATTTTTGCTCAGGAAAAATTACAACCGTAGTGCTTGGATCTTCAACTATTGCCGGGCCGGTAAATTCCATTCCAGGTTCTAGAAGATCGAAATTATAAATATTTGATTTATGCACTCCCATTTCATCAAAATCTACTTCTCTTGTCTCTTTAATAGTATCTTCAACTTTAATATTTGAAATTTTTCTCTCTTGTAACTCAGGCTTTTCAATTTTGGCAAAAGCTACAAGGTGAAATTGAATCATATCTACTTGGTTTTCTAATTTATAAGTAAATTCTTTTTCATATTGAGTATGAAAATCATCAATAATTTTCTTTATTGAATCTTCATCAAATTTTGAATTTGTGATTGGAATTTCAACAGAATGATCTTGACCTAAATATCTAAAACTTCCAAATCTTTTAAATGATATTAATTCTTTAGAAATATTTTCTTTTTTATAACTTTCTTCTGCTTGTTTTTCCATTTCACTAAAAGTTTTATTCAAAATATCAATTGCTTGGTCGTTCATAGTAGTCAGTTTTGTAAGAATATAATCTCTTCTCAAATCACTCATCAACATGCCCCAAGCAGAAAAAACAGAAGAATTAACTGGAATTATCACTTTTGGAATATTTAATTCCTTTGCTAACGATGTTGCATGCATACCGCCACCGCCGCCAAAAGCTACAAGACTAAAATCTCTTGGATCGTATCCCTTATTAACAGATACAAGTTTAAGTGCATTTATCATATTATTATTAGCAATACGGATGATGCCGCGTGCAGTTTCTGCGTTCGTAAATTTTAATTTTTTTGAAAGAGGTTCTATGGTTTTACTTACAGCATCCATATCTGCCTTTATCTCTCCGCCACAGAAATAATTCTGGTTAATCCTATTTGTAATTAAATTTGCATCAGTCGTAGTTATTGAATTCCCACCTTTCCCATATGATACAGGTCCTGGATCAGCACCAGCACTTTGAGGGCCGACATGTAATTTATCATAATTATCTACCCAGGCTATACTTCCTCCTCCATTACCAATTTCAACTATATCAACAACTGGAAGCATAACTGGATATCCAGCAGATTGTCTATTTTTCTCTATCCAATAGTTTGTATTAATTTTAACATTACCATTTTCTATGAGTGAACACTTAGCCGTTGTCCCACCAACGTCTAAAGTAATTAAATTATTTTCTTTAATTAGTTTTCCTAATTCAGCCGCACCCAACACTCCACTTGTGGGGCCAGATTCTATCATAGTTAATGGGATGGTTTTTGTTGATTCAAAAGTATCAATACCCCCGTTAGATTGCATCACATAAGGATTTCCACTAAAGTTAGAAGCAATTAATTTGTCATTAAGTTTGTCTAGGTAACTTCTTGCGATAGGTTTAATATACGCACATAACGCGGTTGTATTAGTCCTTTCGTACTCTCTCCATTCTCTAGTAATTTGGTGTGAAGCAACAATATCAACATCAGCCCACTTACTTTTAATATAATCAATTACTTTTTGCTCATGCATTGAATTTGCATATCCATGAATTAAGCATACAGCAATAGATTGCACATTATGTTTTTTGAATTTTTCAATTACATCATCTAATCCAGATAAATCAAGAGGATTTAATTCTTTTCCTAAAAAATCGATTCTACCAGGAACTTCTGCTCTCAAATATCTTGGAACAAAAGGTTTTGGTTTTTGATACCGTAGGTTAAAAAAATCAGGTCTATCACCTCTAGCGATTTCAAGACTATCTCTGAAACCTTTAGTTGTAATTAATCCTGTTAATACACCTTTTCTTTCAGTTATCGAATTAATAACTACTGTTGTTCCATGGGCAAAAAAAGTAGATTTTGCAATATCTACATTCCCTTTCTCAATTGCATCAAAGACTCCTTTTTCATAACTACTCGGAGTAGTGTCACTTTTTGCTGTTTTTATAGAAAGTCCTTTTCCAGATTTTTCATCAATTTCAAAATATACTAAATCAGTAAATGTTCCGCCCACATCTGTTGCTACTCTTAACATTTATTATAATTTAACATCTGGGTAATATTTATTTACATATTCTTTAGATATATAACCCTGCTTTACATCATCGATAATTTTATTATGATCTCTTTCTTTTGGGTCTCCATATCCACCACCCCCTCCACATTGAAGTAATATTTTGTTACCTTTTTTTATTGGAACTCTAGTGGCTTTTGGAACTTCTCTATTTGTTTTTCCATCTTCCATTAAAAAACAATTATTCGGAAGAGCTTCAAGACCACCGTTTAAACCCCAAGGAGGTAGTTTACTTCTTTCACAAACTGTGGTTGCAAAAGAATCCTCTAACATTTCAAATTCAAAGTTAACTCCCAAACCTCCTCTATTTTTTCCAGCTCCACAACTGTCTTGAATTAGTTCAACTTTATTTATCAACCAAGGGTTTCTATTTTCCCAGACCTCTGCTGGAGCAAATCTAGTCGCTGATTCTGCATGATGAAGACATGTTGCTCCATCACCAAAATAACTTGCACCTTGACCAACTGGATGAGGAGCTCCATCAGCCCAAGGCTCACCAGTTTCTTCTCGTATGCCCCACCAGACAATACCATTTATACAACCTCCACTACTTGCTGGAACATTTTCAGGGAACTTTGTTCCAAGAGCTCTATAAAAAACTTCTATTGCTTGTAAAGCAGGCCAACCATATAAAAAACATGGGGCAGGAGAAATAGGATGGAACAGCGTTCCAGGTTTAGTAATAACCTCTATTGGTCTAAAAAAACCTTCGTTAGGTGGCTCATTACTTCCGGCTAACATACTCATAGATACGCGGGCTGTTGATACAGTTGAAGGCAAAGGACAATTTATAGGTCCATTTTGTTGAGG
>CACLAN010000013.1 GCA_902604905.1 uncultured Alphaproteobacteria bacterium
AGTTTATTTACTATATCAAATAATTTCCCAACTTCGTTTGGCGTTAAAGGTGATGTAGGTTCATCCATAATTAATACTTTTGAATTTTTAGATAGTGCACCGGCTATTTCTATCATTTGTTGATCAGCTATAGATAAACCTTCCATAATTATTTTTGGATCAATTTTTAATCCAATAGATTCTAAGATCTCATTTGATTTGTTATTAATGTCTTGCCATTTTACTCTAGAAAAATTGTTACCTTCCATGTGTCCCATGAATATATTTTCTGCAACAGACAGATGCGAGAAAGATTGTGGTTCTTGATGAATTAATGAAACACCATTTTTTTGAGCTACTATTGGTGTTGTAATATTTACTTTTTTTTCATCAAGAAATATTTTTCCCTCGGTTGGTGTATAAACACCACTTAGTATTTTAACGAATGTAGATTTACCGGCACCATTTTCACCAACGAGAGCATGAACTTCACCCGGTTTTAAGTCAAAATCTACATTTCTCAAAACATTAACACCACTAAAGGTTTTTCCAATATTATTAGTCTTAAGTTGCATATTTTTGTTTATTTAATACTTCTATGATAGTTTTTTCAAAATAATAAGTAAAAATTTCAAATTATTCTTGATAAAAATTTATTTTTTTTTAAATGTTATTAACATTTCAATAGGAGGAATAATGAATAAACTATTCAAAATTATTTCTGTTAGTATTCTTGGTTTGTTACTAACAACTGGTGTTTTTGCAAAAACTGAAGTTGTATACATTCCAAAAAATACTGGTAACCCATATTTTGATTCAATTATTAAAGGATTCGAAGTTGGGGCAGAAAAATATGGTTATAATTTTTCAACAGTAGCTCCAGCTACAGCTGATGCTACTTCTCAATTACCATTTATAAAAGCTGAAATTCAAAGAGGCGTTGACGTTATTGCAATTTCACCAAACTCAAATGATGCTCTTAATACTGTTTTCGATCAAGCAAGAAAAAAAGGTATTATTATAATGGTAGTAAATGGAGATATACCTGGCAGTGAAGCTCATAGAGACTTAGCTATTATGCCAGTTGATTTCTCTACAGTAGGTACTGCTCAAATGACATTAATGGGTCAATTAATTGATCACAAAGGTCAATTTGCAATTTTAAGTGCAACAACTGATGCGCCTGATCAAAACACTTGGATTAAAGACATGGAAGAAAATATCATTGGTAAAGGTATGTTTTCTGATATGGAATATTTAGGTGTTGTATATGGTGATGATGATCCACAAAAAAGTACTACTGAAGCTGAAGCTCTTCTTGCTAAATATCCAGACTTAAGAGGAATTATTTCACCAACAACAGTTGGTGTTGCAGCTGCTGCACAAGTTGTAGAATCTGCTGGCAAGTGTGATCAGGTTCAAGTTACTGGACTTGGAACTCCAAATCAAATGAGACCATTCCTAAAAAGTGGTTGTGTAAAAGCATTCCAATTATGGGATCCATCTGTTGAAGGAGAAATCGCAGGTTATCTATCTGTACAAATGGTTGAAAATGGTATGAAATTATCAGACGGTATGACAATTAGTGTTCCAGATCAAGGTGATGTTGTAATAAATGCAAATAATTTAATTTATGCAGCACCAATGCTTGATTTTGTTCCTGACAATATCGATAATTTTAACTTCTAAATTAATGATTTGAAGAGCAATAGAAATATTGCTCTTCAGACTTATAAGTGAAACAATGGATAATATTCCAATAGTAGACGCACATCACCATCTGTGGGATTTAGAAAATCAAAAAACTAAATATTCTTGGTTAATGGTATCTGAAGGAGAAGCATTTTTTGGTGATTATGGAGCTATAAGAAAAAGTTATTTGTTAGATGATTATTTAAATGATGCAAAAAACCAAAATTTAATTAAATCTGTTCATGTACAAGCTGAACACGATGATGATAGACCTGTTAATGAAACAGAATGGCTGCAAAAACTTGCTGATAATCATAATTCAAAATTACCAAATGCGATCGTTGCATTTGCAGATTTCTCAAAATCTAATGTAGTTGATGTTTTAGATCAACATCAAGAATTTAATAATACACGTGGTATTAGACAGATTTTATCATTTAATGCAGATGAACCAAAATATTCACATGCACCAGAAGATTATATGAAAAATACAAAATGGTTAGAAAATTTCAAAAATATGAAAAATAGAAATTTATCATTTGATATTCAAGTTTATCCTCATCAGATGGATGATTCTTTTAATTTAGCAAAAAATAATGATGATATATTATTTATATTAAATCATACTGGTGAACCTTGTTATCAAACTAAAGACTATATTCAATATTGGGAAGAAAATATGAAAAGAATTGCAAACTGTGAAAATATGGTAGCAAAAATTTCTGGTCTTGGAATGTTTAACCCAAACTGGACAATCAATAGTACAAAAATTTTTGTTGAGAAAACTATAGAAATTTTTGGAATTGAAAGATGTATGTTTGCCTCAAACTTTCCAGTTGATAAAATATTTAATACTTTTGATAATTATTGGAATTCTTTTAAAACAATTACAAAAGATTATTCCGAAAATGAAAAAACGATGTTATTTTCATCAAATGCAGAAAAATATTATAGGATTTAATTATGTCTTCGAAGATTAAAGATGTAAGGGCAAAACTTTATACTTGGAAAGGTCCAATTCAAGCAATACATGATAATTTTTGTACTAGTGCAGCAGACTTGTTAAATAAAGAAAATATAAGCGCAGATGGAATGTCAACTTTCAAATTTTTAAGTTGGTTGGTAGTAGAAGTTGAAACAGAGGATGGACATATTGGTCTTGGTAATGCAGCTCTTTCTCCTAAACCATGTAAGTCGGTAGTAGATAATTATCTTAAACCAGCAATAATTGGAGAGAATATTTGGGACTATGAACATATCTGGCAAAAAATGTACCGCCAAACTTTAGCTTGGGGACGAAAAGGTGTTGGGATGACTGCAATTAGCGCAGTTGATATTGCCATCTGGGATGCTTTAGGCAAAGCAACTAAAAAACCTGTTTATAGTCTGCTAGGTGGTAAAACAAAAGATAAACTACCTTGTTATGCAAGTAAACTCTATAGTCAACCTCTTGACACCTTAGCGCAAGAAGCAAAAGAATATTTAGATCAAGGTTTTAAAGCGATGAAGTTACGTTTTGGTTGGGGTCCGAAAGATGGTGCAGAGGGAATGAACAAAAATATTGAATTAATTAAAACAGTTAGATCAGTCGTGGGAGATAAGATTGATTTAATGGCTGATGTTTATATGGGTTGGACCTTTGAGTATGCAAAAAGAATGATGCGATTGATAGATAATGAAAACTTAAGATGGTTGGAGGAACCAGTAATTGCAGATGATATTGATGGATATGCAGAATTAAGAGCTTCATGTCGTACACCTATATCCGGAGGTGAACATGAGTATACACTTTATGGTTTTAGACAGTTATTAGAAAAAAGAGCTGTTGATGTTGTTCAATTTGATACAAATAGAGTTGGAGGAATAACACAAGCACATAAAATTTGTGCATTAGCTGAAGCATTTCAGATACCTGTAATCCCTCATGCAGGGCAAGTTCATAATTTTCATATCTCTATGAGTAGTATTAATGCTCCAATTGTTGAATATTTTCCTTTTTGGCCAGTAGAGATTGGTAATGAATTATTTTGGTATATTTTTGATGGAGAACCGCAAGCCAAAAATGGTTTTATAGAATTAGATGAAAACAAATTTGGATTAGGTATAGAGTTATCAAATAAATATTTAGATAACTTTGAAATTACAGAGTAGAATTATTTGCTAGTTCTTCGTTATATGCAAAAACTGCAGGACTACCACCAGTAAACATAAAAATTACATTTTCACCTTTTTTAATTATCCCCTTTTGAACATAATCTATAAGAGCTGCAAAGCCTTTAGAGGTATAAACTGGATCCAAAATAATACCTTCTTTATTTGCTAAGAGTTTCATGGCTTTTATTCCTTCTTCTGTAGTAGCACCATATTTTTCACCTACATAATTATTGTCATGATTAATTAAATCATGTGTGAACTCTAAGTTTATATCAAGCATTTTTGCTCCATCATTACATATTCTTGCTATATCTTTCTTTATATCCATTTCCCAATATACTGGAGATATACCCTGTATTCTTGTTGGCCAATTTAAAATTTTGGCTCCTAATTCACACCCGGCTTGTGTCATATTTGCAGCTGTTACAAACAAGTGATCAGCCATAAAATTTTGTTCTTTCATTTGTAGGTCAATTTCAGCCATAGCGTTAGCATAACTTATCCCAGCAAGTGCTGTATCTTCTTCTCCAAAACCACCATATATTAGTAATGGTTTTCTTCCTTGCTTAATTAGTTGATTGTATTTTTTATCTAAATGTTTTGGTATTTTCTCTAAATCTTCTCCCTCAACTACATCTACGTTTGCACCTAAAATATTATATAATAAATAATTACCCTGCATTAATTTGCCTTTAACCCCATGCATTAATACCAAGTAACTTTCTAAATTTAGTTTATTAGCTGCAGCAGTCGCTTGACGACAAAAGTTGGACTGTGATGAAGCTCCTGTTAAAATACAATCGTAATCTCCAGATAATGTCTTTGCCATGATAAATTCTAAATGCCTAGTTTTATTGCCTCCAAATGCTAATGCTGTGCAATCATCTCTTTTTATGTAAAGATTTATATTTAACTCTTTAGATATATTTGGTGCAAATTCTAAAACAGTTGGCAATAAAGCCAAACTCACTCTTGGAATTTTATTTATTTTAGTAACTAATTCCTCAGCTGATAATGGAGCAAAATTACTATTCATTTTTTTTAAATTTAATGACTATGTCTTTTTACTTCTGATCCACGTTTACCAATCAGAAAATCTAGGTCTGCACCTGTATCAGCCTGTGTTACATGATCAATATACATTTTTTGATAACCACTTTTGATATCTGGTAAAACTGGTTTGTAAGTTTCTAATCTTTCTTTAATAACATTATCGTCAACCAAAAGGTTCATTGATCCATTTTCTACATCTACTTCTATAAAATCATTATTCTGAACAGCTGCTAGAGGTCCTTTAATTGCAGCTTCAGGGGCAGTATGAAGAATAACAGTTCCATATGCAGTTCCACTCATTCTTGCATCAGATATACGAATCATATCCCTTATACCTTTTTTTAATAATTTTTGAGGTAGTCTCATATTTCCAACCTCAGCCATTCCTGGATAACCTTTAGGACCACAATTTTTTAAAACAAGAATTGAGTTTTCATCTACCTCAAGATCAGGGCTATCAATTTTGTCATGAAACTCTTCAACACTCTCAAATACTACAGCTTTCCCCTTATGCCTCATAAGTTCTGGTGTTGCTGCTGATGGTTTAATGATAGCACCATTTGGAGCAATATTTCCTCTTAGTATTTTTATTCCTCCATCAGCGACCAATGGATTATCAAATTCTTTTATAACTTCATTATTCCAACATTTTGCATTCTTATTGTTTTCAAATATTGTTTTACCATTTGCAGTAAGTGAATCTTTATCAAGAATATTTTTTTCAAGAAGTCTTCTAATTACAACTGGAACACCACCAGCATAATAAAAGTCTTCCATTAAATATTTACCAGATGGCTGTAAATTTACTAGCGTAGGAATATCTTTGCCACATTTTTCCCAATCACTTAATTTGAGATCTATTTCTAGTCGACCTGCAACAGCAGCTAAATGAATAACTGCATTTGTTGATCCACCAATTGCTCCATTTACTTTAATAGCGTTTTCAAAAGATTTTTTGGTTACAATTTTTGACATTGTGAAATTTTCTTTAACCATTTCAACAATTCTTTTTCCAGACATATGAGCAAGAGCGTATCTTCTTGAGTCAACGGCTGGAATGGCAGCATTATTCGGAAGAGACATTCCTAATGCTTCTACCATACTGCCCATGGTTGAAGCAGTTCCCATTGTCATACAATTTCCTTTCGAACGGCTCATCGATATTTCTGCTTCTATAAAGTCATCTTCAGTAATTTTTCCAGCACTTAAATCAGCATCAAGCTGCCAGACACCTGTTCCTGAACCTATTGTTTCTCCTCTGTGGTGACCATTAAGCATGGGTCCGCCAGAAATACCGATTGTAGGTAAATCAACACTTGCTGCTCCCATTAACAAAGAAGGGGTAGTTTTATCACAACCCATTAGTAAAACTACTCCATCAATTGGATTGCCTCTAATAGCTTCCTCAACATCCATACTTGCTAGGTTTCTAAAAAGCATTGCTGTTGGTCTTAAATTTGATTCACTTGCTGAGAAAACAGGAAATTCCAAAGGGAAGCCTCCTGCTTCATATACTCCTTTTTTTACTGACTCTGCAATTTCTCGAAAGTGTCCATTACATGGTGTAAGCTCTGACCACGTGTTACAAATACCAATAACTGGTCTACCATCAAATAAATGATTTGGATGACCTTGGTTTCTCATCCATCCTCTATGAACAAAAGTATCCCGCTTGTGTGTCTTTGAATTGTACCAGGCTGAAGATCTAAATTTATTTTTTTTTGTCATTAAAAAAGTCCAAGTGAATTTGCAATTTTTTTTGATTTTTTAATTCCGTAATCCGTTGGGCTTAAAAACGGCTTGCGGTCATATACATTCTTTACTCCCATTCTAAATGCACAAACTCTCTTACCGTAACACACCAAAGAGTCAATGGATTGCATTATAAATACAATATTAGGAAGGATATTTTTATATTCTCTCTCAGCGAGATCAAGTTTATTTTGTTTAAAATAATTATAAATTTTTATAAATTTATCTGCTCCATCTAAACAAGGAACAATGCCTTTACAGCCAATTTTAAAATTATCTACGATCTCTTGCCCTCCTCTGCCATTGAAAACAATTAAATCTTTTGGATAATTTATTATTTCTTGTTGCATATGAACAGAAGATGCCTCACCCTTTATAGCTCTAAAGTTGTTAAATTTTTTATAAAGGTTTAAAATATGATTAGATGATAATCCTACGCCTATATACTCTTTTGCATTTTGAATTCCTGTTAAAGTTCCTTTTGTTAAAGGCATAATATTTTTAAAAAAATTATAGCAATCTTGGTCTGTAGTATTTTTATTTATCATTGGCTGTAAAATTAACCAGTCTACATTGTTGGATTTCGATACATCTATTAGTTTACAATAATCTTCATATTTTTTTGCTTGTATTGTAATTGCCTTTGGTAATGAATTAGGAATATTTTTTGTTATAATTTCAATTATTTTAGTTTTTTCTTCTAAAGTTAGTTTATTTACCTCAGTAGCTAATCCAAGAGCAGCAATACCATTACTTTTTTTTTCAAATATTAATGATATTTGTTCTTCCATCAGCTTGAAATCAATAGAATTATTCTTATTGAAAAAAGTATAAAGAATTGGAAAAATTCCTTTTATTTTATTTGTGCTAATCACCAATCAACTACTGTTCCATCATTTAGGTATGCGTCAGTTGTTGGTATTATTTCTTGTTTGAAAGGATATTTTTCTGCTTCTTTTTCATTAACATCTATTCCTAGACCAGGTGTATTTGGGATCAACCAACAATCCTTAACTCTTTCAATAGGTGTTTTGGATATAATGTCATCATACCAAGGTACTGATTTGTCCATAACCTCTTGTATTATGTGATTAGTAGTTGACGTAGCAAAATGAATTGCTGCAGCACCAGCTATTGGACCATTTGGGTTATGTGGTGCAACTCCAATGTTGGCTACAGAGGCTGCAGCTGCAATATTTTTAGCTTCAAGTAATCCACCACAATGATTGAGATCTGGTTGTACAATATCAACAATACGATTTGAAATAATATCTTCAAATTCTTGGTGGCCAATCAATCTTTCACCAGTAGCCAGAGGACAATTTATCGTGTTTTTAATTTGCAACAAGGTTTTATTATCTCCTGGTAATATTGGCTCCTCAACAAATAGTGGGTTATATGTTTCTAATTCTTTTATGTACTGTGTTGCAGAAATACCTGAGGCACATCTACCGTGAAAATCTACCATAATGTCGATGTCATCACCAACAGTATTTCTTAAAGAAGACATTAACTCATTAACTTTATTTAAATTTTGAGAGGTGTTAGTGAAATGAGTGAATGGAATAAATACAACCTTAAATGCTTTATAGCCTTTTTCTACTAAAGCTAATGCATGGTCGTTTAATTTATTTGTCTCCATTGTATCTCTGTAGACGGCATTCATATCGCCCATGCCTAAGTGAGTGTAAATTTTTATTTTTTCACGGACTTTACCTCCCAATAATTGCCATACTGGTATATTTAAACTTTTTCCTAGAATATCCCAAAGAGCATGTTCTATTCCACTAACAGCAGACATGCCAATTACTCCTAATTTCCAAAAACCATGCTTTGTCATTATTTGAAAATTTTGTTTAATGTTTCTAGGATCTTTACCAACTAATAAAGGTTTTAAATCTTCTATAGCACCTACAACTGCTCTTGTCTTCCATTCAACTGTTGCTTCACCCCATCCATATATATCCTGATCAGTAATTACTTTTACAAATACCCAATTTCGCATTTCAGCGTTTACAATTTTGGTTTTGATATCAATAATCTTCATCTTAAAATATTTTTTCTTTATTTATGTATATTTCTACATCAACCTTATATTGTTCTAAAGCACTTTGATTGATTTTTATGGCGTGACCAACACCTGTCGGAATATCGATACATCCATTTTCATCCATATCAATATGATTTTCAGTAAGATCCCATGCTAATGATTTTAGCTGCTGAGGAAATTCTGCAAATAAACTTTTAGATGAATTTGCATAAGATTGTAATGAAGATGAAAGTTGTAAGTGTGAAGTAAAAGTATGATTAACATATTGTATATTATTAGCCTCAGCAAAGTCACAAATTTCTTTACCAGCAAGTATTCCTCCAGCAATTCCTGCATCTATTTGAATAAACTTAACTTTACCAAATCTAATCATATTTTTTGCTGATTCTACTGAATGACAAGACTCTCCACCTGCTAAAGGTAGATTTGTTTTATCACTTAATTGACCGTATTCATAAAAAGCATCAGAAAAAAAAGGTTCTTCTAACCAAGTAATTTTTGCATTTTGAAATATATTTAATCTTTTTTGTGCCTCTTTAACATCAGTACCCCAAACAGCTCCAACATCAACCATTAGCTCCAAATCTTTGCCCATAGCTTCTCTTGCAGCAACTAAATGGTCTTCGTCAGTTTTAATATTGAGACCAAAATTTTGCCATCCAAATTTAATTGCCTTAAAATTTTGATTTTTTAAATATTTAGCAATTTCAAAAGTATCCTGGGGTGTTTTGCCAAATAATACTGATGCATAAGCTATTTTTGGTTTTGAATTATTCATTCCCATTAGTGAATAAATTGGACAATTTTCTTTTTTTGCTAAAAGATCTAATAATGCTACCTCAATTCCAGAAAAAGTATGGGGTGTTTGAGCGATCATTAATGATCTATGTTTAACAGTCTCAATTATTTTCTTTACATCATTTAAATCATTTATGTTCTGGTTAATAACTGAATCTCTAATTGGATTAGCTGCAGAGTGCGATTTGGGACATATAAAATTTGCAATAGATGTTAAAGGGGAAGCCTCACATTCACCCCATCCAACTAGCCCGCCAGCCTCAACTTTAACAATTAGTGCGTCTTGACTTCCATCAGCTTCATCCAGAATTTCTGGCATTGATAAATAATAAAGTTCAATATTTTCAATTTTCACTCTTAGCCAGCACCTGTATCTTCATTTTCATGCATTCTTAAAGTAATACCGCCATCGACAACTATATTTGAACCAATCATATAATTACATTCGTCAGAAGACATGAACATAATTGTATTTGCTATTTCATCTGTAGTGCCCATTCTCTTAATTGGTTGATGATTTTCTGCTTCCTTTCTTGCGGCTATTGGATCTGGTTTTGTATTAAAAAATCTATCAATAATTGGTGTTTCTATATAACCTGGTGAAATAGAATTTATTTTAATTCCCTTGGCTGCATAATCAACAGCAAGAGCCTTTGTTAAACCAATAACGCCATGCTTTGCAACTGGATAAGGAAAACAATTTGGAATTATTTGAATACCGTGAACTGAAGCAACATTAACTATACTACCCTTATTTTTTTTTAACATATGTGGAAGCACGGCTTTACATCCAAACCAGACACCATCTAAGTCTACTGAAAAAGCTCTTTTCCATTCACTATCAGGCATATTTAGTGGCTCACCAAAAACATTTATTCCGGCATTATTAATTAATACATCAGGTATTCCAAAAGTATCTAAAGTTTGTGAAACCATATTGTCTACTGAGATAAATTCAGCTACATTTGTTTCAACGAAAAGAGCTTCTCCATTATCTTTTTTTATTTGATCAGCAACAATACTACCCGTTTCTTTATTAATATCAGCAATAACAACTTTAGCTCCTTCATTGGCAAACTTTATTGCTGTCTTTTCACCAATCCCAGAGGCTGCTCCAGTAACTATAACTATTTTACTTTCAAATCTATTACTCATAATTAAGTAATTACTTTACTAATTAATTAGCAAATTTAAAGTCAGGTTTTCCCTGAACATCTGTTTCAAGTGCAAATAGGCTCCCTGCATGAGGTTTATTTTCTAATTCTTCACTCGTCATTCCCATTCTTGCAGTTGTTATAAAGAGTGTCTTTAAATCTTTACCCCCAAAAGAACAACTAGTAACATTTGGCACTGGCAACTCTATTACCCTGTCGACTTTTCCATTTGGATCAAAACGTACTACACAGGAGCCTCCCCACCTACAATTCCATAAAAAACCCTCTGAGTCTACAGTTGATCCATCAGGATAACCTCTATCAAAAGAAACAAATTTTTTTTTGTTTGATATAACTTTGTTATCAAAATCATAATCATAAACAGATATTATCCCAGTTAAAGTATCAGAAAAATAGAATTTATCATTTTTTGGACTCCACACAAATGTATTCGAAATACCGATATCATTTTCATGATTAGTTAATTTCAGATTTTTATCAATACAGTATAAAGAACCACTGTTTTTTGTAATATTTATGTCACTTCCATCTTCTGCAATATTATTTTGCATCGTACCAAACCAAAAATTACCTTCAAAATCTGCGGCTCCATCATTACATCTATTAAATGGCTTGTCTTCTTCAATCCTTAAAATTTGATTAAATTTTTTTTCTTCTAAATTATAATTGTTAATTCCAAAATGAGAGGCAATTAATAAATTCTTATTATCTCTTTCTGCCATAGCTGTAATCATTTCTGGCATTTCAAAAATTTGATGTTTTTTTGTATTAAAGGAATACCTATGAAGCTTCGAAGGCATTGGTATATCTAACCAAAAAAGAGTATTAGTATCTTGAGACCAAATGATCCCTTCACCCAAGTTACTATTACAATCAACAAATACTTCAGCTTTATTCATACAAAAAATCTAAAACTTATAATTTAGATATCAACTAAACATATTTTATTGTGAATTTAAAGATATTTAAAAGTCAATATTTTTCAGAAAGTTTTAAAAATTTTTCAAATTCACTTTCATCAATTTTAACTGTAATTTTTGAATCATTAAATTTTTTATTTACAGTATCACTATGAAATTCCTTAAAAGCCTTAACTCTTTCTAATTGAAGTCTATCAAATTCTTTTTTGAAATCTTTATAAATTCTTGCGTGTCTCGGTATTTTTCCCTTCGTGTAGCCAAGAACATCGTTAGCAAATAAATATTGTCCATCACATTGAGAACCACTTCCCATTGAAAGAGTCATAATGTCTACTTTTTTTGTAATTACTTCTGCAACTTTCGGTGGTACAACTTCAAGTTCAACACCGATAGCCCCTGCTTCTTGTAACTCAATAGTATGTTCCAAAATTCTGATAGCTTTATCAGCAGTTTTACCTTGTGCAACAAATCCCCCAATCCAAGTAGCATTTCCTGGAACTAATCCGACATGACTGTTAATTGGAACATACTCATCTCTTAATGCTCTAATCCATTTGTAACTCCAATTACCGCCATAGATTACATCTGCACCAATATCTAAATACTTATGTGAAAGTTTCATTGCTTCATACTCAGAAGCAACTCTTACGGCTCCTCCAGATTGCATAAAGCAAGTTGGTGCAGCTTCACGAATTCTCTTAAGTTCGTCAAAAGAATTATAAATACCAAATTGTGGAGCATCATGAGAAGTACAAATCATGTCAATGCCTGCCTCTTCAGCTGCTGCAGCTTCGTCGGCATTATGTACAAACATAACACTTAGTTGTCTTTTACCTTTGCATTGCAAATAATCATAAACTGTAAGTTTTTTTCTACTCATAAAATCTCCACAAAAATATTTAATCTATCTTAATGAAAATTTTGTCATTATCAACTTTAACTGGGTATGTTTTTAAATCTTCACATGCAGGCGGACTTAAAGCTTCTCCAGATTTAATATTAAAAATTCCTTGATGCATTGGACATTCAATTTCATCATCCATAACCAAACCATCTTCAAGATGTACCGCCTCGTGTGTACAAATTCCATCAGTAGCATAAAAACCGTCTGTTAACCTGTAGACACAAAAAGTTTTATCTTGATGATCAAATCTGATAAGATCCTCTTCCTCAATACTATCTGTGGACCCTACTTCAATCCAATTTTCTTCAGCCATAAATTATATATAATATCTATTTTATGAAAATAAATACAAAAAAATTAAATTATAATTTTAGTATAAGTTTATTTAATTTTTGGTTTTGATCTGAGAGAATTTGTTTATCTACAATAGTATTTTTTTCAATTAATTTAGAAGTTATTCTAATGTCACGGCCTACTTTTCCTACAATTCCTAAACCACATGCTCCTCTTATTTTTTTATTTTTTAGAAAAAAATAAATTACTCCATTATTAATATCATTACCTCTTTCAATAATTTCATCATAATCGTCACAAATACCAGTCAGTTGAAGATTCAGATTAAATTGATCAGACCACATCCAAGGAATTGAAGTATATTCTGTTTTTACTCCAGAAATATTTTTTCCAGCACATATTCCATGATTTTGTGCATGTTGATAAGACTCAAGTCTCATATTTTTTTCATATAATGGATGATAAAAATTAGATACATCACCTGCTGCATAAACATCTTTAATAGAGGTTTCACAAAATTGATTAGTTACTATACCATTATCAAGCTTTAAATTTGTATTTTCAAACAACTTTACAGATGGAGTTGAACCTATACCTGCAATTACAAAATCTGTTTCTATTAAAGAATTATCATTTAATAAAATTTCATAGATGTCATTTTTTTTTATTATTTTATCTATCTGTTTATTTAATATTATTTCATTTCCATTTTCAATATGAGTGTTTTGAACTAAATCAGCAATTTGTTTGGGTATAATTCTTCCCATAAGTTGATTCCCAATTTCGATAACGGTTACTTTCTTTTGAAGTTGAGATAATGATGAAGCAATTTCTAAACCAATGAAGCCACCGCCAATAATAGTTATTTGATTTTTATTTGAAACTATTTCTTTAATTATTTTGGCTTCTTTTAAATTTCTTAGATAATAAACATCATTGTTTAAATTATCATCTAAACTTAGTTTTTTATTTTCAGAACCTGTTGAAATTAACAAAATATCATAAGAGTAAACACTTTCGTTTTTTGTAAAAAGTTTTTTATTTTCAAAATCAACTTTATTAATTGATACATTATCAAAATCTATATTTTCATTTATTAGAACATCGCTAGAATAAAAAAAAAGATCTTCTTCATTTTTTTTATCTAACAAAAAATCTTTAGACAAAGGAGGTCTTTCATATGGTAACAAACTTTCTTCTCCTAAAATTTTAATGTTTGATTCTGTATCATTTTTTCTAATCTCTCTAGCAGCATAAATAGCAGCTTGACCACCGCCTAAAATTATAATGTTATTTTGCACTTAGTTTAGGCGTTACTGGGAACAGATAATGGAATTTGATAGTCTGGATTTTTTGCTTGTTTAATAAGTGCCGGAATAATCTCTTTATAAGCCCCAAAAAGACCTTTTCTAGCAGGTGGTAATTGATCTTTAATCATAGCATGTAATTTAGGTAAATTATGTGAGGGTACTTGAGGGAACATATGGTGTTCAATATGATATTCCATATGCCAATATAAAAAACTTAAAACTGGGTTTAAATACACAGTTCTGGTTGTATACCTATGATCTCTTTTATCTTCTCTAAGTCCTGCATGCTGTGTAAGACCCATAATCATAACAAGAGTCTTACCATAAAAATTAGGTAATAAAACATACAGAACTGGAAGCCAACTTTGAAAGTATATTGAAGAGGCAATGCTTATAATCCATATAGAAAGATGACTCCATGCAGATAGTCTGCATTTCCATCTTTCGTTTTTGGGAATACAAACCTTCATTACATCTGTAGTCACACCCATGGCGTGTTTTATAGTTTCCCATTGAAGAGAATTTTTAAAAAAAACAAATCCTGAAAATGGAATATAGTGAGAGAAAAACACAATTAAGTCAGTCGGTTTTTTTACATGGATTTCGAAATCCACAGGATCATTAAATTGAGTGTAGGTATGATGATGATAGTGTGAATATCTCCATCTGATAGGCTCAAAATTATCCATAAAACTTGCAATATAATAAAAGAAATCATTCCAGAATTTTGATTTAAAAGCTGTTCTATGACCGGTTTCGTGCCAGATAGCATCACTACATCCCCAGATATTTCCGTATATTATAAAAAACAATAAAGACCACCAAGTGCCCCATGTGACATATGCAAGATATCCAAAAAGAAAAAGACATGAAAAATAAATAATCATATGCTTAAAACCCTGCCAGTCAGATTTTTTGCATAATTGCTTAAATGCTTTTCTATCTATATTTGCTCGATACCATTTGTCCAAATCAACTTCCATAGTAAAAAATAACACTTTTTTTTAACCACATAAATACAAAATTTGCTTTAATTTAGTAAATAAGTGCGACTTTTTAATCTATCAAAGGTGGTTGGAATTTGAATTGTAATAAGATCTTTAATAATTTAAATAAATTGTAATATTAATTTATTTACTTATAAATTAATTCATAAATTAGTTGGAGGAATTATGAAGAAAATACTGGCTATCATAACTTTTTTCTTTGCTTTTGCATCTACTGCAGCAATAGCAAAAAATGATTATAGTTGTGATAAAAAATTTATATTTTTTCCAGGTGGTCCTGAAGGTGGTCCATTTGGAACAATAGTTTACAACGGTGCAGTTGCTGCTGCAGAACACACTGGTTGTGAAGTAGACTATTACTGGTCACAGTGGAATTCAGAAATTATGATTAAGCAGTTTAAAGAAGCAGTTGCTTTACAACCTGATGGAATTGCAATCTATGGCTTTCCAGGTGATGAAGCTATGAGACCAATTATTAAAGAAGCTAGAGAAATGGGAATTGTTATTACTACAATGAACACTCCTCTTCCTGATTTAGAAGCAGAATTCAAAACAACAGGTTTTGGATATGCAGGTGCTGACCTATTTACAGCTGGTTATAACTTAGGTAAAAAAGCAGTTGAGGTTTGTGGATTGCAAGCTGGAGATAAAGCATTTATTTGGGGTCTTGCAAGTATGCCTAACAGAGGTGAAAGAACTAAAGGTGCAATAGCAGGAGTTGAAGACATGGGTGTCGAAGTTGTTTATCAAGAAATACCTGATAATGTTAACTCAGACGCATCTCAGGGAACACCTATGTATGTTTCAACCTACAGTGCAAACCCAGACATTAAAATGGCAATTACTGATCATGGTGGATTAACTGCAAGTTTACCAACATATATGAAAGCTGCAGGTCACGGTACTGAAGAAGTATGTGGTGCAGGATTTGATTTATCTGCTCCAATTGTTGATGGAATTAACTCAGGATACATTGATGTAGTAATTGATCAGCAACCATTTATACAAGGATACATTCCTATTGTTCAGCTTTTCTTAAGCACAAAATATGGAATGGCAGGACTAGCTATGGATACTGGCGCTGCATTTGTAACAGCAGATAATGTTGAAGCAATTGCCCCACTAGCGGCAGTTCAAATAAGATAAACTAACTAACTTAAGCCTGCCTTTGGCAGGCTTTTATGTTTTTATGACTGATCAACTTTTAAAATTAGAAAATATTTATAAAGACTTTGGAAATGTAAAAGTTTTAAAAAATATAAATATTACAATTAATAAGGGAGAAGTTGTTGCTTTAATTGGTGATAATGGAGCAGGAAAATCAACACTTATAAAAGTAATTACTGGAGTTCACACCCCAAACTCTGGTAAGATTTTTTTTAAAGAAAATGAGGTTCAGATAAAATCTGTTTCTCAATCAAGAAAAATGGGTATTGAAGCAGTATATCAAGAGAGAGCGTTATGTGATCAACAAGAGCTTTATAGAAATATCTTTGCTGGAAGGGAAATAACTAATTCATTTGGATTTTTAAAAATTAAAGAACAAAGAAAAGAGGCAGAAAGAATTTTAAGAGATTATATTGGTTTTACTTCGAAGGCCATTACTGTTGACTCTCAAGTAATGGGTTTATCAGGAGGTGAGAAGCAAGGTGTTGCATTTGGAAGGTCTCTATATTTTAATTCAGATTTAATTGTTTTAGATGAACCAACTATGGGTTTATCTATTCAGGAAACTGAAAAAGTTTTAAACTTTGTAAAAGGATTAAAAAATGAAAATAAATCAGCTATATTTATCGACCATAATATTATCCATGTTTATGGAGCAGCTGATAGATTTATAATTTTAGATAGAGGTGAAGTTGTTGGTGAATTTTTAAAAGATCAAATTTCAAGAGAAGAATTAGTTCAAAAAATGATACAATTGCATGAGTCTGGGAAAATTAAAGTTGATGTATAATGAGTAGTATTCTTAATAGTTATTTTGTAAAAACACATCGACTAGAGATAAGCATAACTATAATAGCCATAGTACTTTTTCTAATATATTTTTTTGGTGCAACTCACGTTTTTACCAGATTTCCAATTTATAGGGCATTTATGCAATCAATGCCTTTTTTTGGAATTATTGCTATTTCAGCAACTTTTGTCGTAACCCTAGGTGAAATTGATTTATCATTTCCATCTATTGTTGGAATCACATCTTTAACTTTTGGTATGGTATTAACTTCTACAGATGGAAATTTTTTCATATCATTTACTTTAGCAACTGCCCTTGGAATGTTTGCTGGATTAATAAATGGCCTATTAGTTACTAAAATTGGTATACCTTCTATTGTGGCCACTATTGGAACACTTTTTTTCTGGAGAGGTTTAGTAAATGTAATTTCTCAAGGAAGTGGTATAGCAATTGTTGATGAAGCTGACGGAACATGGCATCATATGATATTTGTAGATAAGTTATTTAATCTCATACCAGCTCAATTTATTTGGTTTGTTGTATTGACTGGATTAATGCAATGGGTTTATCGATATCACAAGTTTGGTAACCACATTCATTTTGTAGGAGATAATAAAGCTAGTGCTCAAATGATGGGCATAGATGTTGATCGAGTGAAAATTATAGCCTTTGTGCAACTTGGTTTCTTTTCGGCACTTGCTGGTATCTTTACAATGTATGAAATGCTATATTTCTGGCCTACACAAGGTTCTGGATTAATGCTAACTACATTAGCTGCAGTTTTTGTTGGAGGTACCTCAGTTTTTGGAGGAAAAGGTACAGTCTATGGAACATTTATTGGGGTATTAATAATAGGTTCTCTTGAGTCAGGAATAGTTGCTTTAGGTTTGTCAGGATTTTATGTACAATTTATTAACGGTTTGATGATTACCATTGCTGTAACCATTTATGCATTAATACAAAAAAGAAAAAATTAAAATGCATAAAGCCATTTGGCTAGATACAATTAATCAAGAAAAAATAATTCAATATAAAAGACTCACAGGTGGGGTATCTTCTGAAGTATATCATGTAAAAACAAAAAAAAATAATTACTGCATTAAAAGATCACTCAAAAGACTCTTGGTTAAAAAAAAATGGATTGTTAATACTAATAGAATAAAATTTGAATATTTATGGCTGAAACATTGTCATAATATATTAAAAAGAAATATTCCCAATACTTATGAATATAATAATAAAAAAAAATATATTGTAATGGAATATCTAAAAAATTCTCAATACAAAACACTTAAACAACTATATTTTAATAAAATAATAAATTTTAATACTATAAAATTAATTAGTAGACACCTTTATAAAATTCATTCTAATAGTAACAA
>CACLAN010000014.1 GCA_902604905.1 uncultured Alphaproteobacteria bacterium
ATTAAGCTAATTGATCATATAAAGCAGTTTTCTAATACGCCAATAATAATGCTTACAGCAATGGGTGAAGATAAGGATAAAATTGATGGATTAAAAATTGGTGCTGATGATTATCTATCAAAACCATTTGAACCAGAAGAACTATATTTAAGAATTAAAAAATTACTAGATTTATTCGAAAACCTTAAGGTTAAAAAAATAAAGATTACATTTGGTGAATTTATTTTTGATACATCAAATTTCAAGCTACAAAAAAAAGATAAATCAATTTATTTAACTGAAGGCGAGAATAATTTACTTATGAAACTGATTAATAAAAGAAACAATATTGTACTAAGGGAAGAATTAGCAGATCAAGAATTTGATGAAACAGAACTAAGAAAAGTTGATGTTCAAGTTACACGTTTGAGGCAAAAAATTGAAATAAATGCAAAACAACCTCAGTATATTAAAACCATAAGAGGAAAAGGATATAAATTAATTTGTAATGAAATTTAATGATTAAAAAAATAATACCTTCTACCTTAATTGGAAGATCAATAATTATAATTTTTGTCCCTATAATTATTATAGTTTTACTTACTTCATTTGTATTTTATCAAACATCATGGAGTATTATTTCTAAGAGATTAACTGAATCTGTAGCTGCAGATATCAATGTTTTAGTTAAATTAATTGATAGTGATCTTACTGATAATGCACTTAATGTAGCGAATCAGGATTTCAAAATGAAAATAAATATTGTTAAAGATAGAGAATTATTATCTTCAAAATTTAATCTAAACTCAGGCATATTATCTAAAAGATTAAATCAATCCTTAAGTAATTTAAAAAAAAAATTTGATTATGATTTATCTAATCTTGAAGAAGGTGTTCTAATATATATTCAAATTGATAAAGATATTTTAGAAATTATTGTAGATAAGGATAGACTGTACAGTGAATCTGCTTTTGTGTTTCTTCTATGGATGATATTTGCCTCTATTATTCTTTTTTTTATGTCTTATTTTTTAATGAGCAGACAATTAAGGCCTCTTAAAAGGTTGGCAATAATTGCCGAAACTTTTGGAAGAGGTTTAGATGCACCAGATATTAAGACTGCAGGAGCATATGAAATAAGACAAACAGCTAATGCTTTTAATCAGATGAGAACAAGAATTAAAAGATTTTTAAAACAAAGAACAGAAATGCTTGCAGGAGTTAGTCATGACCTTAGAACGCCATTAACAAGAATGAAACTTCAAATTTCATTGATGAAAGATGAAAAGGCAAAATCTGAACTCGAAGCAGATGTTAATGAAATGACTTCAATGTTGGATAGCTATGTTAGTTTTGTAAAAACAGAATCACCTGAACCAATTGAAACTATTGTTATAAATGAATTAATTGCTGATATTATTAAGACAGTTGACAAAAAAAATATTGATTTAGTTTTAAATGAAAAGACTATAATTCATTCATCAGGAAGACAAATTCAGCTTAAAAGAGCGTTCAATAATATAATTGATAATTCACAAAGATATGCCAAAAAAATTGAGATAAATCTCTATAAAAATGAAAAAGATTGTGTGATTGAATTCAACGATGATGGTGAAGGTATACCAAGAGATAAATATGAAGATGTATTTAAACCATTTTTTACTTTAGATCCCTCCAGGAATAAACTTAAAGGAGAAAGCGGTTTAGGATTAACTATTACAAGGGATATTGTTAGATCACATGGAGGTGATGTTAAATTATCTGAATCAAAGTTAGGAGGTCTTCAACTTAAAGTTTTACTTCCTCTTTGATTTTAAAATAGTTTACCCCCATTATTTACTGGATTATCTGGAGACAATAAAACTGGTTCATTTTCTAAATCTGGCACACCAAGAACTAATACTTCTGAAATAATTTTACCAATTTGTTTAGGTTCAAAGTTTACAACAGCAATAACTTGCTTATTAATTAATTCATCACTTTTATAATATTTTTGTAATTGTGCAGAAGTTTTTTTTATACCAATTTTTTCACCAAAATCTATTTTCAAAATTATAGATGGTTTTTTAAGTTCATTATATTCATAGGCTTCAATTACTGTTCCTATTCTTATATCTACATTTTCAAATTGTTTGTAATTTATAGAATTATGAGAGCTCATGAAAATTTTATAAATTTTTCAATATTGTTTAAATATTTATCTAAGACGCTCATTGTTTTTTCTAAACTTTCGTTTTCATCATTAAACCAAGTAAATAGAGTTATATAATAAAGCGCAAAAATAATTTTGATTTTTATAACACCTTGAATACCACTAGGATTAATATTTGCAAAAGTAGCAATTAAAATTTTGCTCTCAATTAGCTTAGGAATAAGTTTTAATACTCCTTGTGGTCTAGAAATAAAATAATTAATTATATTTTTTACAGAAGCTCTATATTCATTCAATATATCATAACGTGCCATCATAATTTCAAATAACATATCTCTCTGTGATGACTTTTCTATATTAACAAGATTTTTTTTTAATTGAAAATCAAAGAAATCGTTAATATTTAAGACTAAATCAATTTTATTATTAATATTTGGCACTTTACTATTAGATAAAAAATTTTTAAGATTAATGTCTTTTAATTTTTTTTTCTCTAAATATTGTAAAGTCTTTTTTGCTAGAGATATTTTATTTTGATTCACTTACCTTCACCTTGTTGTTTTGCTCTTGAGTATGCTGCCTTAAAAACTTGATTAAAGATATTATCAACCTTATTTATTTTCATTTTCTTGATTCCTGCTTCGGTTGTACCTCCTCTAGTTGCAACAGTTTCAACCATTTTTCCAGCAGAAATATTATTAGAGTTTAATAGATTTATAGAACCTCTAAAAGTTTCATTAATTAAAATTTTAGCTGTGTTTTTGGAAAAACCTAAATTAATTGCAGATTTTTCCATAATATCAATTAACTGAAATATGAAACCTGGACCACTTCCTGATACAGCAGTTGCTTTGTCTATAAAAGTTTCACTATTAAAAAAAAGAGTTTTGCCACTCAGTGAGAACAATTTATCAATCTCATTAATTTCTTTTTTATTAATAGATTTATTTGTATAGATGCAATGAACTCCCTCTCCTATTAATGCAGGCATATTTGGCATTACTCTTACAATTTTGTTTATATTTAATAAATTATTTTTAAATATTTCTGTTTTTTTGCCAGCTATTACACTTATTGCTATAGATTTTTTGTTAAAATTTACATTTTTTAATTCTTTAAAGACATTTGTTAATTCAAGAGGTCGAGTTGCAAATATTATAAAATCAAAATTATTTTGATCGTTTATATCGTTAATTGATTTAAAAAATTTTATTTTCTTATTTCTATTTCTTTTTTTAAGAATTGAATATTTTTTTTTGTCTATAACACTGATGGTGTAATTCTTAGAGTTAGACCATCCAGACATTAGAGATCCACCCATGTGACCACATCCGATTAACAAGATATTTTTCATCTATCTATAATATAGCAGTTTTAAAATAAAATTTAAGCTCTACCAATAACTTCAAAATTGGAGAATTTTATAGCTTCTTTAGGTGGGATATCATCAAAGAGAACTTGTTGAAAACTTGGATAAAATTTTTCACATTCATAAATTCCAATATCAACAAGATCTTCAAATTTTTTGTGCAATGTTTCTGTTGAATTATTGGATAATAAAGTATGTCTAAAAGCTGGGATACCGTTTTTACTTGTTATATCAAAATGTCCAATCCATAAATTCTCATTTATAAGTCCTAGTAGTTCATACGCCTTATTAATTTTAGTTTGAGGAAACTTAATATCAAAAGTTATTGAAAAACTTAGCGCGTTAATATTTTCAGACCATGTGAAATATAATCTGTAAGCGCACCAATGGGATGCTATCTCAGCAACTAATTCATGATCAGCAGCTCTACTAAAATTCCATTTTTTTTGATGAATAACATCTTCAATGATATCTATGGGATTTAACAATATATTTTCATTTTCCATACACTATATAGTCATGGCACATATAATTAGTACTATATATTGATTACTAGATTTGAGTCGTATTTTGCAAGGCAAAATCTATGAAAAATGTGAATTAGTTGAGGATTCCTAACTTTTTGATTTCTTTTTAACAGTTTTTTTCTTTTTTACTGTTTTTTTCTTAGATTTAACTGATCTTAAAGGTGTTTTTTTTAATTTTTCATTTTCCATCATAACTTTTTGTACCATTTTTTTCAGTGCATCAAATTCATCTTTTTTAACAAGGTTCATTTTTTTTATTATTTTGTTAACTCGTAAAGATACAATTGTTTCAATCTCCTCCTTAACACCCGAAAAAGTGCTCATAGCATCAACTGCAAATTTTGATAAGTCGGAAAGTATTTTGTTTCTATCAACCATGTTATAATATTAAATATATATAAATGAATTTTATTCAACCATCAATAGATCCTGTCATCTTATCAATGGGTTTCATTGAAATAAGATGGTATAGCTTAGCATATATCTTGGGATTTCTATTAGGAATTTATATTATTAAAAGATTAAACGTAATTTATGGAAATCAATACAGTAATAAAAATATAGATAGCTTTCTTATTTGGACAGTATTAGGTGTAATTATTGGAGGAAGAACAGGTTATGTTATTTTTTATCAACTTAATGAATTTTTAACTAATCCTTTTTATCTATTTGAAATTTGGAATGGAGGAATGTCATTTCATGGTGGGTTGATGGGTATAATAATAAGTACTTTAATTTTTGCAAAAATTAATAGAAAAAGTTTTTTCTACTTATCTGATTTAGTTTCAATTGTTGCTCCTATTGGATTATTCTTCGGTAGAATTGCAAACTTTATTAATACAGAGCTAATAGGTAGACCAACTGATTTTTATATATCAGTTATTTATCCATCAATAGATAATATACCAAGACATCCTTCTCAAATATATGAAGCTTTTCTTGAGGGAATTATTTTATTTCTTATATTATTAATCTATTTTTATAAGATAAAAAAATACAAAATTTACGGAGTAATTAGTGGTCTCTTTTTAATATTTTATTCCATATTTAGATTTTTAATTGAATACGTAAGAGAACCAGATTTGCACCTAGGATTATTTTTTAATTTTATTTCAATGGGTCAAATACTATGTATACCTTTTTTTATTTTTGGAATATTGATAATTCAAAATGTTAAGCAAAAGAAAAACAAATAAAATAAAACTTCTTAACAATAAAAAAGATTTTCGTTTAGATAAATTTATAGAATTAGCTCTTTTCGCAAGGAATGGTTATTACTTAAGAAAAAAACCCATAGGAAGAAAATTTGACTTTGTTACATCTCCAGAAATTTCACAAATGTTTGGAGAAATTATTGGTGGGTATATAGTTTATCATTGGAAAGAAAAAATTAACTCAAAATTTAATTTAATTGAATTAGGCCCAGGAAATGGAACCTTATTTAAAGATATCGAAAGAACTGCTCAGATACTTCCAAACTTTTTTGAAAATGCTGATGTTAATTTAATAGAAATAAATAAAGAATTAATAAAAATACAAGAAAAGAATTTAAATTATTTTAGACAATCAAAAATTAGATGGTCTGAAGCTTTAAATTTCAGATCTAAACTGCCTTCAATAATATATTCTAATGAGTTTTTTGACTGTTTTCCAGTAAGACAGTTTTTAAATGATAATAATCATTGGTTTGAAAGATATGTAAAATTTAATCAAAAGGAAAATAAATATTATTCTTTAAATAAAAGAGTAATTAATAAAAAAGTATTAGACAATTTAAGCAAATACAAAAAACAAAAAATTTATGAAGTTTCTTATTCAAGAAATAAATATTTTGAGCAAATTTGTAAATATCTAAAAAAAAATAGAGGTATATGTATTTTAATCGACTATGGATATAATAAGAAAATAGAAAACTTTACTTTACAAGCAATATATAATCATAAAAAAACCAATATATTTGAAAATATAGGGCAACAAGACATTTCAAGTCATGTAAATTTCAATGAATTAATTGAAATCGCAAAACAAAACAAATTGAAAATAAATGAATTTATTTCACAAAGAGATTTTTTAATTAAATATGGAATATTAGAACGAAAGAAAAAATTGCTAAATAAAAATTTAGATTTAAATAAAAATTTGTTAGATGAAGAAGTGGATAGATTAATTAATGTTGATAGGATGGGTAACTTATTTAAGTGTCTTGTTGTTTCTAATTTATGATTACTAAAAATTATTTTACACATGAAAAAATTAGATCTTTTGTTAAAGCTGGTTTTTTTACTAGAAAAGGTGGAGTATCAAAAAAAGAAAACTATTCTTTAAACTGTAGCTTAAACCAAAATGATACTATAACAAATGTAAAAAAAAATATTAATATTTGTCTAAAAAATTTAAATATCAAAAAAAAGGTTAAATTTATTAATCAAATACACTCAAACAAAATTATCAAAATTAATAGAAACAATATAGGTAAAAAATATTCTGGAGATGGCTTAATTACAAATAATAAGCAAATTGCTTTAGGAATTTTAACAGCAGATTGCTGTCCAATTTTTATTTTTGATAAAAATAAAAAATATATTTGCGCTCTTCATTCAGGTTGGAAAGGTGCATTAAAAAATATAGCTGCTAAAAGTATAGGATATTTTGTTAAACAAAAAATAATTAAAAAAAATA
Organism: uncultured Alphaproteobacteria bacterium; assembly: GCA_902604905.1. Taxonomy (GTDB): domain Bacteria; phylum Pseudomonadota; class Alphaproteobacteria; order HIMB59; genus CACPNW01. Next base: position 6,707 of record CACLAN010000014.1, read on the forward strand.
TTGTGGTTCTTATTGGTCCTTGTTTGAGCTTTAAAAACTTTGAAGTATCAAAAGACTTTAAAAGTAAGTTTATAAGCAAAAATAAAAAATACTCTATTTTTTTCAAACACAAAAATAAAGACAAAGATTTATTTAATTTAAGAAGATTGATTAACTATCAATTTAAGGAATTGGGTATTAAATATATATATAATATTAACAAAGATACCTTCTCAAATAGGAGAGTTTTTTTTAGCCATCGAAGGGAATCACAAAAATTTAAAGATACCGGAAGAATGCTCAATATCATTGCATTTAATGATTAATTTTAGTTGATCTATTATAATTCTAATATAGTAATTAAATTGATTATATGAAAATAATCGCCTGTAATAGTAGCAAATCCCTAGCAGACAAAATTTCTAAACATATTGATGTTTCATTAGCGGATGCCTCTGTAAGAACTTTTAATGATAGAGAAATATTTGTGGAAATAAATGAAAATATTAGAGGTGAAGATGTTTTTATTATTCAATCTACATCACATCCAGCAAATGATCATTTAATGGAACTTTTAATTACAATTGATGCTGCAAGAAGAGGTTCAGCAAAAAGGATTACTGCTGTTATCCCTTATTATGGATATGCAAGACAAGATAGAAAGACTGGACCTAGAACACCAATCACTGCTAAACTTGTTGCAAATTTAATTACATCGGCTGGTGCCGATAGAGTATTAACAATGGATTTGCATGCTGGTCAAATTCAAGGGTTTTTTGACATTCCTTTAGATAATATTTTTTCTGTAAGACCGATAATCGATGACGTTAAAGAAAGATTTAATGGAAACAAAGATTTAGTTGTTGCTTCACCTGATGTTGGTGGTGTTGTTAGGGCTAGAGCTTTTGCTAAGAGATTAGATGCTGGACTAGCAATTGCAGATAAAAGAAGAGAAAAAGCTGGTGAGTCTGAAGTGATGAATATTATTGGAGATGTAAAAAATAAAACTTGTATCTTGCTAGATGATATAGCTGACTCTGCAGGTACACTATGTAACGCTGCTGAAGCTCTGAGTAAAAATGGAGCTAAAGAAATTTATTCTTACATAGTTCACGGTGTATTATCTGGAGATGCACTAAAAAAGATTGAAAATTCAAGCATAAAAGAGTTGGTGTTAACAGATACAATTGAGCCTTCTACAGAGGTAAAAAGCACAAAAAACATTAGACATATTAGTATAGCTCCTTTAATGGGTGATGCGATTAAAAGGATTAACACTGATACTTCAGTGTCCGCCCTTTTTGATTAAAATTTTTATTTTATGAGTGATTTTAAAGCGATTGAAAGAAACAAAGACATTGGTTCAAATCATAGCCTTTTAATGAAGGGATTGGTCCCTGGTATTATTTATGGCAAGGGAACTGAGCCTAAGAAAATTGCTCTAGAAGATAAAATACTCAAAAAATTAATGGGTACCGGTTCTTTTTATTCAACAATCATCAATCTTGATGTTGATGGAAAGAAAGAAAAAATACTTCCAAAACAATTACAATATCATCCTGTAAGTGATCAACTTATACATTTTGATTTTCTAAGAGTTCAAGAAAATACAAAAGTAAACGTTGAAATTCCTGTTGAGTTTTTAAATCAAGATAAATGTCCTGGTTTGAAAAAGGGTGGAGTTTTAAATACTGTTAGAAGACTTGTTGAACTAACGTGTGATGCAAATAATATACCTAGCAAACTAGAATATGATTTAATTGAAAGTGAAATAGGTGACGCAGTTAAAATTAGTAATATTGAACTACCTGATGGAGTTGCTCCTACTATATCAGATAGAGATTTCGTAATAGCTACTTTAGTTCCACCAACTGTAGAAGTTGAAACTAAAACTGAAGAAACAACTGAAGAAGGTGCAGCAGAAGTTGGTGAAGAGAAATCAGAGGAAAAGAAGGAAGAATCTTCTGATAATAAAGAAGAAAATAAAGAATCTAAGTAACTTTACTTTATATTTCATTATATGTTTTTAATTTGTGGACTTGGGAACCCAGGTGTAAATTATAAGAATACTAGACATAATGTGGGTTTCCATTTAGCAGATAATATAATCTCGCATTTTAATTTAGACAAAATTAAAGAAGATAAAATAAAAGAATTATATTCGGGTTTAATAAATAATCAAAAAATCTTTGTGTTAAAACCTCTTACATTCATGAATTTATCTGGAAAAGCTGTTTCAGAAATTGTAAATTTTTATAAAATAAAATTAGACCGTACTTTTGTTATCCATGATGACCTTGATTTAGAATTATCGAAAGTAAAAATAAAACAAGGTGGTGGAAACGGAGGTCATAATGGATTGGAAAGTATCGATCAATTCATTGGGGAAAATTATTTTAGAATACGTATAGGAATTGATCATCCTGGACATAAAGATTTAGTTTCAAGTTATGTTTTAAATAAATTTTTAAAATCAGAAGAAGTAATAATAAATAAAAAAATTGATAAAATGATAAAAAATATAGAATTAATATTTTCAGATATTCCTCAATTTTTAACAAAAATAAGTGAGCAAAATTAATTATGGGGTTTAAGTGTGGAATAGTTGGATTACCAAATGTTGGTAAATCTACTTTATTTAATGCTCTTACCCAATCAAATAAAGCAGAGGCAGCAAATTATCCATTTGCAACTATAGAACCAAATATAGGAAGAGTTGCAGTGCCTGATGATAGGTTAGATAAACTAGCAATCATTGGAAAGAGTGAAAAAATAATTCCTTCTTTTATGGATTTTGTTGATATTGCAGGATTAGTAAAAGGAGCCTCTCAAGGAGAAGGTTTAGGAAATAAATTTTTAGGGCATGTTAGGGAAGTTGACGCAATAGCACATGTTGTTAGATGTTTTGAAGATAGTAATATTACCCATGTATCATCAAAAATTGATCCATTAGACGATATTGAAACAATAAATTTAGAATTGCAATTGGCCGATCTTGAAAGTTTGAACAATAAAAAGTCTAGTTTAGAAAAAAAATTAAAAGCAAATGATAAAGAAGCTAAACATCAATTTGAAATAATAAATAAAATCTTACAAATGCTAGAGACTGACAGTATCTTAACAATTAATGAGTTTGCTAGTAATGAAATTGAATTTGTTAATAGTCTTAACTTAATTAGTCTAAAGCCTACTATGTACATATGTAATGTAGATGAAGAATCTATTCATACCGAAAACGAGTTATCAAAAAAAGTCATCGAGTTTGCTAAAAAAAATAATCATTCAGTAGTTTTAATATCCGCATCAATAGAAGCACAAATAGCAGAATTAGAAAATGAGGAAGAGAAACTTGAATTTCTAAAAGAACTAAATTTAGATCAAACAACATTGAATAAGGTTATAAAAACTGGTTATGAACTTTTAGGTTTAATTAACTATTTTACATGTGGTCCAAAGGAAACAAGATCATGGACAATAAAAAAAGAAACGCTTGCACCACAAGCGGCTGGGAAAATTCACACTGATTTTGAAAAAGGATTTATTAGAGCAGAGACTGTCTCTTATGACGACTATATAGAAAATAATGGTGATGCTGGAAGTAGAGACTCAGGAAAGTTAAGACAAGAAGGAAAAGATTATATCGTCAAAGATGGTGATGTAATGAACTTTTTATTTAATGTCTAAGTAACGTCTCGCCAGAGTCTATTTTTTGCTAAGTAAACAATTGTTCCAAGAATAATAAAGAATAATATTACTTTAATTCCTAAATTTTTTCTATCTTCCATTTCCGGTTCCGCAGCCCAGTGAAGAAAATGTGTTACATCAGCTGATAACTGTTGGGCGTTGTTATCTGTTCCATCATCATAATCTACACTTCCATCGGCTATGGGTGCTGGCATAGCTATTTGATTTCCAGCCATCCATTTATTGTACCACATTCCGTTACCAACCTCCACTCCCTTTGGAGGTTCAACATATCCTAGAAGCAAGTTGTAAATATAATCAACTCCATATTTTCTAGCTTTTGTAATTACACTCAAATCTGGAGGATAAGCTCCATTATTATTTGCTCTTGCTTCATTATCATTAGTATATGGATTAACAAATCTGTCTGCTGGTCTAGCTGGCCTTTCAAACATTTCACCATCATCGTTTGGACCGTCTAAAACAGTATATTCAGAAGCAATTACTTTTACTTGAGCTTCAGAAAAACCAACATCAATGAGATCTCTGTAGTAAAGTAATTTCATTGAATGACATCCAGCACATACTTCTCTGTAGACTTTGTAACCTCTTTGAATTGCAGCTCTATCAAAGGTCCCTGTTACACCTTTAAAAGACCAATCGTGTTTTGGCATTTTTTCAGTACTCATTTCTGCGGCAAATATATTTGAAGAAAAGAATAGAAAAAAAATAAGTAATAGGCGCATTATAGATTGGTATCTTTTTGCATTGCTGGTGCAGGCATTCCTTTTTCTCCTCCACCGATGTTTGGCGTTATGTTTTTAGCATAAACATCACTAATACTGAGCGGTAACTTACTTGGCTTCTCTATCCAACCAACAAATGGTGTAATAATGAAGAAAAAACCAAAGTAGTAAAGTAAACCCACTCTTGCAATTAAAAGATATAAACCTTCAGCAGGAAGCATACCAACATAACCTAATGCGAAAAAATTAACAAAAAAGCCCATCATAAACCACTTATATATTGGTCTATAGTTACAGCTTCTCACTTTTGATCTATCTAGCCAAGGTAGAACAAAGAGAATTACTATCGCACCAAACATTAGGAGAACTCCTCCTAATTTATCAGGTACTGCTCTTAAAATTGCGTAAAAAGGTGCAAGATACCAGTTTGGAACAATGTGAGCTGGAGTAACAAGTGGATCTGCTGGAATATAATTATCAACTTCAGCCATAAGATTTGGTCCAAAGAATATTACTGCAGAAATAGCAACACCAAAAGCACACATAGCTACTGTGTCTTTAATTAACATATATGGAAAAAAATTTACTGAGTCATTGTTAGTTTTGATATCAATCCCATCAGGGTTATTTGAACCATGAACATGGACTGCAGCAACATGTAACCCTACAACACCAAAAATAACAAATGGTAGAACATAATGAAGGGCGAAGAAACGGTTTAAAGTAGCATTTCCAACATTATAATCTCCGAGAAGCCATGTTTTTAATCCTTCACCGATAAATGGAATTGCACTAAATAAATTAGTTATAACTGTTGCTCCCCAATAAGACATTTGTCCCCATGGTAAAGTGTAACCAAGAAAAGAAGTTGCCATCATTAATAAAAATATAAATACACCTAAAATCCAATTAAGTTCTCTTGGATATTTATATGAACCAAAATACATTGCTCTTACAATATGAATGTAAACAATGATGAAGAAAAAGGCTGCACCATTAGAATGAATATACCTCATTAACCAACCGTAATTAACATCTCGCATTATTCTTTCAACACTATCAAATGCCATATCAGTATGTGGTGTGTAATTCATTGCAAGGAATATTCCACTCACAATCATTGTAACAAGAGTAATTGTTGCTAATGCACCAAAGCTCCAAAAATAATTACAATTCTTAGGCATTGGATAATCACCGTATTCTTTTTTGAAATAAGAAATAATTGGTAAACGAAACTCTATCCAATTAAGGACAGGATTTTTAAATTGGTGTACTTTTCTATTCTTATCCATCTTTATCCTATCTTTATAGTGTTATCATTTAAAAAAGAATAGGGCGGAACGTCCAAGTTTTTTGGAGCTGGTCCTTTTCTTATTCTTCCTGATGTATCATAATGTGAACCATGACATGGGCAATACCAACCATCATACTCACCTTTCATATCTGAAACTTTCTGACCAAGTGGAACACATCCTAAGTGTGTGCATACTCCTACTAAAACTAACCATTCCTCTTTTTGCACTCTATCAGCATCATCTTGTGGATCTCTTAAATCAGAAGCTTGAACCATTTTTGCAGCATCTATTTCTTCTTTTGTTCTTTTTTTTATGAAAACTGGTTTTCCACGCCATTTTATTGTTATACTTTGACCTTCTTCAATAGCACTAATATCTACTTCTGTAGATCCCGCTGCTAAGGTATCCTCTGCTGGACTCATGCTTTTAAGAAATGGCCATATAAATGCAGCTGTACCTACAGCACCAAGTGTTACAGTGCTTAGTTGAAGGAAATCTCTTCTCTTATTTTTGGGTTTTTTAGCCATTTTTTATGTTTTTGTTATATATGAATTAATAAAAAAAATACTGAATATATGTGTGCCAGCGTGACGCAAGGTTTACATAATATAGTATAAATTTATGAGAATTGCACTCTTTGAACCTGATATTCCTCAAAATGCTGGAAACATTTTTAGATTGGGTGCTTGTCTTGGAATACCTATCGATATCATTGAGCCTGCAGGTTTTATAATTGATGATAAACGACTAAAAAGAGCTTCGATGGATTATTTTGATTATCTTGATCTTACAAAACATTTGAGTTGGGATAAATTTAAAGAATGGTCAAAAGAAAATTCTTATAGATTAATTTTACTTACAACAAAATGTCAAAAAAATTATTTTGATTATAAATTTCAATCAAATGATATTATTTTATTTGGAAGAGAAAGTGCAGGAGTGCCTGAGTATGTTCACGACTCTGTAAATGAAAGATTAACTATACCAATGATAAAGGGGCCTAGATCGATTAATCTTAGTAGTTCAGTTGCTATAGTAGCTGGTGAAATGTTGCGCCAATTAAATTAAGTTAAGCTTCCCATCTTGCCATCTTGATAGTCCATCATGGCTTGTTTAATTTCCCCCTCAGTGTTGGTAACAAATGGACCGTAGCGTGCAACAGGTTCTTCCAGAGGTTTACCTGCTAAAAGTAAATAAGATCCATTTTTAGATATTGATGTAAGTTGTATTTCATCACTTAATTGATCAAAATAAATCATATCTCCTTTGTTTGCAATTTTATCAAGATCAGAAAATTGCAACTGACCATCAATAATATAAATCATTAAGTTTTGTTCCTTATCAACTTTAAACTTTGTCATATCAGGTTTTGAAAACTGAATATCAAATATAGATACCGGTGAATAAGTCTGAATTTTTGATTTTGTTCCATTTATTTCGCCCACAAGAACTTTAATTTGAATATTTTTATTTTCTTCCACTGTTGGAATTGTATCTTTCTTAATGTGTTGATACCAAGGTTTAACTTTTTTATTTTTTTGTGGAAGGTTAACCCAAATTTGTAGTCCTTGCATGACACCACCACTCTTCTTAAATTTTTCAGTAACTAATTCAGAGTGAATTAAACCTGATCCAGTTGTCATCCATTGTACATCACCTGTTTCAATTTCTGCTTGTCCACCAAATGAGTCTCTGTGTTCTACTTCACCACCAAGCATGTAAGTAATTGCCTCAAATCCACAATGAGGATGAGCTGGTACACCAGTTGCACCACCAGGCTCATAGTTAATTGGGCCAAAATGATCAAAAAGAAGAAAAGGATCATTTTCTCTCATTCCTGGAACTGGAAAAGCTCTGGTAACTGGGATTCCATCACCCTCAAAAGTCTTCATACATTGTTTAATTTCTAATGCTTTTCTCATTTGTGTTTTCAAATTATATTAAAATATATAGGTGAAATTATGAAAAATCAAAATCCAAACCCGCCAAAGTTTGGTTGCAGCTGTAGTTGTTGTTGCACTTGTAAGGGTGGAGATTGCTGTTAATAATATATTCTAAATTAAACAAAATTTAGAAATAAATAATTATAATTTAATTCTTTTTAAAATTTTACTTTTTTAAATTACTAATAATATCTGACTTACTATTTATTGGAGGAAATCTACCAACTATATTAGATCTATATATTTCAGGTCTATGTCTACGTCTCAAAAAACCATCATCAGATTTGCTATAGGATAATAAAAGCTCCTCTATTGAATCAATATAAGCAGAATTTTCAGGATCTATATCTCCAAACACATAGGTAAAACAATTTTCTGCGGTAAAAGATATAATACATGAGCGTTTACAATTACTCATACAATTTACACCTCTTAAAGTTACATTTTTTGTATTTTTAAATTTATCAATTAGTTTTTGTGCAAGTTTTTCTCCTGCAAGGTTATTATTATTTTGATCTTTATTAAGGGTACATGTGAGACAAACAGATAATGTTATTTCTTTTTGTTTTTTTGACATTTTATTCTAAATTTAACAATCTAATGAGTGTGGTTTGTTAGATTATTAATATCTGACTCCTCTATTTCTTCTATTGATTTCGCTACTCGCCAATTTTTCATTGATCCATCTTCATTTCTTGCAGTAATTACAGTTTCAATTGGTGGACAATCAGGCTCATGACAACTGAGTTCAGCAATACTTATTATAGTATTTTCTGATAATTTATATTTCTTGGAAATTAAATGTTTAAGATTTCTTATTTTTTCAACATTTTGAGTTTTACGATTAAACATATTTTTTCCTTCAATTGTCTACCCATAAAGATGATAAAAGAATAGAACCTTTCATATCACCAATTAATATTTGTGAGTTATCGCTAGATATAGCTATTGTTGAAACTTCTGAACCTGTCGAACTTCTAATCATAATTGGTTTTTTACTTTCATCAATTTCTGCTAATAAAACTGACCCATCTGTAAAACCGGTGAAAACAGCTTTTTCTCCATTAAGTGCTTTGACAAATGTTGCAAGTTCTTTACCACCGTTTGCAACAACAATTGGCTTTCTCCCCATTGGTCCTTCTTTACCATCAAATGGCCAGCAAACTGCATCACTTGATCCAGATGTTACCAAATATGGTGTATTACCAACCCAAGTAAAACTTTTAATTTTTGATGGGTAACCTCTCATTGCTAAATCAGCTTTGTCGTTTAAGCGCCAACCATGAATTTGATTTTCTTGCATCGCTGTAACAATATATTTTGTATCTGGGCTAAACGTTACAGTTCCATGTGATCCTTTCCATGTAAAATTTGATGATATCCATTTACTATTATTTAGTTTCCACACTGTTACTCCACCGTATCTTGAGACCGCAAGGCGCTTACCTTTATTATCAAATGCTAATCCAGCAACAGTACTTTGATGCTCTAAAGTTTGTGGTTTATCTTTGTTTTTTGTCCAAATATAAACATTTTTACCTGATGAACAAACTTTAGTATCTTTGTGGGAAGCTACACAGTCAACCCACTTTGAACCAAAATTAAAAATTTCATCAATATTTCCATCAGATGATATTTTTAGAAAACGTCCATCGTCTCCACCCGTTAACACATGATCTTCGTAATTAGTCATGCTCAACACTACGCCCTTATGTGCTTTAACAGTTTTAGGATCAGATCCAGATTGAAAAAATCTTACAGAGCCGTCTCCAAATCCTACCGCTATTTGATCACGAATTGTAACCGCTTCTGTAGCTGGGGCTCCAATATTAAAAATTGAACCTCTTCTTTCAAGTTCAGTTTTATTTGATTCTTGAAGTTTTTCTAAATCAGCGTTCATGCTGATTTACAATTTTCAAAGCCTTCCTTAAGATTCATATTATCAAGATCACGACCAATAAATACTACTCGAGAACTTCTATCTTTTCCTTTAGGCCAAGGTCCCATTGGTGAAGCATCCATAAGCATATGCACTCCTTGAAATACATATCGCTCTTCTTCCCCTTTAAAGTTCAAAATTCCTTTTGATCGAAGAATATCCTGACCCTTAGTCCTCAGTAAATTTCCAAACCAATCTTGAAACTTATCCATATCTAATGGTGTATCAGATACAAAGGATAGACTAGTAACATCATCATCATGTTCATGATCATGATCTGATTCAAGAAAGTCAGGTTCAATATCTAATACTCTATCTAGACTAAATGCATTTAAGCCTACGATTTCATCAAGAGGTGCATCACAACGTGTTGTTTTAATAATCTTTGCAAAAGGGTTAATTTTTCTAATACGATCATTAACTTTCACAATGTCATTATCTTCAACAAGTTCAACTTTATTTAATAAAATTACATCAGCAAAAGCAATTTGTTCTTCTGCTTCATGATGATCGACTAATTGAGAACTTAGATGAACAGCATCGGCAACTGTAACGATTGCATCTAATTTTGTTCTATCAGCAACATCTTGATCAACAAAAAATGTCTGAGCAACTGGGGCTGGATCAGCTAAACCAGTTGTTTCAACTATAATTGCATCTAGTTTATCAGCACGTTTCATTAAACCACTAAGAATTCTAATTAAATCACCTCTAACAGTGCAACAAATGCACCCGTTGTTCATTTCAAATACTTCTTCATCAGCATCAACAACAAGATCATTGTCGATACCTTGTTCACCAAATTCATTAACAATGACAGCGTATTTCCGTCCATGCTGTTCAGTTAAAATTCGATTTAAAAGAGTTGTTTTTCCAGCTCCAAGAAACCCTGTTAAAACTGTAACTGGAACCTGAGAAGTATTTTCCATATCAATTTCCTTATAATTAGTTTTATAAATTCCACCTTAATACAAGGTGGAATTTATTTAAATATTAAAATTTAACAGCCTTTAAGCTCGTTCCCGAGATTACTAATCAACGTAAAGTAAAGTGACTTACCAGCATCAATGTTAGCACCTAAAGGATCAAAAACTCCTGTTTTGATATTCATATCCTCAGCTATTGTTGTAATAATCTTTGGATTAAATTGAGGTTCAGAGAAAATACATTTTATTCCCTTATCCTTAATAACATCCTGAATATCAGCTATTTGCTTCGCACCAGGTAAAACATCAGTATTCAATGTTAAAGCTCCTGCAGCTCTTACACCAAATCTTTCTTCAAAGTATTGGTAGGCGTCATGGAAGACAACAAATTTTGCATCAGAATTAATATCTGTACCAACATCACTAATAAGCTGATCTAAAGCTTTAATTGTTGCTTCAGCATTTGCTTCATATTTCTCTTTATTGGCAGGATCTAAATCACCTAACTCATGAGCTATTTCATGAACCATTTCTTTAGCATTCATTGGATCTAGCCAAATGTGAGCATCAAATTCACCGTGTGCA
>CACLAN010000015.1 GCA_902604905.1 uncultured Alphaproteobacteria bacterium
ACAAATAATTTAAATATATTAAAAGAAAACTTCTAAAATGATTAATTATAATTTTCTTTGTTTTCTTACATTAATTAAAAAAGAAGTATCTAGGTTCTTAAAAGTTGGGATACAAACTGTGATTGGACCGGCTATAAGTTCTTTATTATTCTTAGCTGTTTTTAGCTTAGCGCTTGGAAGATCTGTAAATTCTATAAATGGTATTGATCTTCCTTATTTTATTGCACCTGGTTTAATAATGATGACTATGCTCCAAAACTCTTTTGCTAATTCAGCATCAAGTATTGGTCAATCAAAATTTCAAGGAAATATTGTAGACATATTAATGGCCCCATTAAACAATGTTGAATTAGCTTTTGGGTTTATTATAGGTTCAGTTTGTAGAGGTGTTGTATGCGGTATAGTAACAACTTTAGGAGTCATGATATTTGTACCTCTTCAGGTTCACTCTTATATGGCATTGTTATTTTTCACATTAATGGGGTGTACAATGATGGGTACTTTAGGAACAATTGTTGGTATATGGGCAGATAAATGGGATCAACAACAAGGTATAACTAACTTTATTGTCTTGCCTCTTACTTTTTTATCAGGAACATTCTATTCAATTTCTAGACTACCTGAGTTTTGGCAGACAGTTTCCTCCTTTAATCCATTCTTCTATAATATTGATGGTTTTAGATATGCTTTTACAGGTATTTCTGACAGTTCTTTAATCCAAGGATCAATCTTCTTAATAATTATTAATTTTATATTAGTGTTATTATGCTATTTTATGTTTCGTAAAGGATATAAAATTAAATTTTAATATGGTTAGTAATCTTTTATCAAATGTTATGCCAACCTATGGCAATAAAACTCTTGAATTTGTAAAAGGTAAGGGATGTTATTTATACACTAGTCAAAATAAAAAATATTTAGATTTTGCAAGTGGAATAGCTGTAAATTCTCTTGGCCATTGTCATCCTAAACTTATTAAGGTACTTAACAAGCAATCGAAGCAACTCTGGCATGTATCAAACTTATATACAATTAAAAAACAAGAACAATTTGCGAAATTACTTTGTAAAAATTCCTTTGCAGATAAAGTCTTTTTTACTAACTCTGGAACTGAATCTATTGAATGTGGAATTAAAATAATTAGAGGATATCATTCATACCACAAGACTAAAAAAACAGAAATTATAACTTTCAATGGTGCTTTTCATGGAAGAACTTATGGTGCACTTTCGGCACAAAAAAACAAAAAGTACTAATTATGAAAAGAGAAAACTAATTAATATAATTGAAAGTATAATAATAAAATTAGAAAAAAATAAATTTATTGATGATGATAGATATAGTTCAACAAAAATTCTATCTTTATCAAACTCTGGAAAATCTAAGAATTTTATATATAATTACTTGATAAAAAAAGGAGTGAATAAATCTCAAATTCAAAATAATTTAAATTTAATGCAACAAGATGATGATAATTGGGAGTTAAATTCAGCAAAAATATTTGCTAAGAAAAAAAAATTGTTAGAAAAAAATGAAAGTTATGAAAAAAATTTGGCTAAAATGGCTAGAGCGGGTTTTAGCTATGACATATGTAAAAAAATATTAGGTTAGTTTTCCTTTATATGAATCTTACCCTCTAATAATCTTGCTATCTGTTTTGTAGTTTCAAATCTTTCAAATGAAATTCTTATAATTGCAGTAAGAGGTGCCGCTAGAAGAACTCCTATAAATCCCCAAATCATTCCCCAAAAAATTAAAGATAAAATAATTGTAATTGGATGTAATCCAAAACTCTCACCAAAAATCTTAGGTTCTACAAAATTTCCTACAATTTGATGTATAATTGTAGGTAAAACAATAATTAATACAACAAGAGTTGGATCATTGTATTGGAGAAAGGCTATTGGTAGCGGTAGTAAAACAGCAATTACTGATCCAATCACTGGAATAAAATTTAAAATAAATGTTAAACTTCCAAAGATGAAAGCTAATTCTAATCCTAAAAACCAATAAATTAATCCTGCGGCAATACCTGTAAAAGCCGATGTTAAAAATTTTGTAAATATATACTTTTTGACTAATCTAATAATATCATTCCATTCTTCTGAGGTGTTTTTAGGAGGAGTTCCTAACAACAAAAATAGTGTTATAATTACAACTAGAAGAAATTTTGAAATAAAGTTTGCACTATTACTTAATATTGTTCCTGCCCAATTACTAATTGGAAGTTCAGCAATTGTATTTCTAATTGTTTCTCTGTCAATATTGATTTCAAATTCTTGGAGCTGTATTAAGATCGCCTCTATTAAGAAAATTACCTTTTGATTATAATCATCAGCAGAGTCTAAAAATGTAGCTACTGAAGAAACAATGAAGGGAACTATAATTGAAAATAATAATACAATTAAACAAATACTTATAAAGACTGCAATAAATCTGTGAACTCGAAGATTAATAGTTTGAAAATCAATTATTGGATCAATTAATATTCTTAAAAGAAGTGCTAAAACAAATGGAACCATAATAGGTTGAGAAAAATTTAAAATAAATGCAACAGCAATACTAGCTAATATAAAAAGAGAACCAGAAATTACACGATTACTTTCGTTCACTATTTTGTTACTGATTGGGGGTTAAAAATCTCAGTTTTTTCATCAGATAATTTTTCAACATAAAGTGATTGACTTGGAAATGCAAAGCCCGCTTCATTATTTTCAACAATTTCTATTATTTTTACTGCAAGAGTTTCTTTAATTTTTAAAAATTCAGCCCAATCATTCGTAACGGTAAATGTTTGTACTAACATATCAATAGAGCTATCAGAAAAACTATCTATTCGAACATAGAAGCTAGCATTTTGATTTTTTGCAAAGTTATCGTCTTTCTCAATTAATGTATTTATCTCATCTCTAATTTTTTTTAATTGATCAATTGTTGTTCTATATTCTAATCCAATTAACCATCTTATACGTCTATGATGTCTCCTTGTATAATTAGTAACGGACTGCTCAGCAAATTTATAATTTGGGACCATTACTGGCGTTGAATCAAATCTTCTAACAAGTGTAGACCTAAATCCAATTTGCTCGACAACTCCTTCCACTTCCCCAGAAACTAATATTACATCACCTACAGTGAATCTTTTTTCCATTAGTATCATAATACCGCTAATTAAATTTTTAAATAAATCTTGAGCACCGAGTGCTACTGCTACACCAAATAAACCTAATCCAGCAATCACAGGACCTACTCTTATACCCCACAATTCTAATATTGCGACAGCGCCAAGGACAATTACAAGAATTTTTAATCCTTTAAGAGTCCAATCCACTAACGGTTTAGAAATTTTTGACTCAAAGTTTTTTATTACAAATGAAAATGGTATAATCAATTGATGTAATAACCAGAATATAAAAATTGTAATTAAAGATCTGTTTAGTAAATCTAAAAAATCTTGATTATTTTCAGAAATATCTAAGTATGAAGAAGCTATAAAAAATCCTATAACAACAGGTAAAAATTTTAATGGTCCATCAAGTACTTCTATGACAGCATCATCGATTTGATTGGAAGTTCTTGAAACAATTCTTGATAATCGATTAAGAATAAATCTAGCTATAAGTCTTCTGAGCAAATAAAAAAGTAGAAAAATTACAAGACTTATTATGATATCAGTAGCGTTTATGCCAAAAATACCATTATTCCACACATCTAAAAAAAGATTAGTAAAGCTATTGAATGATTCCATAAGCGATATATTTAATACTCACTATCATGAAAATTAAATTTTTACTTGTTTTTTTGATTATGCTTAACTTAAAGAATACTTTATTAGCTGTTGAAACAGTGAATTTATACAATTTTTCATTTGAAGATATTGACGGCAATCAAGTAAATTTAGAGAAGTTTGATGGTAAGCCAATTTTAATAGTGAATACAGCTTCTAGGTGTGGTTTCACTCCTCAGTATGCTAACCTCCAAAATTTATTTTTGAACTATAAAGATAGCGATTTAACAATAATAGCTACAACTAGCAATTCCTTCAATCAAGAGTATTTGGACGCTGAGGATATTAAACAAATCTGTTTAGTTAACTACGATGTAGGTTTTGTTACTTCATCACCAATGGATGTAAAAGGAAGCAATGTTCACCCAATTTATGCTTGGATTGAGGAGAAATATAACGAAAAACCAAAGTGGAATTTTTACAAATATTTATTTGATAGAAATGGTCAACTTATTAAATCCTGGTCTTCTATGACAAAACCAGATAGTTCCAAAATTACTAAACAAATTGATCGTTTAATATAAAAAAAAAGGGCAAATATTTGCCCCTTTCTTTTAATGTTTATTTATTAATTACATCATGCCGCCCATGCCGCCCATGCCGCCCATGCCGCCCATGCCGCCGCCCATATCAGGCATTGCAGGTGCAGCAGACTTATCTTCAGGTGCATCAGCTACCATAGCTTCAGTCGTAATTAACAGACCAGCAACAGATGCTGCATCTTGTAAAGCAGTTCTAACAACTTTAGTTGGATCAATTATACCAGCATTTACCATGTTGGTGTATTTGTCCATTTGAGCATCATAACCAATATTATGATCTTTACTTTCACGAATTTTACCCGCCACTACTGCTCCATCAACACCAGCATTTTCTGCAATTTGTCTCATCGGATTAAAAAGTGCTCTTCTTACTATATCGACACCTATCTTTTGATCATCATTAGCAGTTTTGACTAACTTCAATGAATTTGTGGCATATGCAAGAGCTGAACCACCGCCTGGTACTATACCTTCTTCAACGGCTGCTCTTGTTGCATGCATTGCATCTTCTACTCTATCTTTTTTTTCTTTAACTTCAACTTCCGTAGCGCCACCAACTCTGATAACTGCTACACCTCCAGCTAATTTTGCAAGCCTTTCTTGAAGTTTTTCTCTATCATAGTCAGAAGTTGTTTCTTCAATTTGTGCTCTGATTTGATTACATCTACCTTCAATATCTTTCTTTTTACCAGCACCTTGAACGATAGTGGTATTTTCTTTGTCAACAACTATTCGTTTAGCAGTACCTAACATTTCAAGATTAACATTTTCTAACTTTATACCAAGATCTTCACTTATCACTTGGCCACCAGTTAAAATTGCAATGTCTTCTAACATAGCTTTTCTTCTATCTCCAAAACCTGGAGCTTTAACAGCAGCTATTTTTAAGCCACCTCTTAGTTTGTTTACAACTAAAGTAGCTAAAGCTTCACCTTCAATATCTTCAGCTATAATTAATAAGGGCTTAGTGGATTGGACAATAGATTCGAGCAAAGGTAACATTGGTTGTAAACTTGATAATTTTTTTTCATGAAGTAATACATAGCAATCACCAAGTTCAGTTATCATTTTTTCAGCATTAGTTACGAAATATGGTGAAAGATAACCTCTATCGAACATCATACCTTCAACAACATCAAGTTCAGTATCCAAACTCTTTGCTTCCTCTACGGTAATAACACCTTCTTTACCAACTTTTTGCATTGCACTTGAAATCATTTTACCAACTTCAGCATCCCCATTTGAAGCAATAGTGCCTACTTGTGCAACTTCCTTATCAGTTTTAATTACTTTAGATTTTTTTCTAATTTCATTAACTACAGCATCTACAGCTAAATCAACACCTCTTTTAAGATCCATAGGATTCATTCCAGCTGCAACAGCTTTCATTCCTTCAGTTGCAATTGCTTGTGTTAATACGGTAGCAGTAGTTGTTCCATCACCAGCAATATCATTTGTTTTACTAGCAACGTCTCTAACCATTTGAGCGCCCATATTTTCAAATTTATCTTTTAATTCTATTTCTTTAGCAACACTTACACCATCCTTGGTAATTCTTGGTGCTCCAAAAGATTTATCCATAACTACATTTCTACCTTTAGGTCCCAATGTAACTTTTACTGCATCAGCTAGTTTGTTAACACCAGTTAACATTTTTGATCTAGCATCTGATCCAAAAAATATATTTTTTGCAGACATTTTCTTATCCTCTCTTAATTTCTATTTTTTTTTCTTACCTGAAGTTATAATTCCCATAATGTCAGACTCTTTCATTATCAGAAAGTCGTCGCCATTCATTTTTACTTCAGTACCAGACCATTTTCCAAAAAGTATTTTATCTCCTTTTTTGACATCCAATGGTACTAGTTTTCCTGTTTCATCTCTTGCTCCAGAACCAACTTCTAATACTTCGCCTTCCATTGGTTTTTCTTGAGCAGTATCAGGGATAATTATTCCCCCTGCTGTTTTTTGATCAGAGTCCACTCTTTTGACTAAGACTCTGTCATGTAAAGGTCTAAAATTCATATTTCCTCTTTTGTTAACTAATTGAAATTAAATAATTTTTTATTAGCACTCTCATTATAAGAGTGCTAGTTATTTAAGCATTATTAAGGTCTATTCAAGAAGAAACCAAAAAAAAATTCGAATTAGCCAAAGTTATGATATTTTGAAAAAAATGGTATTTTTTAGTGTTTTTTTAAGAACTTTAGGTTTTTTAAGTGCAGTATTAATTTTTTTAATCATTATTAATATTTTACTGCTTTTTTCTACTAATTTGCAAAAAAAACACTTTGTAATGACTGATGGTATCGAAAGTTCCAAAAATATAATAGCAAACATTAATTTGAATGGGCCAATATTTAATAATAACAGGAACTTTTTTGGAAATAATCTTTATGATTATATAAACCCTGCCCAAGTAAAATCTTATTTGGAAGAAATAAAACAGCTAAGAATTAATACTTTAATCATAAATATTAATACTCCTGGTGGAACTGTAAGTGCTACAGCTGAATTGGAGCAAATTATTAACCAATTTAAAGAAAACACTAATACGAAAGTATATTTTTATACAAAAGAAATTTTAGCATCTGGTGGATATTGGGTTGCAACTACAGGTGATAAAATATTTGCATCATATGGATCAATTATAGGTAGTATAGGAGTAAGCGGGCCAAGTTGGTTTTATTATAATACACCACTAAGCCTATCTTCAGGAGTCTTTGGCCAATCAATTGAAACTAAAGATGGGATAGAAGTATTTAGCCCGAATGCTGGAGAAGGTAAAGATTTGTTTAATCCATATAGACGACCTAAAACTGATGAAGTTAAACACTTACAAAAAATTGTTGATGATGTTTATAATGACTTTACAGCAAAAGTTTCTAAAAGTCGAAAAATTGAAATTTCAAATATAAAAAATGATATTGGAGCTTTAATTTATAATAGTGATCAAGCAAAAAACAATTTTCTGATTGATGATATTTTGAATTATGAATCACTTCTTGAATTAATCATTAAAGAAAATGAATTTGAAGATTATAAAATTTATGAAAATAAAGTTGTTGATTCTTTTTTGGGAAACCTGTTGGCTAAATATAAAGGTCAAAATAACAATAAATATTCTTTTGAAAAAATTTGTAGAGATTTGAAAACCAATATCAATGTTGTAATTCCATTTTACTTAAAAGATTGTTGAATTAAATTACTTCACTGAGGTTTTGAATTTTAACAATTAGATTTTTATAGTAATTACTTTGAGATAAAACGTTACTGTGGATATATTTTTTGGCAAGAGTTGAATGATCTTCAACATCAACTGTATCAGCAATTATTTTTTTATACTTAAGATTATTAATTTGAGCTAAGTTTAGATATCTATTTTCGAGTGTTTTTTCGTTGTCATTAAATGAAGGGGTGATCTCGAATATTTCTGTTCCAGGTTTACAAAAAATAATATTTGCTAAATTGGAACCATGAGGAGCAATTATGTTTTTAGCATTTGAAAATATTTCTATCTGCTCATCTATCTCATATAATTGGGGGTTAATAACTCTGTAACCATTTTGTCTTAAAAGTGTTACGACGTCACCTTCATTAATAATTTTTCTGTAATTAGAATCTTCTCTGGTTACATATATTTTTTTGCTTAATTCTAGATTACTTCTTGGATTAAAAAATTTTTTTAATATTTCAATTGATGTATTCATATTCAAAAACTGAGGAAACTCTGAATTCGTAAAATAATAAAAATCATCATCTAAAAACACAAATGTGAATTCTATATTTAGGGATTTTAAAATACTTACAATAAAATTTCTATATTTGTTTGAGGAATTTCTATGAATTGCCAGTTTAAGATTATTTCTTTTGTTGAAGAAAATTCTGGGGAGAAAATATAGTAAATTTGAATAATAATTATTACCTGCGTTTGATCCCAAAACATAAAGATCTTTAAAGTTTTTTAATGATTTTTTATTTTCTTTAAAATTATTAAAAAACTTTTGGGAATAAAAATGAGAAGTATTGTTAAGATCTCTATTAAATAACGAAGAAAATGTTTCATTATTCTCAGTAATTGGAAAATAATAAAATGAATCAGAATAAAAATTCCCTTTAAGTATATTGCAATTAATAGATAAATTACTAAAATTTGCGTTAATGAATAAATTTGATAAATGTTTTTCACTAGTTATTTTTTTAGAATTTATATCAATTATCATTACATTTATTTATCTAATATATATTTGAAAAAATTTATATAATTACTTTTGTTTTGGCGCGCCTGAGAAGAGTCGAACTCCTAACCTTATGATCCGTAGTCATACGCTCTATCCAATTGAGCTACAGGCGCTAATAATTATATTATACACTTTATATAAATCGTATGCTACTTTATAAAAATATTACCATGCAATTCATATTAGTATTTATTTCAATTATAATTTTTTCCAAAGTATGCAATGCAGATATTGGTAAAGAAACTGGTTTAGAAATTCCAAGATACGTATCTTTAAAATCTAATGATGCAAATATTCGTATAGGTCCAAGTATGAATTATCCTATAAAAATTAAATACATATTAAAAAATTACCCCTTAAAAGTATTAGAAGAGTATGAAGATTGGAGAAAAGTAGAAGATTTTAAAAATAACATTGGATGGATTCATAAAAGTTTAATATCCGGAACTAGAACTGGGATTGTGTTATCAAAAGATAATAAAAATATTGTAGTATTAAACACTTTGGGGGGTAATGTTATTGGGGAAATAGGAAAAGGTAATATTATTAATTTAGAAAAATGTAAAATAGATTGGTGTTTAGTTTCAGCAGGAAATTTTAAAGGTTGGATGGATAAAAAACATATTTGGGGTATCAAACAAAATGAAATTATAAAAATAAACCTTCTCCAAAAATTTGAAGATTTATATTGGAATAGTATTAACTCCATGAGCAAAATACAAAAAGAATTTTAAAAATTGGCTGGGGCGGTAGGATTCGAACCTACGAATGCCGACTCCAAAAGGTGAAGAGACAACCATCAGAGTTGTATATTTGTTAGATAGCTTGGATTATTTTTTCTAAAATTTTATAAAGTGACCTTGTAAGTGTAGCCAAATTGTAGCCAAAAATTAATATTTAATTATATTAAATTTTTTTATATTCTTAAAAAAAGGAGATTATAAAATGTCAATAATGGTTTGGATTAAAGTTCATATTAAAGAAGGTAAAGTGGAAGAATATATGAATTTACATAACTCATCAAATGGAAGAGCCTACACTTTATCTCAAGAAGGATGCAATAATATTATTAGATCAATAGATACAGAAAATAAAAATATATTACTTTTAACAGAGGAGTGGAACTCCATGGATGATTGGGATAGATATATAGCTAAAAGAGAAAGTGGTGAAGAAGACGATAATTTTTTAAAGAAGGTAGAAAATCTTCTTACCGATAAAGGTCATGAAATCACATTTTCAGAAATAACTAACTAGATAGATTAGTTTTAGTGTAGCCAAAGTGTAGCCAAAACTTAACATTAGTTAAGGATGATGATAGAACTAAAACATGTCATCTTTTCAAAAATTTGTTAGCACTTTCTCTGACAATAAAAATGTTAGAGGCGAGCAATTTGAATTTTTTGTAAGATGGTTTTTAAAAAATGATAAATATTGGAGAAATATTGTAGATAAGATTTGGTTTTTTAAAGATGCACCAATAAATTGGGGTATTGATAAAGGTACAGATCTGATTTTTATTGATAAAGATAAAAAATATTGGGCCGTTCAAGCTAAATGTTATAATTCTAATTATTCAATCTCTAAAGAAGATATAAATTCGTTTCTATCTGACTCGAATAGGAGGGAAATTTACAAAAGAATATTAATTACAACTACTAATAGATTCTCAAAGCAAGGTATCCAGACAATACGAGATCAAGAAAAACAAGTACAAATATTTTCCCTAGGTGACTTTGAAAAAAATGGAAATATTTATCCCTCAAAATTCTCAAAATTACTCAGTATTAAAAAAAGCACTTTACCAACAAAAAGAGTTCATCAGAAAAAGGCTATAGATGAAGTTTTTAGAGGTTTTCAGAAATCTAATAAAGGTCAATTAATAATGGCTTGTGGAACCGGAAAAACACTTACTTCCTATTGGATAAATGAAAAACTTAAATCAAATAAAACACTAGTACTTATTCCATCTCTCAACTTATTATCTCAAACAATTAGAGAATGGTATCAAGCTTCAAATAAAGATTTTGAGTCTTTATGTGTTTGTAGTGATCCATCAACAATAAAAAATATAAAGGATGATGAGATTTTACTAGATCCTAGTGAGCTCCCTTATTCTATTACTTGGAAATTAAATGAGATTAAAAATTTTCTAAAAAATAAAAAAAACTATGTTGTCTTTGTAACTTATCAATCATCTTATTTAATTGCAAAAGCTCAAAAAAATTTAAAGAAACATACATTTGATTTATCAATTGCTGATGAAGCACATAGATGTACCGGAAAAGTTGATTCAAATTTTGCTTTAATTTTAAATGACAATAAAATTAGAAGTAAAAAGAAACTATTTACTACAGCAACACCAAAAATTTATTCAAATTACATTAAAGAAAAAGCCAAATCTAAAAAGATAGATGTGATCGACATGGATGATAAATCTAATTTTGGTGAAATATTTTTTAACTATTCATTTAGTAAAGCTATCAAAAATAAACAATTAGCAGATTACAAAGTTGTAGCTTTTGGTGTGAAAGATAAGAAAATATTAGATTTCATAAAAGGTCGTAAATTTGTTGAGATTAAAGATAAAGTCAAAACAGATGCAATGAGCTTAGCAGCACAAGTTGGATTAATTAAATCAATTAAGAAGTACGGTTTAAATAAATTAATCACGTTTCACGGCAATATACCTAAAGCGAGAAGCTTTTCTGAAAATTTTCCCTTAGTTTATAAATGGTCAAGTTCAAAGTTCAAAACAGATAAGGATTTAGTTTCTGATTATGTATCTGGAAACATGACTACTTATTCAAGAAAAATTAAATTAGATACTTTGAAAAATACATCAAAAGAAGAGATTGGTATTTTATCAAATTCTAAATGTTTAGGGGAAGGAGTGGATGTTCCTGCATTAGATGGGGTTTCTTTTTTTGATCCTAAGCGAAGTGAAATAGATATTATTCAATCTGTAGGAAGAGCTATTCGTAAGCCTACGAATGTAAATAAGGATTATGGATATATTTTAATCCCTGTTTTTATTGAAAATGAAAAAGATATTGAGCAATCTATTGATAAAAGTAATTTTAGACCTCTTGTTCAAGTAATTAACGCTCTTAGATCTCATGACGATGCACTTAAAGCAGAAATTGAAGAATTAAAACTAGGTCTTGGAAAAAAAGGTATTCTAGGTGGATCAAAAAAAATTATTTTTGATTTACCAATTAGTGTTTCAAAAAAATTTCAAGATAAAATTGATACTTTCATAGTTAATAGAATTCCAAATGATTGGGATCTATATTTTAAGGCTCTTAAAGAATTTGAAAAAGAGTTTGGTACTACAATTATGAAGCAAACATATGTTTATAAAAATATTACTTTAGGTAGATGGACTAATGAGCAAAGATTTAATTATAATAAAAAATTACTATCTGATGAAAAAATTAAAAAATTAGAAAGTCTATTAGATTGGAATTGGGGATTAAGGTTAAATAAATGGGATAGAATGTTTAATTTGCTAATCAGATTTGTAATTGAAAATAAAAAGCTACCCAAAAGTAATGAAATTTTTATGGAACAAACTATTGGAACTTGGGTAAATCATCAGAAAGGCGCTTTTAAAGAAGGAAGGTTATCTAATGAAAGAAAAATCAAATTAGAAAAGATAGATGGTTGGTTTTGGGAAAAAAGTAAAGATGAGTTATGGTTAGAAACTTTTAATAAATTACATGTGTACTACAAAAAAAATAAATCTAGTCATGTTGAGAGAAAGAGAAATGAAACAAATATTGAGATTAAATCTTTAGGAGATTGGATTGGTAGACAAAGATCATTATACAAAAGTAAAAAGCTCGAAAAATGGAAAATAAAATTATTTGAAAAAACATTTCATGATTGGTTTTGGAGTTTTTTAGACTCACAATGGGAGCATTCCTATAAATTACTTGTAGATTATTATAAAAAATTTAAAAATACAAAAGTAAAACAAAACTATATCGCAAATGATGGAACAAATCTTGGGTCATGGGTATCTAAACAAAAAGAACGTTATAAGGAGAAAAAGCTCTCTACTTATAGGAAAAAAAAATTAGAATTATTTCATGATTGGATATGGCCAATATAAAAAGTTTAGATAATATTAACTATTAAATGTCGCGTATGTGTCGCGAAAACTTATAATTCAGAAATGTTCACGGAAATATTGGCTGGGGCGGTAGGATTCGAACCTACGAATGCCGACTCCAAAAACAGGTGCCTTACCGCTTGGCGAAGAAAAAATTACAGAAAATATGGAAAAAAAATTTGAGAATTGCAATTTTAATCATAAGAATGTGCCAAGATAGTTTCAAAAAAAAATTGCGATTTCAATCTGGACAAAAATGCTGAATGATCAAAAATTAAGTCTTTTACTAATTAAAAATTTTTTTTTCTTAAAAAGTTAAATCATAATAAAGTAAACCCCACAGTAATAAACTTTACTAATATTTTCATGTTTATAATGTTATACCATTTTCTGATAGTGTAATTTTCTATTTAGCTTTAAACAAAATATCTTTTTCAAATTCTTCAATGATATCATAGTTTAAATCGTATAAGAAATTTTTCAAATCATCATAATCTTTTTTTTTCTCAATAAAGATCAGTGGTTTGTTTTTTTCTATTGTATTAAATGCTCCTTTAAGTAAATTAAGTTCATATCCCTCAACATCTATTTTAATGAAACTAATATTCTTTAAATTGAAAGTATCTAAAGTTGTTACATTTTCATTTCCATTTTTATTTTCCACAACTTTAGCATTAAATGCAGCATATCCAAATTTATCCATAGCCCATTTATCATTTCCAACAAAAGATTTAATAGTTTTATCACCTAATCCAAATGGGAATAATTCAAAATTGTTAATACTCAATGCTGACATATTTTTTAAAAAACATTGTCTGTGAACACCAACTAATTCAAATGCATAAACCTTTTTAAAATAAGGATGAAGTAGATATGTCCAAAAACCATAACAAGCTCCACAGTCAAGAGCATTTTCAAAAGTATCTAATGAAGAAATAATTTTTTCTAAGTATTTTGAATCCTTACGAACAAAATCTACATTTTTACTTTTAATTAAAGTGGCGTTATCACCTTCGAAAACTGCCCATTTTTTTCCATCAGCAGAAATATATTTAAACATTATATTTATATATTAAGTCATTAATTTTTTTTATCTTATAACAAAATTTTAACTAGTGGTGTAGAAACATAATTTATAGCAGGTTAAGTGTTTAAAATAGTTGTCTTCAAACTTGACAAGATTGCCTATTGTGCCAAAAATATAATATTTGAAAATTTGGCTGGGGCGGTAGGATTCGAACCTACGAATGCCGACTCCAAAAACCGGTGCCTTACCGCTTGGCGACGCCCCAATAATTACATCGCTATTACATTTTCCAGGGGATTAAAGCAATATTTAACAATGCCACAGTACATGAGATTTTATGGGATACCATAAAAAAGTGTCAAAATAATTCAAAAGTGATTCAAGAAAAAAAATTTATATTTTGGATTTTAATATTTTTAAAAAGAATTAACTCAAAGCACTTTTAAACTTTATCCATAAAAGTTAGATTTTAAAATAAAAATTTTTGAAATTTTATTGATAATTTTTTTGTATATTTGTTTAAGTAATTCATTCCAAGGTATGATTGACTTTGACTTTGATTTTTGTTACTTCAATTAATTTATGCTAAAAAAACGTAGTATTCGTGAAAGTCGTTTGTTTAGAGATAATGGACGTGCACTTGTAGTTGCTATGGATCATCCGCGTGTATTTGATACAATTACCGGTTTAAAAAATGCTAATTCAGTTATTAACAAAGTCATTGATGGGGGGGCTGATGCAGTATTGGCACCATTTGGTACTGCATCTGATTCATCGAAATTTTTAAGAAATGCTGGATTATGGTTAAGTGTTGATACTACTAGAGACACTGTCACAACTGTTGTTGAAATGGCACTTCGATTAGGTGTAGATGGAATAAAGGTTGAGATTTTTCCATGGTGTGAACCCGAGGATGATTATTTTTCCAAATCTAGTGGTAACGAAACAGTTCTTAATGCTGTTTGCCTAGCATCAGAATGTCAAAAATGGGGTTTGCCTCTGATGATAGAAACTATACCTTTCGGATGGCCTAAAGCAGATAAAAAAACTAATGAACAAATTGCTGCTGCATGTCGTATTGCAAGCGAAGCTGGTGCTGACTACGTAAAGTCTTTCTACACAGGTGATAAGTCTAGTTTTAAAGAAGTAATTGAAAACTGTTCAGTGCCTGTATTTATTCTTGGTGGAGAAAAAGTTAGTTCGGATCTTGAAATTTTGAAGATGGTAAGAGATGCAATGGATGTAGGTGCGATTGGTATTACAATGGGAAGAAATATCTGGGGTCATAAAAACATTAGAGGTATGACAAAAGCTTTAGAGGAAATAATTCATAATGATGCAAGTGTGGAAACCTCTCATAAGTTCATTAATGAATAGAAAGAAAGAAAAATCTAATATCTTAATTCTTCAAGGTGGTCCTGCAACTGGGAAAACAACACTTGGAAAGAGGATTGCTAAAGAATTTCAATTTCCTTACTTCAGTAAAGATAATATCAAAGAATTGATATTTGATTTTATTGGCTTGCCAACAACACCTGCACTATTAAATGATAATTCAATTCAAAATAATTCTTATGATGAGAATGAAGGGAAACTCTCGGGAATGAAGATGGATGAAGCTTCGGTTGCCATTCTCTTTCAATTAATTGAAGCTCATATCCAAGTTCAGAAATCATGTATAATTGATGGTACTTTTGATGAGTTTCATTCGTCTACATTTAAAAAACTTAAATCTAAATATTTTTTTTTCCCAATACAGATCTATTGCTATGCTGATCTAGATGTATTATCACAACGATATAAAAAACGTGCTGAAACTAGAGAAAGACACCCTGGACATTTTGATAATTTGCTACTCCAGTCTTTTTTAGAAGATCCGAGTAGATATGATTTACGACCAATTGATATTGAAGGAGCAATTTTTTCAATGAATACTTCAAACCATAATTCTAAAGATTACGATAAATTAATTGATTCAATATCTAAATCAATATCAAATGCAAAGAATTAATTATAAATTAAATTTTAGTTTTATTTGACAGCTCTTTAAATTATTCAACAAATACTGATGATAGCCTACTCAAAGCAAACATTCCTGGATCATCTAAATTTTTTGATTTTTCTCCAAACATTCTTGCTCTTCCAATTTTACATTCTTTACCTCTAAACTTATTTAAAGCATTGATTGTAGCTTTATATATATCTTGTCTATTGTTATTTTCAGATCTAGAAATTGAGTTTGATATTTCAAATAAAGTATCAACAAAAGTTTTATCACCAATTTTGCTTTTTCCTCTTGTACATATTGCTTCTATAACTTTATTTATAATGTCTGGTATGTCATTAAAATTTAATTCTTTTTTACCTTTCGTTTGTTTTGCAATAGTCATAAACGAAATTGCTATAAGAGTTCCAAAACTAGAACTAGATACTTTAGTAAAACATTGTGCACAAACAATAAAATTTTTATCTAGGTCATCCTCAAAATTATTAAGATTTTCATTAATTTCTCTCAAACCCTTAGAAATAGTAATACCTAAATCTCCATCTCCCAATTGACCATCAATAGAATTAAATTCATCATAATTATCTTCTGCTATAATTAGTATTTTTTTAAAAAAAGCTTCTAAAGATAATTTTGTAATCATTAATACCAAAAAGGACAATTGGCATCTTCTAAAAGTAGCTTTTCTAATTCATCATCTAATTTAAGTATTGATATTGACATGCCCGCCATCTCCATTGATGTTGCATATCTACCTACGTAAGATTTTGAATTAATTATTCCTTTTTTATTTAAAATATTATTAAATTTGTTTGCAACAATAAATAATTCTTCATGAGGAGTGGCTCCTAAACTATTTACAAGAATTGAAACTTTATCGCCATTTGATAAATTAATATCTCCAAGTAATTTTTCAGATAACTCTTCAGTAATTTCATCTGCAGATTTAAGCTTACCTCTTCTAATTCCAGGTTCACCATGAATACCCATTCCGATTTCCATTTCATCATCACCTATTTCAAATGTTGGTTTACCAGCTTGAGGTAATATAGTTGGAGTCAATGCAATTCCCATAGTTCTAATATTTTCATTTGTTTTCAACGCTATTCGCTTAACTTCATTAAAATCAGCCCCAGTTTCAGCCATTGCACCAGTAATTTTAAATACATATAGCATTCCTGTTACACCTCTTCGTTTCTCCTTTTCTTCATAAGAAGCACTGGCGACATCATCTGCAATAACAATTGATTCAACTTTAATATCTTCCATTTCAAGCATTTCGCTTGCCATATCAAAATTCATTACATCGCCGCCATAATTACCATAAATACACAATACTCCTTTACCTGAATTTGCAGATTTAATAGCAATAGAGATTTCATCAACTGAAGGTGAGGCAAAAACATTTCCAATTGCACAAGTATCTAATAATCCTTCACCAATATATCCTGTAAATAATGGCAAATGTCCTGACCCTCCTCCACTTACTAAACCAACTTTATTATTAGATTTTTTAGACCTCATCAAAACTTTGTTAGTTTCAGATGAAAATTTATAAATATCAGGATAAGAAATTACTAATCCTTGTATGCTTTCATTAACAAAATCGTCTGGATGATTAATTATTTTTTTCATATCTATTATTTATCACCCGATATGGTCATCGTTATTTTACGTTTGCCAGGCTGTATTAGTAAACCATTACTAGTTACTTCAACAAATTCGGTTTTATTTAGAAGTTTATCATCAATGCTGATAGAAGTTGCAATGGATGGTAATTTTAGTGTCGAAGTTGTACCAGCTGGTGTTAGAACTTCGTA
>CACLAN010000016.1 GCA_902604905.1 uncultured Alphaproteobacteria bacterium
ATGGCTATTTTCTGCTTAGCAAAAGACTTAAAAGATCTTGAAGAGAGAATAGGAAATATAACAATTGCCTATACACGAGATAAAAAAGCTATTTATGCAAAAGATTTAAATGCACAAGGTCCAATGACAGTATTACTAAAAGATGCCATTAGACCAAACATAACTCAAACGTTAGAAAATAATCCCGCTATAATTCATGGTGGACCATTTGCAAATATTGCTCATGGTTGTAATTCTGTAATTGCAACTAAAGCTAGTTTAAAATTAAGTGATTATGTTGTAACTGAAGCAGGCTTTGGAGCTGATTTAGGAGCAGAAAAATTCCTTGATATAAAATGTAGAAAATCAAATTTAAATCCTGATTGTGTGGTTTTAGTTGCTACAATTAGAGCACTAAAAATGCATGGAAATGTCTCTAAAGAAGATTTGAAAAATGAAAATGTAAATGCACTTAAAATTGGTTTAGTAAATTTAGAAAGACACATAAACAACATAAGAAAATTCGGATTACCAGTAACTGTTGCAATTAATCATTTTGTTACTGATTCTAAAGCTGAAGTTGATGCCGTCCTAGATTTTTGTAAAACTCAAGGGGTCAAGGCTTCTATGTGTACCCACTGGTCTGATGGTGGTGATGGTGCAACAGAATTAGCTAAAAATGTAATAGATATGTGTGAAGAAAGTAAAAGTACATTTAAATTTTTATATGAAGATGATTTAACTCTATTCAAAAAAATAGAAAAAATTGCACAGGAGATTTATCACGCAAGTGAAGTCGTCGCAGATACAAAAGTGCGTCAACAATTGAAGGATTTTGAAAATAAAGGATTTGGCAAATTGCCTGTTTGTATTGCAAAAACTCAATATAGTTTTTCAACTGATCCTAATTTAAAAGGTGCCCCTACTGGCCACGTTTTACCTATTAGAGAAGTAAGATTATCATCGGGAGCAGAATTTATCGTGGTTGTCTGCGGCGATATTATGACCATGCCAGGTCTACCAAGTGTGCCTGCGGCAAATTCGATAAAGCTAAATGACTATGGAGAAATTGAAGGTCTATTTTAAAACTGCTATAAAGAGTTATAATGTTTAACAATAAATATTCATTTCTATCTATTGCTAGAAACGCTTTAAGTCATCATGAGAATTGGCAGAAGACATGGAATAGTCCTGAACCAAAAAAAAATTATGATGCAATAATAGTCGGTGGTGGTGGACACGGTTTAACTACTGCTTACTATTTAGCAAAAAACCATGGAATTAATAATATTGCAGTAATTGAAAAGGGTTGGATAGGTGGTGGAAATACGGGGCGAAATACGACTATAATTAGATCGAACTATTTATGGGATCAAAGTGCAGCTTTGTACGAGCATGCATTAAAACTTTGGGAGGGTATGTCTCAAGAATTAAATTATAACGTTATGTTTTCTCAAAGAGGAGTTTTGAATGTTGCTCATAATCTTCATGATGTAAGAGAATTAAAAAGACGTTGGCATGCAAACAGGTTGAATGATATCGATTGTGAATGGCTTGATACAAAGAAAGTTAAAGAATTTTGCCCAATAATAAATACTTCACCTAACATTAGATATCCTGTTTTAGGCGCAACGCTGCAAAGAAGAGCAGGAACTGCAAGACATGACGCTGTTGCATGGGGTTATGCAAGAGGAGCTGATGAAATGGGAGTTGATATAATTCAAAATTGTGAAGTAACTGGTATTAATGTAAAAAATGGAAATGTAACTGGTATTGAAACAACAAAAGGAACCATTAGTTCAAATAAAATTGGAATAGCTGCTGCAGGTCATACAAGTGTTATTGCCAATATGGCAGGTATCAAATTACCTTTAGAGAGTAAACCATTACAAGCTCTAGTTTCAGAACCAGTAAAACCAGTTATTGATACTGTAGTAATGTCAAATACAATTCATGCGTATGTATCTCAATCTGATAAAGGAGAATTAGTTATTGGTGCTGGAACAGATGGATACACTTCATATACTCAAAGAGGTGGCTTCAACATTGTTGAAGATACATTAATGGCAATAGTTGAATTGTTTCCAATATTTTCTAGAATGAAAATGCTTCGTCACTGGGGAGGTATTGTCGATATATGCCCTGATGCAAGCCCCATTATCAGTAAGACTCACATAAACGGATTATATTTTAATTGTGGTTGGGGAACAGGTGGTTTCAAAGCTACACCTGGTTCTGGCTGGGTATTTGCCCACACTATAGCCAATGATCAAGCACATGAATTAAATGCTCCTTTTACAATAAACAGATTTTCTAGCGGTGAATTAGTTGATGAACATGGTGCAGCTGCCGTAGCTCATTAAATAATGTTTTTAATAAATTGCCCTTACTGTGGAGAAAGAGATCAGGCTGAATTTACTTGTGGTGGTGAAGCTCACATTGCAAGACCAAAAAATCCTCCTGAACTCTCTGACGAGCAATGGGCAGAATATTTATTTTTGCGAAAGAACGAAAAAGGTATTCATTATGAAAGATGGAACCATGAATATGGATGTAGACAATGGTTTAATTTAGCAAGAAATACCGCAACGGATGAAATTCTTGCAGCATATAAGATGGGAGAAACTCCTCCTAAATTAAAAGCAAATATTCCAGCTACTCCTTCAGGTGAGCCAAGTATTGGATCAGGGAATTTATCAACGTCGAAAAAAGATAGATTTTTAAAATAAAGATGAGATACAAAAATAATAAAAATCTTGAGAATAATAAGTCTATTAGGTTCTATTTTGATAATAAAGAATATGTTGGATTTGAAGGTGACACCCTAGCTTCAGCACTTCTTGCAAATGATGTTCACTTAGTTGGAAGAAGTTTTAAATATCATCGACCGCGGGGTATTTATACAGCAGGCAGTGAAGAACCTAATGGAATTGTTCAGCTTGAGACTAAAGAATATACCGAACCTAATAGAAGAGTAACCGAGGTCCAGATATATGAGGGGTTAAAAGCTTTTAGTCAAAATAATTGGCCATCAGTAAAATTTGATGCTGGTGCTATAAATGATTTACTATCCCCATTTTTTCCCGCAGGATTTTATTATAAGACCTTTATGTGGCCGCCAAAATTTTGGAAGGCATATGAATTTTTTATAAGACACGCTGCAGGACTTGGTAAATCTCCAAAAAAAGATGATCCCCACAAATACGAACATTTTCATTATCATTGTGATGTTCTGGTTGTTGGAGCGGGAGTAAGTGGATTAGTTTCAGCAGACATTGCAGCAAGTAAAAATTATAAAGTATTACTAGTTGAGCAAGAAGACGAACTTGGAGGTGAAATTTTATCTACGAAAAATGAAAATGTTAAAATAGATAACTTACCAATTAATGAATGGAAAAATAAAATAATTGATAAACTTTCAAAAAATCCAAATGTAAAAATAATCAAAAATACAACTTGTTTTGCTTATTTAAATTATAATTTATTATTAGCTGTACAGGAAATTGATCCAGAAAAAGGATTAAACAAAAAATATGATATTAAGGAAAGAATTTGGAAAATTAGATCAAAAAAAGTTATTCTTGCAACAGGTGCAATAGAAAGACCAATAATTTTTAATAATAATGATAGACCTGGTATTATGCTTTCTAACAGTGCAAAAAAATACCTAAATAAGTATGGAGTTTCACCTGGAAAAAATTTAGTTTTTTTTACAAACAATGATAGTGCTTATGAAACTGCAATAGATTTTTTTGAACAGGGTATAAAAGTAGAAGCTATTGTTGATGCTAGAGACCATAGTGATGGTTATTTTCCTAAGAAAGCCAATGAATTAGGTATTACTATCCTTAAAGGGTATGAAATTAGCGATACTGTTGGAAGATTAAAAATTAGAGAAATAAAATTAAAAAAAATTACAACTAAAAAAAATAATGAAAAATCTTCAATTAATATTAAATGTGATCTTTTAGCAATTGCTGGTGGTTGGACACCTACTGTCCATTTATTTACTCAATCAAAAGGAAAACTAAAATTTAGAGATTCAGATGGAAGTTTTATTCCTGGTGAAATATATCAAGATACATTGTGTGTTGGCAGTTGCAATGGTGATTATGATTTAAATGAAATATTATTAAAAACTCAAGAAGATACATTAATGTATTTAAATGATAACCAGGAAAATAAAATTGGTGAGGTAAATTATAAATCAGATAATCTAAAATACGGTAAACATCAAAATATTTGGATTACTTCTAAAAATAACATCTCGCGAACTAAAATGTTTGTGGACTTTCAAAATGATGTTACAGCAAAAGATATTAAATTAGCTTTAAAAGAGGGCTTTCAATCTATTGAACATGTTAAACGATATACAACTACAGGAATGGCAACTGATCAAGGTAAGACTAGTAATGTTAATGCTCTTGGAATAATTTCAGAGTTAACAAATACTGAAATTTCTGAATTAGGCACGACAACATTTCGTTTACCCTATAAACCTGTAACTTTTGGAGCGCTTGCCGGACGGCATGTAAAAGAATTTTTTGATTTAGAAAGAACAAGTCCGATGCATCAATGGCATATTGATAATAAAGCTTTATTTGAAGATGTAGGTCAATGGAAAAGAGCTTGGTATTATCCCAAGAAGAATGAGGGCTTTCAGTTTGCATTAAATAGAGAAGTAAAGGCAACTAGAGATAGTCTAGGGATATTAGATGCATCAACTTTGGGTAAAATAGATATTAAAGGAAGAGATGTTAGTGAATTTTTAAATAGAGTTTACACAAATTCATGGTCAAAATTAGAAATTGGAAAATGTCGATATGGTGTAATGTTAGGTGACGATGGAATGGTCATTGATGATGGTGTAACAACTAGATTAGATGAGTATCATTATCTTATGTCAACAACTACAGGAAATGCCGCTTCAGTAATGTCAAAATTAGAAGATTGGTTACAAACAGAATGGCCAGAATTAGAAGTATATTTAACATCAGTAACAGAAAATTATGGAACGATAAGCTTAAATGGTCCAAATTCAAAAAAATTAATGCAAAAACTAGTTCCAAATTTTGATTTTTCAAAAGAAAATTTTCCTCATATGAGTTTTAAGAATATTAATATTGACGGAATAAAGTGTAGAATCATGCGTATAAGTTTTACAGGGGAAATGTGTTACGAAATAAATGTTCCATCTGGCTATGCTAAAAATCTTTGGGAGCTTTGTATAAATAAAGGTAAAGAATTTAATATTACTCCTTATGGAACTGAAGCGATGCATGTACTTCGTGCTGAAAAAGGATTTATTATTGTTGGTCAAGAAACAGATGGATCAGTGACACCAATAGATCTGGATATGGACT
The DNA here is from genome assembly GCA_902604905.1 of uncultured Alphaproteobacteria bacterium. GTDB lineage: Bacteria > Pseudomonadota > Alphaproteobacteria > HIMB59 > CACPNW01. The sequence continues at coordinate 5,343 of CACLAN010000016.1, forward strand.
GGATAGTTAGTAAAAAGAAATATGATTTTATTGGTAAAAGGGCATTATACAGAAGTGATACTATTAAAAAAGATAGGAAACAATTGGTTGGATTAAAAACTAAAGATCCAAATAAAATTCTTGAAGAAGGATCTCAATTGGTTGAAGAAATAACTGCCCTACCTATGAAAATGGTTGGTCACGTAACCTCTAGTTACTATTCACCAAATTTAAAAAGTTCTTTTGCTTTAGCTTTAATTAAAGGTGGTCTTGAAAAAAAAGGAAGTGTTTTAATTGCTCCAATGGAAAATGAAAATATTGAGGTAGAAATAACTAGTCCAATATTTATTGATCCTGAGAGTCAAAGGGTTAATCAATGAGTTTAACGTACAGTAATGTTTTGAATATAATTAAAAAAAATTACAATGGAGTAACAATAGAAGAAAGGGCTTTATCAGGCAAAATAAATTTACGAGGTAAAAGTTCAGATAAAGAATTTATGAAAAATATAGGCTCAGTATTAAACCTGGTTTTACCAATTGAGCCAAATGTAAGAATTTTTAATAATAATATTAGTATTATGTGGCTTGGCCCTAATGAATGGTTAGTTGAAACACCAGAAAATGAGAAAGATGAAATTATTTCTCTATTAGAATCTAAGCTCAATCCAGAAAAAACAGCGATAACTGATGTTTCGTTTAATAAAACTGTTTTACGGCTTGAAGGGGAAAGGGTTTTTATTTTACTTTCTAAATTTCTTGTAGCCAACTTAGAAAAAATTTTGGAAACTAATTTTTCTGTAGCTCAAACTATATTTATAAAAATTCCAGTACTTTTTATCAGAAATAATACTGATAAAGAAGAGACTTCCCTAGATTTACATTTAAACAGATCACATGCAAAATATGTTTATGATTTATTAGTTGATGGTAGTAAAAATCTTAATATTTAATTTATTTTTTATCTTAATTTCTTTTAGCACAGTATCATCTGGCAAAACTATATTTGGAAAAGCGAAAATAATTGATGGAGATACTATACATATTAATAAAAATAAAATAAGACTGCATGCTATTGATGCACCTGAAACCAATCAAACATGTAATAAAAATAGCAAAGTCTGGAATTGTGGTGTGGAATCAACAAAGTTTTTAAAAGAATTAATTGGTAATAATAAGATTGAATGCATAACACAAAGTAAGGATCGATATAATAGATTTATTGGAATCTGTTACAAAGATAATTTAGATTTAAATAGTGAAATGGTTTTGAATGGATGGGCGATAGCTTATCGATATTATTCAACAGATTATATTGAAGAAGAAGAAGAAGCAAAACAAAAGAAAAGGGGAATATGGATTGGAGATTTTGAGGAACCTTATTTATTTAGAAAAAAAATAAATAATTAACCATGATGTTGTAAATCTTTTAAATAAATTAAATCTTCTATTTCCTGATCTTTTTTTTCAATTTCCAAATCTTTATTTTTGATTATTGTTTTTAATTTATTTAACTCTTTTTCAAAATTAAGATTTTTTTCTTTGATTTGGTTAATTTCTGATTTTAATATTGAATTTTCAATATTTACTTCTTCTATATTTTCAGCAGATGTAGAATTAGCTAATTCAGTTTCTAATTTAAGAACTAAATTTTCGTACTTTAATAATTGTTTTTTTAATTCAGTAATTTGATTTTCAAGCAAATTTATTTGCTCAATATTTTGTGAATAGTTTTCTACGGAGTTATTCTCTAAATCTGAGATGTTGCTAAGGGATTGTTCATAATCATTTTTAACAGTGTTAAACGATTTATTTAAATCATTTATTTCTCCGCGAAGATTTTTAATTTGATCATCTCTAAATTTTAACCTTTGATCTTTTTGGAATACTTCAAGTTTTAACTGTTCTATTTCAGTTCTTAAGCTTGATTCATCAATAACATTACTTGGGATGATTTCATCCAAAGGTTGTTTTTCTTCTGTTGTAAAATCTATAGAGGGCAAATAGAAAAAAACACCAAATATTGATAGAATGAATATAATAAATAAATATCTGTTTCTTCTTCTTTTTCTTGCACGCGCACCAACAAAACCTACCATAAGAGCTCTATAAGGCGCTAGTTATAAAAAATAAATATTTAATTTTTGTTAATTTGTGGATCCAAAGAGTACGTGGTTAATCTAAGATATTCGGTAATTTGTTTAATATCTCCGATATTTTTTAAAGTTTCATAGGGAATTAAAGATCCAAAATACATATAAATATTATCGCCAATTTTTCTTTTTAGTTCATACATACACAAAGAATATCTAAAGGTTTGACCTATTTTATTAGCAATATGGTATAGTTGACTATTTTGACCATCAAAAAAAATTGGTAACACAGGGCTTTTAGTTTTAAGAACTAATTTCGATACCCATTGTTTCCACTCACCATCGTCAGCTTTTGTATTCATTTTTAAGTTTTGTTTAGTCGCTATCGTTCCAGAAGGGAAAAGCACCAAAACACCTTCATTATGTAAAACTTTTTCAGCTTCTTTACGCGTATTAATGTTAGTTAATAGAGCTTCTCTATTTTCATTAAAATCAATTGGCAATATTTTATCTTTTACTGCCTCTGCTTGTCTTAAGACTTTATGTGTAACCATTTTATAATCTTGTCTTACTTTTGAAATTGCTGAACATATGGATACACCATCTGCAACTCCAAAAGCATGATTTGCTATAACAATTAATTTTCCTTTTTTTGGAATATAACTACCATCCTTAAAATTAGTTATTAAATTAAGATTTAGTTTATCTACTGCATCATCCCAAAAAAGCTCAGGGGGTCTATTTTCAGATAAATATTCATTATATAATTTTTTTAATTTTAATTTTCCTGTTAATAATTCAGTAATCTTAATAAATATTTGACCAATAAAATTTACTTCCGCTGTTGCAAAAGTAAATACAATTTTGTTTTTATTCATAATGAAAATGAGTCAATTTAATTAAAATAAGTATTTTACAAATTTATTACATATTTGCATAATTTGGTCCCCCACTACCTTCAGGTACAACCCAATTTATGTTTTGTGATGGCTCTTTAATATCACATGTTTTACAATGAATACAGTTTTGCGCATTAATTACAAATTTAGGATTTTGAGTATCTGTCTTATCAATCTCATATACACCAGCAGGACAATATCTTTGAGATGGTTCATCATAGGCATTTAAAGTAAATTTTATTGGTAATTCCTCATCCTTTAATTGTAAGTGCACTGGCTGATCAGCTTCATGGTTAGTTCCAGTCAAATAAACAGAACTGGTTTTATCAAACGTAAATATTCCATCATATTTTGGATAATCTATTTTTTTTGAATCTTTTGCTAATTTTAAAGCTTCATGATCAGCATGTTTGTGTTTTAGTGTAAAAGGAAGCCTACCTCTAAATATTATTTGATCAATTCCTGTAAATATTATTGCAGGTATTAGTCCCCAATTAAAACTAGGTTTCACATTTCTAGCTGCAAACAATTCTTTATAAAGCCATGAATGTTTAAATTTATCTTCGTATATTGAAAGAGGTTCAGATTTACTTAAATAATCATTAATTGTTTCAGCAGCTATAATTCCACTTTTCATAGCAGTATGTGATCCTTTAATCTTTGGCATATTTAAAGTACCTGCATCACATCCAACTAGTAATGCACCTGGCATATACATTTGAGGTAAACTTTGAATACCACCTTCAATAAGTGCTCTTGCTCCATAAGCGATACGTTTTCCATTAGTTAGAATTTTCTTAATTGCTGGGTGAGTTTTAAATTTTTGAAATTCATCATAAGGTGATAAATAAGGATTTTTATAATCAAGACCGATTACGTAACCTAAAAATATTTGTTTATTTTCAGCATGATAGCAAAAGCTGCCGCCATAAGTTGCATTATCTAATGGCCATCCAGCAGTATGCATAACAAGACCTTCTTCATGCTGACTTTCATCTACTTCCCAAATTTCTTTAAAACCAATTCCGTATTGTTGTGGTGACTTATCTTTAGATAAATTATATTTTTTAATTAATTCTTTACCTAAATGACCTCTGCAACCTTCAGCAAATACTGTTACTTTAGCATTAATATTAATACCTGGTTCAAAACTATCTTTTTTATTACCATCTTTATCAATACCCATATCACCAGTTTGAACACCAATTACACTATGGTCTTCTGAATATAATATTTTAGACGCTGCAAATCCTGGAAAAATTTCGACACCTAAACTTTCAGCCTCATTTGCTAGCCATCTACATAAATTTGCAAGACTAATGATGTAATTCTTATGATTTTTTTGCACACTAGGAAGAAGCCATGTAGGCCAATTTAACGAACCTTTCTTAGATAAGAATAAAAACTTTTCTTTTGTTACTTTAGTTTTAATTGGTGAGTCTTTACTCCTCCAATCAGGTATTAATTCATCGAGTGCTCTTGTTTCAAAGACATTACCACTTAAAATATGTGCCCCTACTTCTGATCCCTTTTCTAATATACAAACATTAATTTCAGGGTTTAGCTGTTTTAGTTTGATTGCAGTTGATAGGCCTGATGGGCCAGCACCTACTACAACAACATCATAGTCCATTGACTCACGTTCTACTTCCATTTTATTTATTGTAATAAATTAATTTATTGTTGAATAGTATTTAATTTATCTAGTTCAGAAGATAATTGAGGCAATGCTTCAAATAAGTCAGCATTTAATCCATAATCAGCAATATTAAATATTGGCGCTTCTTCATCTTTATTGATTGCGACAATTACCTTACTTTCTTTCATACCTGCTAAGTGCTGTATTGCACCAGAAATACCTACAGCAATATATAAATCTGGAACAACTACTTTGCCAGTTTGCCCAACTTGGTAATCATTAGAAACATAACCAGCATCTACAGCAGCACGGGAAGCACCAACTGCCGCATTAAGCTTATCTGCTATTTCATTTAAAAGTTTAAAATTTTCGGCGCTTTGTAATCCTCTGCCACCGGATATCACAACTCGAGCAGTACTTAACTCTGGTCTTTCAGATTGAGATTCTTCTCTGTCTATAAATTCAACACTGTCACTATCATTATCAAAAGAAATATTTTCAACCTGTTCTTTTCCACCACTGGTTTCTACAGGATCAAAAGATGTTGGTCTTATCGTTACTACTTTAATCTTGTCATTTGATTTAACTGTAGCAATAGCGTTACCAGCATAAATTGGCCTCATAAAAGTATCAAAACTTATAATTTTTATAACATCACTAACTTGTGCAATATCTAGTTTAACGGCAATTCTAGGAAAAATATTTTTTCCAAATGTTGTCGCAGGTGCCATTATGTGGGAATAATTATTAGCCAAAGATATAACGATAGGCTCAATATTTTCAGCAATTGGGTTTTTAAGTTTTTCATTATTGGCTAAATATACTTTTGAAACTTTTTCACATTTAGAGATATTTTTAGCTAGATCTTCACATTCATAACCTGTTACCAAAACATGGATATCTTGGTCTATTTGCGATGCTGCAGATATAGTATTTAAGGTTGATGATTTGATATCTATATTATTATGTTCTGCTAATACTAATATTGTCATATAACTTTTGCCTCATGTTTAAGTTTTTGAACCAGTTCAGCAACATCACTTACCATGATTCCTTTTTGCCTAACAGGTGGTTCTTCTACTTTTATTTGTTCAATCCTGGGTTCTATATTTATACCAAGTGAAGATGCATCTTTTGTATCAATTGGTTTTTTCTTTGCTTTCATTATATTTGGTAAAGAGGCATACCTTGGTTCATTAAGTCGAAGATCACATGATGCTACAAATGGTATAGAAACTTTTATTCTTTCCAAACCTTCATCAATCTCTCTAGTAACTATTGCACTTTGCCCCTCAATTTCAATTTTAGACGCAAATGTAGCCTGAGGCCAATTAAGTAAAGCAGATGTCATTTGACCGGTTTGATTAGAGTCATCATCAATTGCTTGTTTTCCCATTAAAATAATTGATGGTTTTTCTTCTTCAGCAACTTTAGAAATTATTTTAGAAATAGCTAGAGGTTCTAAATCATTTTCCGTTTTAATATGTATACCCCTGTCAGCTCCCATTGCTAATGCAGTTCGTATAGTTTCTTGAGCCTTATCATTACCTATAGTAAGAATTATAATCTCGTCTGCTTTACCAGCTTCTTTTATTCGTAGAGCTTCCTCTACCGCATTTTCATCAGGAGGATTCATGGACATTTTTACATTATCTTTTTCAACTCCTGAACCATCAGCTTTAACCCTGATTTGAACATTATAATCTATGACTCTTTTTACGGTGACAAGTAACTTCATGCTATTGTTTTAGTTTTTCATTTTTAGGATCATAAGGACTATCCTCTATAACAGTTACATTGTATTTTTTATCTAATATATCCATTTCTAATTTTTGACCAACATCTGCAAATTGAGGTTCTACCATACCAATAGCTAATGATTTTTTCACTCTAAAACCATAGTTACCTCCTGTCGCACGACCTATAACTTTTCCATTATTATAAATTGGATTATTGCCCAAAGCATCTGCATCTTCAACTTCATGAACCTCTAAAGTTACCATTTTGTTTTTAAAACCATTTTGCTGCCATTTAACAAGAGAATCTCTTCCAATAAAATTCCCTTTGTTTAAATGTACAAATCTATCTAATCCAGACTCAAAAGCTGCGTATTCTATAGACATTTCTGTACCAACCAATTTATATGTTTTTTCAACACGTAAGCTTTCCATCGCCCTAATACCAAATGGTTTAAGCCCATTATCTTTTCCTGCTTCCATCAATTTATCAAAAATATGGTTTTGATATTCAATTGGATGATGCAATTCCCATCCGAGTTCTCCAACAAAATTCATACGCATAGCAATACTAGGAGCTAAACCAACATTAATTTTTTTTGAAGATAGCCAAGGAAAATTTTCATTAGATAAATCAGTCTTGGTAATTTTAGATAGAATATCTCTTGATTTGGGTCCTGCTAAAACAAGAACGCCCATACTATTAGTTAAATTTTCATAAATCACTGATCCATCTTTGGGCATCCATTTATGAATCCAATCATGATCTAATCGTTGAAATACTCCCGCTGAAACTAAATAAAAGGAATTTTCTTTTTCTTTTGCAATTGTGAATTCTGAGTGAACTCCTCCAACAGTGTTTAATGCATGACAAAGATTAACTCTTCCAATTTTTTTAGGAATTTTGTTTGCTACTAAATAGTCTAGAAACTCTTCTGCGCCAGGTCCTGAAATCCGACATTTAGCAAAGGCAGTCATATCTAGAAGGCCAGCATTATCCTTAACATTCAAGCACTCGTTTCCAACATGTTCAAACCATTTTGATCTTCTAAATGACCAATCATCTTTTTGTAATTCTTTTGAAGGTGCAAACCAGTTAGGGCGTTCCCAACCAAACTTTTGACCAAAAACTGCACCAAGATTTTTTAATCTATCATAACAAGGAGCTTGTCTTAATGGACGTCCCTCTTCTCTTTCTTCATCAGGATAGTGTACTGTAAAGACATTCGCGTAAGCTTCTTCATTCTTTTTAATCAAATATGCCTCTGTAGCATAATCACCAAATCTTCTAGGATCTACACCTAACATATCAATTGTAGGTTCACCGTCTACTATCCACTCTGCAATTTGCCATCCAGCGCCGCCAGCTGCAGTAATTCCAAAACTATGACCTTCATTTAACCAGAAATTCTTAAGTCCCCATGCCGGTCCAACAATTGGACTTCCATCTGGTGTATAACAAATAGCACCATTGTAAACTTTCTTAACTCCAACTTCTCTAAAAATAGGAACACGGTGCATTGCTGATTCAATGTGAGGCTCTAAACGCTCCAGATCTTCTTGAAATAATTCGAATTCAGATTCTTTATCAGGTCCATTAACATAACAAACGGGAGCTCCTTTTTCATAAGGACCTAATATCAATCCTCCTCTTTCTTCACGCATATACCAAGAACTATCAGAATCTCGTAAGACACCCATTTCAGGAAGTCCTTGTTCTTTTCTTTTTAATATTTCAGGATGATCGTCGGTTACAATGTATTGGTGTTCAACAGGTATAACTGGAATGTCAAGCCCGACCATCTTTCCAGTCTGTCTTGCAAAATTACCGCTACATGACACTACATGCTCACATTCAATAGATCCTTTATCAGTTTCTACAATCCATAAATCATCTTTATTTTTTTTAATTCCTAATACAGAAGTGTTTCTATAAATTTCCGCACCTTTATCTCTTGCTCCTTTTGCAAGAGCTTGAGTTAGATCAGCTGGTTGAATATATCCATCTTCAGGATGTTGAATTGCACCTATTAATCCATCTGTGTTACAAAGTGGCCAAATTTCTTTTACTTGTTCAGGAGTTAAAAATTTAACATCTACACCAATTGTTTTAGCGACTCCTGAATATTGATAATACTCATCCATTCTATCTCGAGTAGTTGCTAAACGAATATTTGAAACCACACTAAACCCAACTTTTTGTCCTGTTTCATCCTCTAGAGTTTTGTAAAGTTTGACTGCGTATTTATGCAATTGACCTACTGAATAACTCATATTGAATAATGGAAGTAACCCTGCAGCATGCCATGTTGATCCTGAGGTTAATTCCTTTCTTTCAACCAGAACTACATCTGACCAACCTTTTTTTGCTAAATGATAGAGAGTGCTGACACCTACAGCACCTCCACCGATTACAACTACTTTTGACTTTGATTTCATTATTACTATTTAATACTGTACTTCATTAATCATAATAAATAAGGTGGGTCAATCATGAGATACTTCAAAAAAATAATTTTGGTGGTTATAATGAGTGCGTTTATTTGTCTTCCTGTTAAGGCTGAAATGACTCTTAAAGAATTATTTTTTGATGAGTCTAAGCCTTTTCATTTAAAAATATTAGATGTTATTCCTGAGGAAGGAATTGTTCAAATTGGTGATGAAAATGCGAAAAATACTATTATTGAATTCATGGATTATTTTTGCGGATACTGTAAAAAAGTTCATCCTGAATTGCTTCAAATTGCAAACGAAAGAGAGGATACAAGGATAGTTTTCCTGCAACATCCAATTTTAAGTGAGTCATCTAAATTACTAGCAAATATGGTTGTGGCTGCCAACATACAGAATAAGGGTATTGATTTTCATAATGCGTTATTTGAAGTTGAGGGAAATTTAAATAATGCAAAACTAAAACAAATAATTGAAAACCTTGAGTTGAATGATGCTAAATTAAATATCGATATGACAAAAGATGAAGTTAATAACGTTGTTAGACTTAGTTCTTTTTTAGCTAATGGATCAGGTGCTCGAGGTACTCCTACTTTTTTTGTCAACGAAGAACTTGTTGTTGGTTATATCTCTATTGATAGAATAAAAGCTTTATTAAAATAAAGAAGCTCTATTAATTAAATAGAGCTTCTTAAAATATTTTATTTATCTACTACTTCTCTAGTATTAGCGTTGTGTGATTCAGTAAAAGGAATTGGCACAACTTCTGCATCTACTGCCACACCAGGTGTATCTGCATATTGATCAGGTAGATGAACCTTGAATTTACGACCAAAATTTCCAATTGGAAAACCATTTTTATTTAAAGTTCCATCAAATGGTACATAGCCCATAGCAATGTTCCTTCCTTGCTCAGGATGATACCAAGGAGATGTTATGAATCCACAAGGTTCATTTCCATCTTCTGAAACAAGCCAAAAATCAGGGGCATATTCTTCGATAGGTTTTCCACCTAAGCTTAACCCAACTAACTGAAGCTTGTATGGTTTTTTTCCATCTTTTAAATCTGCCTTCATCTTTTCAAGAACAGTCTTACCAACATAGTCAGTAGTTTTATTCCACTCACCTTTACCAGATAGAGATACTTGATAGCCTAAATTACATTGAAAAGGATTATGCTGATTATCCATATCTTGGCCCCAAGATAGAATGCCGGCTTGAATTCTTCGATGATGAGCCGGAGCTATAACCATAAGATTATGTTTTTTTCCTGCCTCTAAAACAGCATTCCACATATCATCAGCGTATTTAGTAGAGTCATATAAATAAATTTCAAATCCAGCCTCTCCAGAGAAACCTGTTTGTGAAATTATACAATCTCTTCCACCAACTTTAGCAGCAGCAAGTCCATAAAATGGCATTTCATCAACTTTAACTTGATCACCTATTAAATCATTCATCAAAGCGTGAGCTTTTGGACCTTGAATTTGAACAGGGCTTACATCAATTTCATCAATATGGACATTAAATCTATTATCATGATTTACACCTTGCAAATACAAACCAATATCTGAGTCAGATAATGAAAACCAAAACTCGTCTTTTGAAATTCTAAGAAGAATAGGGTCGTTTAAAACACCTCCATATTGATTGCAGAGAATTACATATCTTCCTCTCATTGGAGATATTTTACTAGCATCTCTAGTTATAACGTAATCAACAAAAGCCTCAGCATCAGGACCTTTAACTTGAATTTGTCTTTCAACTGCAACATTCCACATAGTAACATGGTTTTTAATTGCCTCATACTCGACCATTGCTCCACCATCTTCTGGTTTTACGTAACCTCTTGGATGGTAAATCCTATTATAAACTGTTGCTCTCCAACATCCCGCCTCCATTGACAAATGCCAATAAGGTGATTTTCTCACCCTGGTTGAAATAAGCATTTGTACTGGTGTAGGACCACTTTGTCTTAAATTG
>CACLAN010000017.1 GCA_902604905.1 uncultured Alphaproteobacteria bacterium
TGTTGCAACCTGATGTTTTTTTATCATGGAGAAATGTAACAAACATTTTTAAACAAGTTTCTTGGCAGTCTATGTTAGCACTTGGTGTCTTCATGGTAATAGTTACTGCAGGAATAGACTTATCTGTAGGCTCAATTATTATGCTATCATTAATGGGACTTGCTATTGCTTCAAAAGCAGGAATGCCTTGGTACGTGGTTATGTTAGTTGCACCAGCAATCGGATTTTTGTGTGGTATGTTTAATGGTATTGGCATTACTTTACTTCGAATGCCTCATCCATTTATTATGACGTTAGGAACGCTGTACATATTTAGAGGAATTGGAAACCTTATTTCCGGAGGTGTGCCAATAACAGGTTTTGCTGAACAGATAAGAGTTATTGGAAATGGTAAAATCAAACTAGATGCATTTTTTGGAGAAGGGGCAAGAGAGTATATTCCCACAAGTTTAATTTTAATGATTGTTATATTCTTTATTTTTTGGGTTTTTTTAAATCATACACGAATAGGTAAATGGATTTATGCGATTGGTGGCAACCCTGGAGCAGCAAGAGCAGCAGGTATTAATGTAGACCGAATTTTAATCGTAGTTTACACCCTTTGTGGTTTCTTGGCTGGTATTGGAGGTTTAATTTTAGCTGGAAGAACGAATTCTGCCTATCCAAATGCTGGTTTACAATCTGAGCTAGATGCAATTGCAGCAGTCATTATAGGTGGAGCAAGCTTTTTTGGAGGCAGAGGAACCGTTTTAGGTGTATTTGCTGGAGTTATGATCATGGGTATACTCCGAAATGGTCTAAATTTAATGAATGTTAGTGTTTTCTGGCAACAAGTTCTTATTGGTTCAATTATTATTTTAGCTGTTTATATCGATGTACTTAGAAGGCAACTTGCGACCAGAACATAATATTAAAAAATAATCACTTTCTGACAAACAGTCACTTGATTAGAATTTCATTTTTCATTAATGGTTAAGAAAAATTTAAGGAGGAAAAATGAAATTTTTTATTTCTTTAATTACTACTTCTTTATTGTTTTTTTCAGGCAGTCTTCTTGCAGGATCGCATGCTAAAACAATAATGCTAAGTACAAAAGGACCAGGTGCTGGAAATCCATTTTGGGCTTCAGTTGAAGCTGGTGCAAAAGACGCTGCTGAAGAATTAGGTGTAAACCTAATTATCCTTTCACCACCACAAGAGAGTGATGTTATGGCTCAGGTAGCTCAAATTGAAGACCAAATTGCTAAAGGCGTTGACGGTATTGCGATCGCACCAACTGACCCTAACGCAGTTGCACCAATTCTTGATGATGCAATGGCTTCTGGTGTTCCAGTTGTTTACATTGATACTAACGGGATTAATGAAGGTGTAACTTTCATTGGTACAAACAATATCAATGGTGCTGCTTTAGCTGCTCAATACATTTGCGATAATGTTCCAAGTGGTTCTGATGTTGCAATTCTTCAAGGAATGATAACGCAAACTACTGGTCAGCACAGAGCAGAAGGATCTCACAAAGGTCTTGAAGCATGTGGTATGAACATAGTTGCTGAACTTCCAGCTAATTGGGATACTGCACAAGGTATGTCAGTAACTGAAGACATCTTAACTGGTAACCCTAATCTTAAAGCAATCTTTGCTTCTAATGATAATATGGGTCTAGGCGCTATCCAAGCATTAAAAAATGCTGATATGCTAGATGATGTTGTGGTCGTTGGATTTGATGCTAATCCCGATGCTGCTGCAAGCGTAATGGCTGGTGAAATGTCAGCTACTATTGCTCAATTCTCATATAACATGGGATACATGGGTGTAGAAAATGCACTTAAATTAGCTAATGGAGAAAGCATTCCAGATAACATTGATACTGGAACTGTATTAGTAACAAAAGAAAATGCTGCTGACTTTATGTAAGTCATCAAGACTATATAAATAAAAAAGGCCGCAATTTGCGGCCTTTTTTTTGTTAAAATATAACATTTACATATTAAATTAATTCCTTAAATTGAAATTATTATTTAGGAGGAAAAATGAAACAATTTATTTTAATTATAGCTTCGGCTGTAAGTTTATTAATTTTTTCTTTCTCAGCACATGCACTTAAAGTAGGTGCTCTATATCTTGATACTGCTGGTTTTTTTGGTGAGATTAAATATGGTATAGAAAAAGCTGGGGAAGAAGAAGGTATCGAGCTAACAGGTGCGAATTCTCAAAGTGATGTGGCAAGGGAAGCTGAATTTATCGATACACTTTTAGCAACTGGCGTAGATGTTGTAATAATGTCACCAGTTTCAACTGATTCTTCTGTTGCAGCTGTTGAAAGACTTGCAGAAGCAGGTGTTCCAGTTGTGTGTTACAATACATGTTTAAATGATGAAGATGCTAAAAGACTCGCTTATGCACTTGTTACTACAAGTCAGAGAGAGTTAGGTTATCCAGTTGGTGTTATTGCTGGAAATTGGGCAATCAAAGCTGGTATTGATTTAAAAATTGGTATTCATAATTGTAACAGATACGAAGCTTGTCAGGAAAGAGAAGATGGTTTTATAGATGGACTAAAATCTACAGGTGTAAATTTTGAAGTTATCAATAACCAAGAAGCCTTTGCAAATGATGTTGCAACTCAAGTTGGTACAGACATGCTTATTGCAAACCCTGAAATTAACCTAATGTATGCTGCTAATGAAGGTGGAACAATTGGCGCTGTTAATGCTGTTCTAGCAGCAGGACAAATTGGTCAAACATACGTAATGGGAACTGATGCAACTGCAGAATTAATGAATTTTGTAAGTGATGGAGAAATTCTATTAGCTGTTAATTCACAATTCCCAAGAGATATGGGAGCAGGTGCAATGAGAGCTGCACTAAAAGCAGTTAAAGGTGAGCCAATTGACGAATATGTTCAGTTAACACCTACTAAAGTATTTACTTCTATAGACAAAATAGCCATTGATACATGGTTGTCTGAAAGAGGATACGACTAATTATTCTTTAAAGGGGTATCTTTAGATACCCCTTTTTTTTATGACAGAACAGACTCTAGAAAAAACTAAAAAGAGAATTAAAATCAGTAATCTACATGAGATAGGATTGCTTATAGCGTTAATTATAGTCTTGCTTTTATTTTCTTTAACTACTGAAAACTTTTTTACACAAAGGAATTTTACAAGTATTTTGAGAAGTGCCTCTTATGTTGGTTTAATTGCTTTTCCAATGACTTTTGTCCTTATTACCAGAGAAATAGATATTAGTGTTGGACCATCAGTTGCTTGGTCAGGTTTACTTTTTGTAATTTTAATTAAGTGGTACGACTTTGGTTATCTAACTTCAGCTGTTATAGTAATTTTATGGGGTACCTTACTAGGATATTTTATAGGAGTAGCTAGAACAAAATTATTCATTCCTACATTTATTACAACTTTAGCACTGTGGAGTGCGTTAAGAGGTTATTCTCTTTTTGTTACCGAAGGTCGGCCTATAGCAATAAGTAATAAGGAGTTTAGATATTTTTTTGGAGGAGATATTTTAGGTTTACCAACAGTCACATGGATAATGCTTGGAGCTTTTCTTATTTTTTGGTTTGCAAGCAAGTATACTGTTACTGGAACAAACTTCTATGCAGTGGGTGGTAATCCTAAAGCAGCAAGAAATATTGGTATTAATGTTGATAGAGTAAAGATTTTAGCATTAATAGGAACAAGTCTTTTTTCTGCTATTGTTGGAATATTATTTGTAGCTAGAGTTTCGTCTGGAAACGCAAATTTAGCTGATGGCATGGAATTTGATGTTATAGCCGCAGTTGTTGTTGGAGGAACAGCACTTGCAGGTGCTGTAGGAACTATGACTGGTACACTTCTAGGATGTGTTTTTATAGCAATGATTAGCAATGGATTAATACATTGGGGTATAGATCCTGATTTGAATAGAGTAGTAAAAGGAATAATTATTTTTTTAGCCGTTGTAATTAATTCAAATTTTACATTTAAATCAAATTCAGGTGGACCAAAAGAGGACTAATGGAGATTCTAGAATTAAATAAAATATCTAAAAATTTTGGAGCTATAAAGGCATTGGATAACGTTACACTTTCACTAAGATCAGGTGAAGTTTTAGGATTAATGGGAGACAATGGTGCTGGTAAATCTACTTTAATTAAAATTATAGCAGGCAATTTTAAACAGTCATCTGGAACAATAAATTTTGAAAATAAAAAAGTTCAATTTTCAAAACCTATGGAAGCGAGAGATAAAGGTATAGAAGTTGTTTACCAAGATTTGGCATTGTGTGATAATTTAACTGCTGCATCAAATATTTTTCTTACAAGAGAGATTAAGAGAAATTTTGGAATATTAAAAATAATTAATTTTTCAGAGATGTTCAAAAGAGCTAAAGATATTTTCAAGGAACTTAAATCTGAAACTTTACCAGATGAGGAAGTGAAAATGATGTCTGGTGGACAAAGACAAGCAGTTGCTATTGGTAGAACAAAATTATCAGCAGCTAAAGTTGTATTATTAGATGAGCCTACTGCAGCAATTAGCGTGAGACAGGTTGCAGAAGTTCTTGAGTTAATTAAGCAGCTTAAAAATCAAGGTATTGCGGTTGTAATTATTAGTCATAGAATGCCAGATGTATTCGCTGTAAGCGATAGAATAGCTGTACTTAGAAGAGGTCAGTTAGTAGCTAATAAACTAGCGAAAGAAAGTTCACCCGAAGAAGTTACAGCTTTAATAACCGGTGCTATTGAAAAAGCTTGATTATAGAATTATTTTAAAACTATGAATGTAGATGATACTTGGTTTAAACCTGAATTAAATAAAAAATTATTAAAAGATCTTTCAAGAAAGAGCGATTGGGAAGGTTTAAAACATTTTGGGATTTATTTCCTTTTTTTATTCCTCTTTGGTTTTTGTATTTATTTAACATGGGGAAGCCTATTAGCTATACTTCCTCTCATTTGTTACAGTACTATATGGGCCTACAGTCCATCTAACTGGCACGAAACACTTCATAGAACAGCATTCAAAAGTAAATTATTAAATGATATTTTCTATTATTTAAGCTCATTTATGGCAAATATGGAACCAGTGAGATGGAGATGGAGTCATACCTTTCATCACAGCCATACTCTTCAAACGCATGGTGATTATGACCACGAAATACAATTGACAAGACCAACAGATTTAATTCATTTCTTTTGTCAATTTATTCCTTTTGGACAACTAATCTATCCGCATAAAACTCTTCAGTTCGAAATACTAAAACACTCAATGGGTTACTTAACAGATGTCGTAAAACAGAATGCTCCAGAAAAAGAAAAATCAATTATAATTAGAAATTCAAGATTCTTTGTTTTGTTGTGGTTATTAATTATTTCAATTTCGATATATTATAATTCTTGGTTACCAATTTTTTTATTCCTAGTTCCAAATTATTTAGGAGCTCCTCTAAACCAAATTGTCAACATAACACAACATTTGGGTGTGCCGTTTGATGTTAAAGATCATCGATTAACAACTCATAATATAAAATTAAATCCTATCTTTAGTTTTTTATATTATCATATGGAATATCATCTTGAGCACCATCTATTTCCAACCGTGCCATCTTATAATCTTCCTAAATTACACAACCTAATCAAAAATCAAATACCTAAACCACATCCTTCATTATTTTCATTTTGGAAATCAGTACTTCCATCTGTTATTAAACAAGCTTACAATTCAAAGCATACATACAAAATGTATTAATATTTATCAGATAATTTCAAAAAACTTTCGTATTCTTTATCCTCAATTCCAACAGTGATCTTAGGATCATCAAACTTTTTATCTTCAGTGTCTTTAATAAACTCCTTATAAGCATTTACTCTTTCAAAATGAAGTTTATCGAATTCTTTTTTAAAGTTTCTATAGATTCTTGAATGTCTTGGTACGTGCCCTGTGTTGTATCCAAGAATGTCTTGAGAAAATAAATATTGGCCATCACAACCAGAACCACTGCCCATTGAAATTGTTAATAGCTTTACTTTTTTTGTAATTATTTCAGCTACTTTTGGAGGAACAACTTCAACCTCTAGACCTATTGCACCTGCATCATCAAGTTCTAAAGCATGTTCTAATACTTCTATTGCTTCTTTGGCATTTTTACCAATAGCTCTAAAACCACCAATCCAATTTACATGACCTGGAATCAAACCAACATGACTAATTACTGGAACTTTTTCTTTTCTTAAGCTTCTAATAATACTTGAACTATTATTTGTATAAAATGAATCACACCCAATTGATAATAATTTATAAGCCGCCCTCACTGCTTCATCAGCAGTTGCGTATGATTTTTCAGGTGCGGCACTCATAAGGTGTGTGTTAGGTGCCGCATCTCTTATTCTTTTAACATCATCTAATTTTCCAAAAATTCCATGGTGCGGCATATCATACGCTGTACATATCATATCAATCCCAGCCTCTTCTGCTGCTATTGCCTCTTCTACATTATTTACGTATACCTCATGAATTTGTCTGACACCCTTAAGTTTTAATAGTTCATATACGGTTAGTTTATTTTTCATAAATATTGTTTATTTTTTTTTTATAAAAATTATATATATTAAATATATGACTGTCATTAGAGATACAAATGTTTCTGCGGATCTTGAAGCCAAACTTGGTAAGAATATTTGGTGGAAACCTGATCTTGATAGAAAAGTATTAAAAGAACTCTGTGTTAAAAGATCCTTACCAGGAATTATTTATGTCTCCTTATATTTTTTTGCTTTAGCTATTTCAGGATATCTAGCATATTATACTTGGGGCACTTACTGGACAATTTTATGGTTTTGGGTCTATGGAACCATTTACACTTTTAGCGGTGCTTACGATCACGAAAGTCGACACAGAACACTTTTTAAAGAAAGATGGTTAAACGATTTATTTCAATATATTTTTTCTTTCATGACAAACTTTGAACCAGTTCGATGGAGATGGACTCACACATTACATCATAGTTATACATTACATACGAAAGAACCTCATGATTTTGAAATTCAAGTAGATAGACCAAGTAAGCTATTTAAATATTTCGTAAGTTTCATCCCTTTTGGACCTCTATTATGGATACATCAGTCCTATCTAGTAGAAACATTAAAAAATTCCCTAGGTATAATGACTCCGGTAATAAGAGATTGTGTTCCAAAAGAACATCAATGGAAAGTTTTTTTATCATCCAGAATTCACATGTTAATATGGTTATCTGTAATTTTATTTTCTATATATTTTCAAACTATTTTACCTGTATTATTTTTTCTTTTACCTACTTTTTATGGCAACACATTATTTTTTATGTGCGGTTTAACTCAACATGCAGGACTTGCGTTTGATGTTAAAGATCACAGAGTAAATACAAGAACAGTAATTCTTAATCCAATTTTAAGCTGGCTTTATATTAAATTAGAGTATCATATCGAACATCATATGTACCCTCAAGTACCCTGGTATAATCTACCAAAATTACATAAAATTATTAAGAATCAACTACCAAAACCAAACTATGGTTTAATTAGCGCCTATAAAGATATTGTGCCAGCTATTATTAAGCAGGCATTTGATCCAAACTACGTTCCTGATAGGAAAATACCAAACGTATAACGTAATTTTATTTTTCAATTTTTTATTTTAAATTTTGTAGTAATGTATATCATTTATCAGTATGAAAAATATTGGTCTTATAGGTTGTGGGAATATTGCAGAAACATATTTTAGAGCACAAGAATATTTTAATAACATAAATTTTGTAGCTTGTGCTGATATCAATCTAGATGCAGCTAAAAAAACAGCTGAGCAGTACAATATTGCAGCATTATCAGTAGATGAAATATTTAATGATAAAAATGTAGACATTATTCTTAACCTCACAATTCCTCAAGCGCACTATGAAATATCGAAAAGAGCTCTCGAGTCAAACAAACATGTTTATTGTGAAAAACCAATGAGTGTTAAATTTGATGATGCAAAAGAATTATTAAATTTAGCAAAAAAAAATAGCTTATATATTGGCAATGCCCCTGATACTTTTTTAGGAGGAGGAGGGCAGCTTACACGAAATTTAATTGATAATAATGATATTGGACATGTGCTAACTGGTAATTTTATATTTGCTTTTCCCGGCGTCCAAGATTTTCATCCAAGTCCTGAGTCTTGGTTTCAAGAAGGCGGAGGGCCTGTAATAGATATGGGTCCATATTTTTTTACAACACTTGTTAATCTTCTAGGTCCTGTTAAAAATATAAGGGGTAGAGGAGCAAAATTTTTTGACAAAAGAGAATATAAAGCTGGTCCAAAAAAAGGAGAAACTTTTAATGTGGATATTCCAACTTCATATATGTTTAATATCGAGTTTCAAAATAAAGCTATTATCCAAGGATTTATTTCTTTTGATGTTTTAAATCATAAACGTAATCATATGGAACTTTACGGGACGAAGGGTTCAATAGTAGTCCCTGACCCTAACATGTTTGGTGGACCAGTATCTATATCAAGAGAATTTGGATCTCAATGGAAAGATATAAGTGTTGAAGACAAGCCTCTTGGAAAGACTAATATTGTTAATCATAGTGGTAGAAGTAATGAGGCACCAGAACAAGCAAATTATAGAGGTATTGGACTTGCTGAAATGATTGATGCGATTGAAAATAATAGAATGCATAGATGTAATGGAGAGTTGGCTCTTCATGTTCTAGATGTAATTGAGTGTGCCATGATTTCATCAATTTATAAAGTAGAAGTAGAACTCAGATCTTCTTGCGTAAAGCCAGAACCAATGCATGATGAATTCATAAGGCAAATCCTAAAAAAAGGATTGTAAATTGTAATTTTGTAATTGAGTGCGATAATTTTTCACTAAAAAAGCTAATAATTCTGCTTGTTTTACAAATATATTCTTGTTAGGGCACACATATAAATAGGAGGAATGCATGAAAAAATTTGCTTCAATTATTTTAGCTTCAGTAGCACTTTTCGCTACTTCAGCAAAAGCAGAATATAAATTTAACTTTGTTATGCATAGTGATACAAACAACGCTTTTTGGGCAGCAGTTCATAAAGGTTTTAAAGATGCTTGTGCACAAATTAATGCAGATTGCCAAATGTTAACTCTATCAGGTGATGGAGATCAACAGGAGCAATTACAAAACTTAGAATCTTCAATCGCTCAAGGTGTTGATGGTATTGTAACTACAATTACAAACCCAACTATTTTTGATGCCGCTGTTGATGAAGCTTTAGCAGCTGGAATTCCAGTTATTACAGCTAATACAGATGACCCAGAGGGTGCTGCAGGTAGTAATAGACTTGCATATGTTGGACAAGATTTGGAAGCAGCAGGTTATGAACTTGCAGCAACTTTATCTAAACAATTTCCTGATGGACCTGTACATGTTCTTATAGGTGTAGCAGACATGAACCAATCATGGGCTTACACAAGAGCTAACGGTATTGCAAGATTTATGGATGACTATAAAGCTGCAAATCCAGACAGAGAAGTAACTTATGAAAAAATCGAATCTGGAATGGATCTATCAACTGTAGGAAACAGAGTAGCTTCATACGTTCAAACTAATCCAAACACTACTGCATATTTTGATGTAGGATTTTGGGAAGCAGGAGCAGCTCAAGGTATCAGAAACCTTGGTTATGAGCCTGGTCAAATGTTGCTAGCAGGATTTGACTTAGTTGACGTAGTATTTGAAGAAATGGAAAAAGGTTATGTTCAACTAACCGTTGACCAACAGCCATACTATCAAGGTTATATGTCAGTTCACCAACTATACTTAATGAACAAGTATGGTTTAAGTGCACTTGATATCAACACTGGTAAGGCAATGATTGGCCCGGATGACGTTGCTCAAATTCGTTCTTTCAAAGGAATGTCAGTTAGATAATAAAAACTATGTAAAGCCGGATAAATTTTATCCGGCTTTCTTTTAAAAAAGAAATTATATGAAAAGTAACAGATTAAAATCCATATTGATGCGTCCAGAAATAAGTACGTTCATAATGTTTGTAGTCATTATGACCGCTTTCTTTATTGCTAATGATAAATTTCTTAGTCCTAGAAATATTCGAATAGTTATGGGAATAACACCTGAGTATATCATCGTTGCTATTGGAATAGCTATATTAATGATCTCTGGTGAATTTGATTTATCAGTTGGATCTGTTTTTGCACTTGTACCTATGACAATGGTTCAATTAGTACATCAAGGTATTCCGCCTTGGTTTGCCATAGCACTGGGATTATCAATTGGTATCGCTGTTGGTTTTGTAAATGGTTTTATAACGATCAGGTTTGGAATACCCTCCTTTATAGCCACTTTAGGAATGTTATACATTGCTAGAAGTTTAACTACTGTAGCAACAGGCGGATTTCCCCCACCATTCCCTCACTCATTACCAAATGAACTTTTTGTTTTTCAATTTGAAGTTTTCAGAGCATCACTATTTTGGATGCTTGGAGTTGCATTTGTTGCCGGCATAATGCTTCACAGAAGTAACCTTGGAAATTGGATTTATTCAACAGGCGGTGACACTGGTGCGGCATCGTCAATGGGAATAAAGACTAATAATGTAAAAATGTTTTGTTTTATACTTTGCGGATTTTTAGCTGGCTTTGCAGGAATGATTCAAACTTTCAGAATCGAAGCTCCTTTACCTTCACAGGGATATCTTCTTGAATTAGAGTCTATCGCTGCAGCAGTAATTGGAGGGGTCAGTTTATTTGGTGGAGTTGGAACTATATTTGGAGCTGCAATCGGAGCAATTCTTATCCGCTTTCTTGAAAGTGGAATTATAATGGCGAGAATTGATGCCGAATGGTTTAGAGCAGGACTTGGATCTTTAATTATCATCTCCGTTGTATTTAACACTTGGGTTGTAAGAAGAGGTGAAAATATGGTTCATAAAAACCAAGCTGAAGAAAATGAAATTGACTCCAAGAAAAATACTCAGAAAAGTGAAGGAGAAACTAATGAGTAGTGAGAATATTATTGAATGCAAAGATCTTAATAAATATTATTCTGGAGTTCATGCACTTAAAAATCTCAGTTTAAAGATAAAAAAAGATACGGTTGTTGGTTTAATTGGTGATAACGGTGCTGGTAAATCAACATTAATTAAAATTCTATCCGGTGCTCATGCACCTGACTCTGGCCACATTTACTTTGAAGGAAATGAAGTGAAATTTAAGTCTACTAAAGAAGCGATGAATTTAGGAATAGAAACTATTTATCAATATTCCGCATTAATTCCACAGATGTCTATTGCACGAAATATTTTTATCGGAAGAGAGCAGACAACTTTTTCCCTTGGATCAATTGGTTTAATGAAATCTAAATCAATGGATAAAGCTGCGATGGAAGCGTTAAATGATGTTGAACTTCATCTTAGGTCTCCCGAAACACCTGTAAACCAACTCTCAGGAGGAGAAAGACAAGGTGTTGTAATTGCAAGAGCTATGTATTTTAAATCAAAAGTTTTAATCTTGGATGAACCAACAAACCACTTATCAGTTAAAGAAACAAATAAAGTTCTTCGGTTTGTTGAAGGATTAAAAAAACAAGGTGTAACATCAATATTTATTACTCACAACTTGAGTCACGTCTATCCTATTGCAGATCATTTGTGTGTTATGGCAAGGGGTGAAAAAATTGCTGATTTAGCAAAAGAGGATACAAACATTGATGAGTTAACTGATTTGCTAGTAAATGGATAAATATTGTTTAAGATCACTTATAAATATGGGGGCGGTCAATGATTAGTAAAACACAAATAGAACAATATAATGAAGAAGGATATACAATAGTTGAAGACGTATTTAGTATGGATGAATTAAATCCAATATTAAATGAGTTTGAGGAAATCGTCGAAGATTTTGCAGACAAAGCTTTTAAAGCAGAAAAAATTTCAAATAAACATGAGGATAAAGATGTTTTCAAAAGATTAGCTGCTCTTGAGAAAGATTTTAAAGGATCATCTGTTTTAATTCATCATAGAGGAGAACTTAAACCTGCACTCGCAAATTTGTGGGGATCAAAAAAACTTCTAGACATTGTTGAGAATTGGGTAGGGAAAGACATCTCAGGCCATCCTGTTTGGAACATTAGATCAAAA
Source organism: uncultured Alphaproteobacteria bacterium (assembly GCA_902604905.1). Lineage (GTDB taxonomy): Bacteria > Pseudomonadota > Alphaproteobacteria > HIMB59 > CACPNW01. The sequence continues at coordinate 12,165 of CACLAN010000017.1, forward strand.
ACTCCACAAACTGCAAGAATGACAGTTCCTTGGCATCAAGACTCAGCTTATTTAAAAGAAGGCGCTGAAAAAACGACACAACCAGCTGCCTGGATTCCCTTTCTAGATGTAAATAAGGAAAATGGATGCATGCAGGTACTACCTGGAGGACATAGACCAGAAAGAGTATTGAACCACAAACTTGAAAAAAAAGATGGTTCTGTAAAAGACTCTTGGTATTTATTTATTGAAGAAAAAGATATTCCTGAGGAAAAAATAGTTACCTGTGATATGAAGGCTGGTTCTGTTTTATTCCTTCATCAATTGGTTCCGCATAGATCACTTGAAAACTTATCTGATTCCGTAAGATGGAGTGTTGATTTAAGATTTCAAAATCCAAAAGATGAAGCTGGATTTCATACTGGTTTAGTTGACCCAATCATAATGAGAAAATCTGATGACGTTAACTATACTGCTGATTGGAGCTCTTGGTTTGAAGGATACGAAGAACAACATACAAAATTTAGAGGCACTTCTAAAAAAGATCAGTTTGATTCTAGTGTTGATGGAAGCTGGCTTGAACGTTGGGATAATTAGACTAGATATATTTACATGCACGTTAATTTAGAAGATTGGTATAAACCAGAATTAGATAAAAAAGTTTTAAAAAATTTATCAAAAAGAAAAGATCTACCTGGTCTAATACATTTCTTTTTTTACTTTTTATCTTTAATCGTCTCGGGTTATCTTGCTTACATAACTCTAGGTACTTGGTGGACGTACTTATTCTTTTTTATATACGGAACAATTTATGCGTTCAGTGTAGCTAACTGGCATGAAACTGTGCACCGAACTGCATTCAAAACAAGGTGGATAAATGAAATTTTTTATCACATTAGTTCTTTCATGTGTGATTTTGAAGGTTTCCGATGGAGATGGAGTCATACATTTCACCATTCCAAAACTCTTCAAACTGAAGATGATTATGATCATGAAATTCAAGTTTCAAGACCTGTAGAATTGTTAGCATTCTTTTTAAATTTTATTCCATTAACTGATTTACTTTATCCACATAAACTTATTAAGTACGAAGTTTTGAAACATGCCTTTGGAAAATTTTCCCCAGTTATTGATATTACTGCCCCTAAAGAAGAAAAGATAAAAATATTATGGAACTCAAGATTATATGTTTTGATATGGGCAATAGTAATTGCTTATTCTTTCTATATTAGCTCCATCTTACCAATTGTCTATATTATTTTACCAACATATATTGGTAAACCAATCTGGTTTGCTGTTAATGTAACACAACATTTAGCAGCAAAAGTTGATACAAAGGACCATCGTTTAAGCACTTATTCAGTAAGAATAAATCCTATCTTAAGTTTTTTGTACTGGCATATGGAATATCATCTAGAACATCATATGTATCCAATGGTTCCGTCTTATAATTTAAAAAAACTTCGCAAAGAAATTGATTCAGAACTTCCTAAACCCTTTAATAGCCTTTTTGATTTTTATAGAAAAGTTTTACCTTCAGTAATAGCTTTAGCTACCAATCCAGATAAATATTATAAAGTAAAATTAAATAATTAAATTACCAAGAACCAGAATTTTCCATAGACTTCCAAGGTTCCTGCTCTGGAAGTGAATCACCCTCTTGTAAAATTTCAATTGAAATTCCATCAGGAGAACGAACAAAAGCCATATGTCCATCTCGCGGTGGTCTGTTTATAATAACACCATTTTTCATTAGTTTTTCGCAAACTTCATATATATTTTTGACACTATAAGCGAGATGTCCAAAATTTCTTCCACCAGTAT
>CACLAN010000018.1 GCA_902604905.1 uncultured Alphaproteobacteria bacterium
TCTTTAGTAGAAGAAGGAATAGTAATTGGTTCACCCCAGACAAATCTACATCTTGAAAATGGATATGTAATTAAAAATGAGTCCCAAGATTTAAGTTTAACATTTTTATTTGAAGCAAAACCAAGTGGTATAATAGGGACTTGAGAATGAATTGCAATTTTTATAATTCCTTCTGAGACTTTCTTATTTGGTCCTCTTGGTCCATCAGGAGTAATACCAATATAATTTTTATCTTTTAAAATTTTAAATACTTTCCTTAATGAAGGTGATTTGTTTTTTGACATTATAGAAACATTTTTTAAATTAAAATGACCTGCAATATATGCACCAAATCGACCATCACTATGGCTAGATGCTAACATATTTAACACAGCTTTACTTTTCCATGCATGTCCTATCATCATCAATTGACCATGCCAAAATGCTAAAATAAAAGGTTTATTCTCTATCCATAATTTTTCTGGTAACTCAGAGTTTATAATTTTTATTTTAGAAGTGTAACATACGAATAAGATATATAGGTAACCTATAAATGCCAAAATTTTTTGAGATATAGAAAATTTAAAAATTTTTTTTTTAAAACTCATTTTCCAACTGTTCTCTTAGTTGTAATTTTTTATAAATTATTGATTTTGAAATTAACTCTTCATGCTTTCCCTGACTTTCAATTTTGCCTTTATCTAAAACGTAGATAATGTCTGCGTCCTCTATTGTGCTTAATCTATGTGCAATTATTAATTTAGTTTTATTATTCATCAGACTATTTATTGTTTCATGAATTTTATTTTCAGTTATGTTATCTAAAGAAGATGTAGCTTCATCCAAAATTAAAAGTGGTGCATCTTTAATTAGAGCTCGGGCAATAGCAATTCTTTGTCGTTGTCCACCTGATAATTTTATGCCGTTTTCTCCAATAACAGTGTCTAGTTTTTGATCCAATTCTTCCGAAAAACTACTCACCCCAGCATTTTTAGCGACTAAACTAATCTCTTCATCAGTTGCTTTAAGGTTTCCATATTTAATATTGTTAAAAATACTTTCATTAAATAAAATTGTTTCTTGAGTTACTATTGAAACACTATTTCTTACATCTGTCAGATCTAATTCTTTTATATCTTTAGAATTAATTAATATAGAGCCTGAATAATTATCATATAATCGCAAAATTATATTTGCTATCGTTGATTTACCAGATCCAGATAAGCCAACTAACGCAACTTTTTTTCCTTTTGGTATTCTTAAACTTATTTTATCAAGTACTGTATTATCGTTATATGCAAATGAAACATCTTTAAAAACAATGTCTCCATCTAGATCTATAGTTTTTTTTGGAGAAATATTTTCCATATTTTTTTCGCTTGTATCTAAAAGTTTAAATATTCTCTCAGCTCCAGCTAGGCCTTCCTGGACACTAATATTTAGATTTCCAAGTGCCTTTACTGGTTGATAAGCCAAAAGAAGACTTACTAAAAAACTCATAAATTGGCCTGTTGTCATACTTTCGTTTAAGACAAAAACACCCCCAGCATAAATTGAGAGTGCTACAGCTAAACTTCCAATAAATTCCATTAAAGGACTTAAGCGATTGCTAATAAAAGCAGATTTTGTAAAATATTTTTGAATGAAACTAATTGTTTCAAAAGCTCTTTGTTTTTCATAGTTTTCTCTTGAGTATGCTTTTACTTGTCTAATACCTTTAATGCTTTCAGCTAACACATTGGAAAAAACTGCAATTTCGTTTTGGATAGTGTAAGTAATTTTTCTTATACTCTTGCCAATTTTTCTTATGGGCCAGATCGCTAAAGGGAATGCAAAAAAAGCAAAAATAGTTAGGGTCCAACTTTGGTAAAACATATTACCTAGTAAAAAAATAATAACTAAAACATCTTTTATAATTCCTGTTACAGATTTAACTATTGCAAGTCTTAAGTAGTAAGTATCATTGATGAGTCTTGAAATTAAATTACCTGACTTAGAATCATTATAAAATTTCATATTCAAATACATGAGTTTTTCAAACATCTGAGTTTGAAGTTTTGCAATAATAGAATGTGCAACTTTACTCATTTGATAAGAGTGAGTATATGTTGCCAATCCTTTACAGAGAGTCACTATAATTATTGCAATTGGAATTAAAAACAACATTTCTTTATTACCTTTGATTAAGACTTCATCAAGTGCAGGTCTTACTAACCAAGCATGTAAACCTGTTGCTGCTGCTGAGATAACCATCATCAATAAAGCTAATATTATTTTGAGTTTATGACTCATTAAATAATGAAAAACTATTCTTGAAGTAACTGACTGTTTTTTATCTGAAGACATTAAAAAGTATGTAAAAGTAAAAATAACATAATTGCAAAAATATTATTTTGTCTGAAATAATAATTTGAACTTAACGGCGATTTTATATCCCATTTCTGAATTGCTATATACGTACAAATTGCGATAGTGGCTATAATAATTGAACTAAGTAAAAAATTTGAGGAATTCCATACGAAATAAGACAGTATAATTAAGATAATAAGATAGCATGTTTGAACAAATCTTTTACCATTTTTATCAAAATAAACTGCAGTAGATTTGATTTTATTTAAAACATCATCTGACCTATCTTGGTAGGCATAAATCGTATCATATGCTAACGTCCAAAAAATACATACAAAATACAATAAAAGAAAATCAAATGTAATTCGTGTATTAAATTGCATTGAAACTATTAGCACACCCCAACTAAAAATAATTCCAAGGAACAACTGTGGGAAGAAAGTTATTCTTTTCATAAATGGATATAAAATAACAAATGGCACACTCAACAAACCTAATACAATTGATTTAAAATTAAACTCGAGAAGAATGAAAAAACTAATTATCAAAAATATTATTAATAATAATATCGCTTCAGTAATAGAAATCTTTTTTGACGCTAAAGGTCTAAATTTAGTACGTGTAACTTTTTGATCAAAATCAATATCAATAATATCATTAATTATACAACCCGCACTTCTCATTAAAAAAGAACCAATTAAAAAAATTAAATACCAAGATAATAGTTTAGAAGTTTCTGTTTTTAGTAACGCTAAACCAAACCAGCAAGGCCACATTAATAGAAGGAAGCCAATAGGTTTGTTAAGTCTGATTAATTCGCAGTAATCAAATATTTTTTTTACAACTAAGTTATCCCACATATATGAATATAATGTTATAATTCTAAATTATTGTAATGAAAATATCTAAAACACGATTATTTGTTTCAAAAAAATTATCAGCCAATATTTTAATTTATATAAAAAATAAGCAGCACCACTTTTTAAAAAATGTTCTTAGAATCAAAAAAGAAGATAATATAAATTTATTCGATGGTTTGACAGGTGAATGGCTATCTAAAGTAATTTCTATCAATAGAGATAACATTGTTTTACAAATACAAAACAAATTGAGAGATATTCCTCAAGAATCTGATTTATGGCTAATATTTGCTCCAATCAAATCTTATAGAATGAATATTACCATTCAAAAAGCTACTGAGCTGGGCATTTCTAGATTTATTCCAATTTTGACAGAATATACAAATCAATCAAAAATAAATTTTAAAAATTTTGAATTAAATATGATTGAAGCATCAGAACAATCTGAGAGATTGTCCATTCCGACTTTAGAAAAAACAATTAAACTAGATGATTTAGTTGATAACTTTCCATCTGATAGAGGGTTAGTATTTTGTGACGAAGGAAATGAAAATTTACCAACTATTTACAATGCATTAATTAATAAAACAAAAAAATACAAAAAATGGTCTGTCATTATTGGACCTGAAGGTGGTTTTTCTGAAAAGGAACGAAGAACCATCTCTTCCTTGTCTTCATGTATATCCGTCTCTTTGGGAAAAAGAATTCTACGATCAGACACTGCAACTACATCTGCAATTTTTTCTATTCAATCGGTTATTGAATAAATCATAATGAGCGACAACCTGTCCTAGAATTTTGCCTCTAAATCACTGGTTAATTTACTGAATAATTTATTTATTAGTGTATACAATAACTAAATAAGATGCGCATTTTATCCTTTATTACCGCTACATTTATGACTTTTGCTTCTTCAGCAAATGGTATTTCTGATTGGCAGTTAGGTTTTCAAACACCTGCAAGTGACGTTATGAGAAATGTTTATGATCTTCATAATTTTGTATTAATTATGATGACTGCAATTACAGTTTTTGTTTTGTTTCTTATTTTTTATGTAGTTTTTAGATTTAGAAAAAAAGCAAATCCTGTTGCTTCCAAGACAACTCATAACACATTTATTGAAATTCTCTGGACTGGGATTCCAGTAATAATTTTAATCTTTATGGCTATTCCTTCCTTTAAATTAGTATATCAACAAGATGTAATCCCTGAAACTGACATGACAATTAAAGTTATAGGACATCAGTGGTATTGGGAATACCAGTATCCAGAACATGATAACCTATCATTTGAAAGTTACATGACTCCAGATGATGAACTAGAAGAGGGTGATATTAGACTTCTAACCGTTGATAATCATCTGGTTTTGCCAGCAAACAAAAATATTCATGTCTTGGTGACAGGTGGAGATGTTCTACATAGTTTCGCAATGCCATCACTTGGGGTAAAAAAAGATGCTGTTCCAGGAAGATTAAATGAAACATGGTTTAACATTGATGAGCCAGGTATTTATAGAGGTCAGTGTTCTGAGATATGTGGCACCGGACATGGTTTCATGCCTATTGTAATTGAAGCGTTAAATGAGACTGATTTTAACAACTGGATTATTGAGCAAAAAAATAAGTTAGCAATGTCTAACAAAATTAATAATAATGAACTAATTATAGAGTAGGATAAATATGAGTTACGGAAAAGCAGTTAGCCACGAAGATCACGATCATAGACCTGGTTTTATTAAGAGATGGTTTTTCTCAACTAATCATAAGGATATAGGAACTTTATATATAATTTTTGCTATCTTAGCAGGTTTAGTAGGTGGTTATTTCTCTCTAATAATGAGAGCCGAGCTCGCAGCTCCAGGATTAGATGTTGTAGCAGATGGTCAAGCTTGGAATGTTATCATAACCGCTCATGGACTGCTAATGGTCTTTTTTGTTGTAATGCCTGCCTTAATCGGTGGATTTGGCAACTGGTTTGTTCCATTAATGATTGGTGCTCCAGATATGGCATTTCCCAGAATGAATAATTTTAGTTTTTGGATATTAGTTCCAGCTGTTATACTCTTAGTGGTTTCAGCAACAATTGGAACAGGCGCTGGTACCGGTTGGACAATTTACCCACCGCTTTCTAATAAACTTGGACACCCAGGACCTTCAGTCGATATGGCAATTTTTGCTCTTCATTTAGCAGGAGCATCTTCTATACTTGGTGCAGTCAACTTTATAACAACTATTCTCAATATGAGAACACCCGGGATGACTCTTCACAAAATGCCTCTTTTTGTATGGTCAATGTTAATAACTGCATTTCTTCTTCTTCTTGCTGTTCCTGTTCTAGCTGGAGCTATAACAATGTTACTGACAGATCGTAATTTTGGAACAACATTCTTCAATCCTGCTGGTGGTGGAGATCCAGTATTGTTCCAACATCTATTTTGGTTTTTTGGACATCCAGAAGTTTACATTATGATCTTACCTGCTTTTGGAATAGTTAGCCAGGTTATATCTACCTTTTCTAGAAAACCTGTTTTTGGATATCTAGGAATGGTTTATGCAATGATCTCAATTGGATTTATTGGCTTTATAGTATGGGCTCATCACATGTTCACTGTTGGTTTAAGTGCAGACCTTAGAGCATATTTTATGTTAGCTACAATCATTATAGCAGTACCAACAGGTATCAAAATCTTTAGTTGGATCGCAACTATGTGGGGTGGTTCATTAACTTTTGAAACGCCTATGCTTTTCGCCATAGGTTTTGTATTTTTATTTACTCTCGGCGGAGTGACAGGAGTTATCTTAGCAAATGCAGGAATTGATACTGTTATGCATGATACATATTATGTAGTTGCTCATTTCCATTACGTATTAAGTATGGGAGCGATGTTTGGGATTTTTGCAGGTATCTATTATTGGTTTGGAAAAATGTCTGGAAGAAAATACAATGAGTATTTAGGTAAACTACACTTTTGGTTATTTTTTATAGGTGTAAATGTAACTTTTTTCCCTCAGCATTTTTTAGGATTAGCTGGGATGCCAAGAAGAATACCTGATTACCCAGACGCATATGCAGGATGGAATCTTGTTTCAACTTATGGTTCTTATATTTCTTTTGCCGCTACTTTAGTATTCTTATTTTCGATAATTTATTCACTTTTCTTTGGAAAAAAAGAGGCATCAAATCCTTGGGGAGAAGGAGCAGACACTTTAGAATGGACTTTATCTTCTCCACCACCTTTCCATCAATTTGAAACCCTTCCTAAATTTAAAGGTTAATAATTGTGGAGGTTAAAACCTTATTAGAGGAGGGCTACAGCAATAATATCTTTTTAAGAAAAACAAAAGGTTATTACGAGCTCATGAAGCCAAGAGTAATGTCTCTAGTTATTTTTACTGCATTCACTGGAATGTTTTTGGCACCAGATCAGATTCCTATTTTAAATTATTTAATTATTATTGTTGCAGTTGCTTTAGGAGCAGGTTCTTCAGCTGCAATCAATATGTGGTTTGATGAAGATATAGATAGAACAATGGAAAGAACTAAACTGAGGCCAATTCCTCTGGGAATTGTTTCAAAAAATGAAGCTTTAGTTCTTGGAATTCTCACTGGAACAGTATCATTAATTTTAATGCAATGGTTTTCTAATTCACTTGCTACAAGCTTATTACTTTTTACAATTTTGTTTTATATATTTATTTATACCTTTTGGTTAAAAAGAACCACATCGCTTAACATTGTAATAGGTGGAGCAGCTGGAGCTATTCCACCAATAATTGGATGGACATCCGTTACTCCTGAAATTAGTCTTTTGCCATTAAGTATGTTTGTAATTATTTTTTTTTGGACACCACCACATTTCTGGGCTTTATCAGTTTATAGATTTAATGATTATGCAAAAGCTAAAGTTCCTATGTTACCAAATGTTAGCAGTATAGATGAAACAAAAAAACAAATTATTTATTACTCAGTAATTTTGATAGCTTCAAGCTATCTTCCTTATATTGATAGGGGAGTAGGTTTAATATATTTTGTAATAGCAACAATTCTAAATTTTTTTTTACTTAACAATGCAATTAAGTTAAAAAAATCTAAAGAAAAAAAATCAATTCCAAATACTGAGGGATTAAAATTTTTTGCATTAACTATATTTTACCTTTTTAGTTTGTTTGCTGGATTATTAATTGACCATGTGATTATGTAATGAAAAATAGAAGAAAAAAAAATATAATAACTTTAATAATCCTACTCTGTGTTGTCGCCTTCTTTTATTTATATACCATATTTAAAGCAAATATTTTAGGGGTTTAAGTTGGCAAATATTAGAACTGCAATTGGATTATCTTTTATAGTTTTGATTATGATAACCCTTGTTGCATTTTCAGTACCTATTTATGATCTTTTTTGTAGAGTAACGGGCTTTGGAGGCAAAACAAACACATCTGAGTTTAGTTCAAACACAATATTAGAAAGAGACATAAACTTGAAATTTAATGCGGATGTTAATGATAGTATAAATTGGTCTTTTGAAGCTCCCGAAAAAATTAATTTCAAAGTTGGTGAAAATATGCTTGTTAATTATAAAGCAACAAATCTCTCTAATGTTGAAAATATTGGAACTGCAACGTTTAACGTTTTACCTCAAAAAGTTGGCCCTTATTTTATAAAAACACAATGTTTTTGTTTTGAGAAACAAACCCTAAAACCAGGTGAGACTGTTGAAATGCCTGTTGTATTTTATGTAGATCCATCAATCAGTGAAGATCCTACAATGAAAGATGTTGAAGAGATAACATTGTCATATACTTTTTTTAAATATATAGAATAATTATGGCGGAAAAATCTACAAGTACAGGACAGAAACACCCTTATCATTTAGTTGATCCAAGTCCACTTCCTTTTTTATCTTCAATTGCCGGGCTAGCAATGGCTGCAGGCTTGGTCTTCTACATGCATTACGGAACTAGTTGGTTGTTAATATTGGGTACAATTGGATTGTTAACTGTCATGTTCCTTTGGTGGAAAGATGTAATTAAAGAATCTACTTATCAAAAAGTTCATACTCCTGTTGTTGAGTTAGGTTTAAGATATGGCATGGCTTTATTTATTGCATCTGAAGTTATGTTTTTTGTTGCTTTTTTTTGGGCTTTTTTTGATGCAAGTCTGACTCCCAAGCTTCCAATTGAAGAATTTTCAGAAACTTTTGACTCTGAAGGTGCAGTTGGTATTTGGCCTCCAGAGGGTATTAAAACTTTTGATCCACTTGATGTTCCTTTTTTAAATACATTAATATTATTAATGTCAGGTACTACTTGTACATGGGCTCACCATGCTGTTAGAGAAGGTCATAGAGATCAAGCCATTCAGGCATTATGGTGTACTGTTGGTCTTGGAATTTTCTTCTCATTTATGCAGGGTGTAGAATATTACGAGGCAGCTCATCATTATTTTAGTTTTACTGATGGAATATATCCGTCAGTATTTTATATGGCTACTGGTTTTCATGGATTTCATGTAATGGTTGGAACAGCATTTCTAGCTGTTTGTTTGTATCGTGTTTATAAAAATCATTTTACTCCAGATAGACATTTTGGATTAGAGGCTGCAGCATGGTATTGGCACTTTGTTGACGTTGTTTGGTTGTTCTTGTTTGTCTGCGTTTATGTTTGGGGTGCATAAATTAAAAACTTTCCCATAAAATTTTTTTTATTTAGTTTATTTTGTATTGCGCTGACAATATTTTTAGGAATTTGGCAATTCCAAAGACTGGAATGGAAAGAAAAAATTATAGCCGAATTTAATGAACTAAAGGATCAAAAACCACTTTCACTTTCAATGGGAAAAATGAAGTATCCAAACATTGATGAGTTTACTAAAGTTATCACTTTAGGCACTGTTGACAGAAGTAAAAAAATTTTTTTCCCTGCTAAAACATTGAATGGGATTTCTGGTGTTAGAATAGCTAGTTTATTGTCAGATAATCATGGTAATAATTATTTAATTGATGAAGGTTGGTTTGAGCAAAGCAGATATGATTATTTTAAAGACAATAATGAAATAATAAATGCTGAAATTCTAGGATACATCCGATATCCAACTCAAAAAAAGATGTTTACTCCCGAGAATTCTATCTCTTCAAATGAATGGTACTATTATGATTTGGAGCAAATTCAAACTTTCTTAAATGTTAAGATAAATCAGAAGTTTTTCATTAAAAATATGAGTAATTACGCAGAGAATTTCTTATTACCATCATCTCAAAATCATAATTTTTCAAATAATCATTTGCAGTATGCAATTACATGGTTTTTGATGAGTTTTTCTTTTTTGATTATTTTTATAATTTATTTATTTAGGAAGAAAAAATGAAAACATATTTAAAACTTAAAGAGATCTTTAATGAAGCTTCACTTACATCAGATATTGCAGGTATTTTACACTGGGATATGGCAACAATGATGCCTAGCAGCTCAAGAGATCAAAGATCAGATCAATTAGCCTATTTATCAAAACTTAGTCATAGTAAAATTTCATCATCTGAAGTAGGTGATTTAATTGAAGATTCTAAGAATCTTAATCTAAGTAACAGTGATCAGAAAAACTTAAATGAAATGGATAGAGAATATAAATTAGCTTCTGCTATTCCAACGGAGCTTGTAGAAAAAATTTCAAAATCTTCAGCTAAATGTGAAGGTGTTTGGCAAGAGGCAAGGGAAAAGTCCGAATTTAATTTAGTAAAAAAAGATTTAGAAGAACTTATAAATTTAACGAAAGAAGAAGCTAATATTCTAGGGGAAACTTTTAAAATTTCTCCTTATGAAGCGCTAATAAATAAATTTGAACCTTCTTCAGAAGAAAATAAAATATCTGGAGTATTTGATGATTTACAAAAATTTCTCACACCACTTATTGATAAAATTATTGATAAGCAAAAAAAAGAAGAAACACTTCAATTTAAAAAAAGTATTGATGAAGAAAAGCAGAAAAATATTTCTGAATATATAATGAAACAAATAGGTTTTGATTTTACAAGAGGGAGACTTGATAAAAGTGTTCACCCTTTTTGTGGAGGATCTACAAATGATGTTAGAATTACAACTAGATATAATAATGAAAATCCATTTTCATCTTTAGATGGTGTTATGCATGAAACTGGACATGCATTATATGAGCTAAACCTTCCAAAAGATTGGATGCATCAGCCAGCAGGTAAATCTAGAGGGATGGCCATGCATGAAAGTCAATCTCTATTAATTGAAATGCAAATCACAAGGTCTTTAGCTTTTAAAAAATTTTTATCTAATACTCTAAATAAACAATTTAATGTTAAAGACAAAGCTACAAACCCTGACAATCTTTACAAATTAGGTACTCGAGTAAATAAATCTTTTATAAGAGTTGAGTCGGATGAAGTAACCTATCCCTTGCATATTATTTTAAGATTTAATTTAGAAAGAAAAATTTTTAACAATGAAATAAATATTGCAGACATTCCAGAAGCTTGGAATCATGAATTTAATAGATTATTTAATTTATCTATAAATAAAGACACTGATGGGTGTTTACAAGATATTCATTGGTTTGCTGGATTATTTGGATACTTTCCAACATATTCATTAGGAGCACTCACTGCTGCTCAATTTGCGTCTCAATTGAGAATTGATCAAAAGGAATTAGATAAGGAAATAGAAAATGGTGAATTTTCAAATTTAGTAAATTGGCTTAAAAAAAATATCCATGAAAAAGGTAGTTTTTTTTCAACTAATGAGGTTTTAGAACAGGTTACAAAGTCGCCTTTAAATGCTAAATATTTCAAAGAATATATTACTAATCGCTATCTTTAATGAAATATTTAAGCACAAGAGATGATTCTCTAAGCAGATCATTTAACGATATCCTTTATCAAGGATTATCGAGAGATGGTGGTCTGTATTTACCCCAAAGCTGGCCCAAAATAGACTTACTAAGTTTAAAAAATAAATCATACGAAGAAGTTGCATGCGAAATAATTTTTCCTTATGTAAATGAAAATATAGAAAAATTAGAATTACAAAAAATTTTAAATAAAACTTATGCAAAATTTAATCATGAAAAAATAGCGCCATTAGTAGAATTAGAAAATAATAAATTTTTATTAGAATTAATTTATGGACCTACTTATGCTTTTAAAGATTATGCTTTACAATTTCTTGGTAACTTATTTTCTACAAGTTTAGAGATTTCTCCAAAAAAAATTACTATCTTAGGTGCAACTTCTGGTGATACTGGGTCAGCTGCAATTCATTCTTTTAAATCAAAAAAAGATATAAATGTATTTATTCTACATCCTCATAATAAAGTATCACCTATTCAACGAAAACAAATGACTACAGTAATTGATAAGAATATTTTTAATATTGCTGTAGATGGTAATTTTGATGATTGTCAAAAAATTGTCAAAGAACTATTTGTTGATGATGAAATACAAGAGTCTACTTCTTTAACTGCAGTAAACTCTATAAATTGGGCACGATTAATTGCGCAAGTTGTTTATTATTTTTGGGCTTACTTGCAAACTGATAAGCAGCAAATTAATTTTATTGTTCCTTCGGGAAATTTTGGCAATATCTTTTCTGCCTTTGTTGCTAAACAAATGGGATTACCTATTGGTAATTTACATATTGCAACTAATTCTAATGATATCTTGAAGTCCATAGTAGACACTGGAGAAATGAAAAAAAAATCTGTTTCTAAAACATATAGCCCTAGTATGGATATACAAGTTTCAAGTAACTTTGAGAGGCAAATTTTTGAAAGCTTCAATAGAGATAGCAAAAGAGTAAATGAAGTATTTGAAAGTTTTTCATCAAAAGGTTTTTATCAATTTGATGAATCTGTTTTAGTTAAGTTTCAGCAAATATATAAGGCTTCTTCAATTGATGATAGTATGACTCTGGAAACAATTAAATATGTATACGAAAAATTTAATTATATCGCTGATCCACATACTGCAACAGGACTAAAAGTATTATTAGATAAAAAAGATGATGAAGCATGGGTATCTTTGGTTTGTGCACATCCTGCAAAATTTGACAAAGCTGTGAATAAAGCAATTAATAAAGAAATTGATATACCAAAAGAATTGAGCAATCTCTTTGATAAAGAGGAAAAGATGACTATATTACCTAATAGTACTAAAGATGTAAAAAATTTCATCTTTGAAAAAATAAGCTATGCATAAAATTACAACATTAGAAAATGGATTAAGAATAGTAACCCAAAATATGCCAGGGCTTGAAACAGTATCAATGGGTATATGGAATTTTGTTGGTGGTAGAGACGAAACAAAAAACATCAATGGCGTTGCTCACCTTTTAGAGCATATGGCTTTTAAGGGTACATCAACGAAAAACGCTCTTCAAATTGCTGAAACAATTGAAAATGTTGGGGGAGATATAAATGCTTATACTTCAAAGGAAATAACAGCTTATTATGTAAAACTCTTAGCTGATGATCTACATTTTGGCATAGATATTCTTACTGATATTTTGCAAAATTCTACTTTTGCTGAAGATGAACTTAATCGAGAAAGAGGAGTCATAATTCAAGAAATTGGAATGTACCTTGATACTCCTGATGATATGATTTTTGATTATTGGCAAGAAAAAGCATACCCGGACCAGCCAATGGGACGTTCCATATTGGGTAAAACTGATATTATTAAAAATATTTCAAGAGACGAAGTTAAAGACTTCATGATGAATCATTATAATCCAAAAAAAATGATTATAAGTGCAGCTGGAAAAATTGACCATGATCAATTTGTAGAATCAATTAAAAAATCATGCACTAACCTACCAACTGGATTATCTACTGAAAGACAAAAAGCTGATTACAAATCTGGAGAATACAGAGAAGATAAAAAATTAGAACAGATTCATCTACTGCTTGGTTTCGAAGGAATAGATTACCACCATGATGATTACTATTCTTTACTAGTGTACTCATCTTTATTAGGCGGAGGTATGTCATCAAGATTATTTCAAGAGATTAGAGAGAAACGTGGTCTTGTATATGGTATTTCTTCTTTTAGCTCATCTTATACTGACACTGGTGTTTTTGGTATTTATTGTGGAACAGGAGAAAATCAAATTCAAGAACTCATACCTGTTTTATGTGATCAATTAAACGAAAGTCCTAATTCAATTACAGAAAAGGAAATCAATAGAGGTAAAGCTCAGTTGAAAGCAAGTTTAATGATGGGAAGAGAAAGTGCATTTAGAAGATGTGAAAGTGCTGCTAGACAACTTCTGGTTTTTAATAGAATAATCGAACCGGCTGAAACTATTAAAAATATAGATAAGGTTTCCAAAGAGACTGTT
>CACLAN010000019.1 GCA_902604905.1 uncultured Alphaproteobacteria bacterium
GGAGATCTCACAGATAGTGATAAAGTATAAAGTAATGGAAAAATAATTATAATAATAAAAAATAAAACAACAATTCTTGTAATGACATAGAAAACTGGACTTCTTTTGAAACTAGCACCATAATTATTTATTTTATTTGTTTCCATAATTTAATTTTCTCTTCTTATTTTTTTACTTATAATAATTCTTGCAACAGCTATAGTTAAAATACATGCAAATATTACAAATGCTACTGCAGCCCCAACACCCATTTTGTTTGGGCCTCCTGCTGAAAATGAATAATAATATAGATAAGATGCCAGAACCTCAGAGTAATGTGCTGGTCCCCCTCTGGTTAAAACATAAACTATATCAAAAGCCCGAAAGCCTCCAATTAAATTCAATATCATATTTAGAATTGTTGTTGGCCACAATAAAGGAATAATAATTGAAAATATTTTTTGAGACCAATTTGCTCCATCTATGTCGGAAGCCTCGAGTAATTCAATATTCATACTTTGGAGACCTGCATAATAAATAACTAAATTATATCCAATCCATTGCCATGTATTAACCATAATAATTAACCACATCACAAGACTTACAGACGATAGATATGAATAATCAAGACCTAAAATTGAATTTAAAACACCATCTTGTTCTAAAATTTTTTTCCATACTAAACCAACGGACACAGGTGCTAAAACACATGGAAAAAAGATAATTGAGCGAACTAAAACAGAAAATTTAAAATTACCAAAAAATATAAAAATAGATAAAACTAAAGCAATACCTGTTTGAATAAATACTGCACCAAATACAAATAGAAATGTGTTTTTAAGTGCGATCCAGAAATACTTATCTTCATAAATTTTAATAAAATTATCAATTCCAACAAATTTACGAAATAAATTTGTTTCAAAACCTGAAAAATCAAAAAAACTTAATACCAAAGATGTTAGTCCAGGGATTACATTAAAAGTAAGAAATATAAATACTGCAGGTAATAAATAAAATAATGTTTTAATATGGAAAGTTTTATAAATCATTTAAAAAAGATTAGGGGTATTGAACCCCTAATCTAATAAATCTTAGCCACTATAGCCAGTGACATCATTCATTTTTTCTACTATGTCATCAACTGAAGTTACACCTAGAAACATTTCCATAATACCATCATACAAATGTTTCATTGGTTCTGCTTGAGAATAATAAATATTAGTATTTCTTCCTTCTGTAGCTAACATTTTTATACCATCATTAAATAATAAATTAGGTGATGCAGCTAAAGCATCCATGTCAACTTGTGCAAGGTTTGCTGGAATTTGCCCATAACTAGCAAAAGTCATAGAAGCATTTGGACTATTTGTTAGTTTTACAAATTCCATTGCTAAATCTTTATTTGGAGAGTTAGCGTTAATACCAAGATTAGTTCCTGTTGCTTTATTGTAAGTCATTGGAGAGTCACTAGATAGTTTTGGATATGACATCATTGTTATACCTAAGCTATCAGGTGTATTATAATCTGCAGGAGCAGATGAAATAAACCAATCACCATTACAATAGATTCCAACACCTTCTCTTTCTAGCCATTTACCCCATGCTTGAACTTGGTAATCCATACTCAACGAATCTTTTCTCCAAACTCCGTTGTCATTAAGAGTTTTGTATGCATTAAGTGCATCTCTAAACATTGGCTGATCCCAAGAAATTTTACCATCAAGAGCCATTCCTAAAGAATCTTCAGGGTAATTTTGATTTCCTTGGTTAACAAAATTTGCAAATCCATCAAAAACACACCAAGCTTCAACTGGTCCAAACATTAAGCCATCAAGACCTTTTTCTTTTGCTGCATTACCAATCGCAACCCATTCATCAACTGTGTAAGAGTCGCCAAAAGCTGGGAGCTCAAAACCTAGGTCTTTAATCATATCATTGTAAACCCAAATTTCTTCTGTAAAAGCATCTTGAGGCGCTAAATAAAGACTACCATTTCTACTTAATTCAGGAATATTAATATTGTTTCCTAACCAACCTTTCCATTCAGCATCTGCTTCTTCAGTTATGTTAACTAAATGCCCAGCATTCATAACCTCATCAAGATCAGGACCAGGATAAACAGCAAAAACATCAGGCCCTTTTCCAGATGAAAGAGCAGGTTTTAGGAATTCATTATAAGTAGAGACTGTATATTGCGTATACTCTACTTTAACTCCTGGATTAGCTGCTTCAAATTCTTTTATAAAGTCAGCATAAGCATTTGTAATACCTCCAACACCAGACTGCCAATCTACAACAGTAATAACAGTTTCTGCCTTTGCACTGATAGATACGAAGGCACTAACTAGTAGTGCTAGAGAAAATTTAAAAATATTTTTAACCATATTTTCCTCCAATATGATTAACATTACATCACACTTTAAAAAATAAATACACTTAAATTATCACAATTAAGAATAAAATTTATTGCTTTTTAGCCATTTCTGTAACAAGATAATTTTTATATGGATAAACGTTACTTAATATCAGAAATAAAAGTTTCGATTGTTAAAACTCAGAGTGCTGGCGCAGACTACACTGATCATGCTGCAGGTCACTGGATAAACGATACAATTATTGCAAATCCAATGTCAATTTATAATACATTCCAGGAGTCAAGATCCTCATGGGGTATGGATGTATTAAAGGGTATTTTTATAGAAGTAACAACCGAGGGAGGTCACCAAGGTTATGCAACTGCTTATGGTGGGTATATCGCAAGTTGGATAATTAAAAATCATTTAAACCGCTTTTTAATTGGTGCTGATGCTAGAGACTTAAATCTTCTTTATGATCAAATGTATAGAGCAGCAATTCCTTATTCAGGTCAAAATGGTGTTGTTATGAATACAATTGCTGGTATCGATTTAGCCTTATGGGATTTAATTGGAAAAGTTAGAGGTGAACCAGTTTATAAAATGATAGGCGGTAAAGTAAGAGATAAACTTCAAACATATGTAACAGGCCCAGAAGCAAAGCTTGCTCAAGATTGGGGACATGTAGGTTCTAAAATACCACTACCTTATGGTCCAGGAGATGGGATTAAAGGTCTTAAGAAAAATCAAGAATATATTATGGAAACTAGAAAACAAGTTGGACATGATTATCGATTAATGGTTGATTGTTATATGTCACTTGACGTACCATATGCGATTGATTTAGCAAACGCTGTTAGAGAAGCCAATCTATTTTGGATTGAAGAAGCTCTTCCACCTCATGATCTTGAGAGTCATAAGTTAATTAAAGAAGCATGCCCTTGGCAAAAGTGGGCTACTGGAGAGCATACTAATTCTCGTTATGGATTTAGGAATATTATAAGAGATAGATCAGTAGATATTCTTCAACCAGATCTAACTCTATGTGGAATGACAGAAACATTACGAATAGCTGCTATGGCATCTGCATATGATATGATTGTTATTCCTCATTGCAGTGGTGTTTATGCATATAACTTTGGTATTGCTTCAACTTTAACACCTTTTAATGAATTTATAAATTTACATCCAAAAGCAACAGAAGTAGTTCCTATTTTTGGTAAGATGTTTAAAAACGAACCTGTACCTGTAAATGGAGAAGTTAGTTTAACCGATCTTCCTGGTTTTGGCGCTGAGTTAAATACTGAAGTTGAGTTAGAAGAAATTTAACTATAGTTTTTTTGCTGTAGTAACTAACATTTTTATTTTGTTTTTAACTATATCTATAGGCACATGACCAAAACCACATTCACTTGTAAGTAAAATTTTTTCTTTAGGAAAATATTCTAGGGCAGGTTTAATAGCTTTTATAATGTCTTCCTCTGTTTCTGTATTATCAATTCTTTGATCAATTACGCCAAGAGATACTTTTCCATCAAATTTCCAATCATTAAATACATCCAACATTTTATAATGTAGACTACAGTGTTCTAGATGTATTTCATCAACTTTTAATATCTTAAATGCTTCAATCATATCAGTGTATTTTCCAAAAAAACCTCTTTTCCTGTGAGCATTACCGCCACATACATGAAGGTTAAAATCTACATTAGGAAATTTTTCAATAATTCCATTTAATATTTCAGCGGCCCATTTCGTTTCATTTACATTTTCTGTCCAAACGGGTTCATCAAATTGAACATAATCGCATCCTTCATTAACAACTTCTTCTAGTTCTGCTGTTAATGCATTTGCATAAGCTTTTGCAAGTGCAATATCATCTGGATAGAGATCAGTTCTTTCATTGACACTAAATCTTGCCAGCATATGAGGGCCAGTAATTGTTTGTTTCACTCTCACGTTTGAAGGAGTATTATCTCTAGCAACTCTCCATTTTTTTGCCAAACCAGTTTTCAGATTTTTAATTTCATCTTTTACAACTGCACACTCAATTCCAAACCCTTTAGTTCCATGAGTCTTACTTAAATCCACACCTTTCATCGAACCACCAAGTGTGAAATCTTTGCGAATTTTATTTATAGCATCCACCCCATCCAAACGTAATTGGTAGAACCAATACATATTTTCTCTGTATCCTTCACCATCAGTAATTATATCTAAACCAAGATCAGACTGTTCCTTAACTGCCCATTTAATCATTTCAAATGATTCTTCTTCAGAAACAGTCGGTTTTCGTAATGTATCTTTTTGAACTTCTTTCCTTGGATAACTACCTGTGACTGTTGTTGTATAACTCATATATTAATTACTTTCTCTCACATCTTGTATAAGACATTTCACTCCTTCTTCAAAGGATCTTGGATTAAAATCTATTTCTTTTCGTATTCTTTCATCATTTTGATCATCTATTAAAGGTGTTGATTTAATATTTTCATCAAAATATATTTCTGCATCTGGAATAATTTTTTTTACAGTTGCTTCTAATTGTTCGCCGTCTAAAGTTTCCGACCCTGTATTAAAGCAAGAAAAATTTAAAGTTTCTTTTAATGCTAATCGAACAAGTTGTTCAGCACAATCATCTACATAAATCCAATTGTCTCTATTTTTTTTTGAAAATGGTAAATGAGCTGCTTGTCCTAACGCAGGTTTAGCTGCAAAATCTTCAGCCCAGTTTATTGCTGTATTCTGTCTTCCATAACCAAATACGACTGATGGCCTAGTATAGGCAATACTACATCCATATTTTTTAATATATTTTTCAGCCATAAACTCATTAAGAAGTTTCATCACACCATATGTATAAAAGTGATTATTAATGCCTGAGTAATCCTCTTCAGTTACAGCTCTATCTCCAAAGAATTCTTGATTTGCACCGTAAACAGTTTCGCTACTTGCAAATACTAATCGTCTAATTTTATACTTCACAATCATTTCAAATATTGAAGTAGTTCCAACGATATTTATTTTACTTGCTAGTAATGGATTTTCTTCACATATAGTTCCAATTCCATATGCTAAATTAATAATTGAATCTATTTTGTTATTTTTAAAAATACTTTCAATTTCTTTATAATTAGTAATATCTAATTTTTGATATTTTACTTTGTCTTTATTTTTCCCAATTTTTAATATGTTACTTTCAAGTTTGTCTTTATTTTTTACAATATCTAGATCTGTCACTAAAACATCAATATCTTTTTTTAGTAATTGCAAAACAACCTTAGATCCAATAAATCCTAAACCACCTGTAACTAAAACAGTCATTAATTATTCCATAAAAAAAATTTGATCCATCATAACCCAGGATTCATTATCATCATTATTAGGGAATGGATTAAAGCAATCTATCATTAGTTTAGTCCATTTATCTACAATTGGAATTTGTTGCATCTTTCCCATGTCACCATCAAAATCATTTCCCGTATACTCCAGATATCCAAACATAAAATCTTCTTTTAAGAAGATACTATAATTTTGAACATTAATTTTTTTTAACTCTTCTAAAACTTCAGGCCAAACATTTGCATGATTGTCAATATAATATTGTCTTTTCTCATCTTTCAACCTGACAGCCATTCCATATCTTTGTATAGCCATACAACCTCCTTAATTTTTCAAATTAACTTAACATAGAACTTACAATGAAATGAAACAAAATCATTAGTTATTCATAATTTTTTCTGATCTTAATTTTTATTACTGTATGATTTATTGCTTTTTTAAAAAATTTAGTTAGAAATATTTTCTATGGAAAAAATTAGTACAGAAGATATAGCAAATTTAAATACTGTTTGGGAGCTTCCAAAAAATAAAAAACCAATTGTAATCATTGGTGCTGGTGGAATAGTAAGCGACGCCCATTTACCAGCATACAAAAAAGCAAACTTTCCTGTGAGAGGAATTTATGATCCTGATGTAGAAAAAGCAAAAAAATGTGCTGAAAATTATTCTATTGAAAAGATTTACTTTAGTGAAGAAGAAGCATTAGCAGAAAAAGATGTAGTTTTCGATATAGCAGTTCCTCCTCAAGTTCTATTAGGTATTGTTCAAAAGCTTCCAAATAATTCTATTTGCCAATTACAAAAACCAATGGGTAATAGTATTACTCAAGCAAAAAGAATTAAAGAAATCATTAATGAAAAAAATATTATTGCATGTGTTAATCTTCAATTAAAATTTAGTCCGATGATGATTGCTTTAAGAGAAGCAATAGATAAAAATATGTTAGGCAAATTAACAGAATTAGAAATAAGTTTAAGCGTAGGAACCCCTTGGCATCTTTGGCCTTTTTTAGAAACATTAGATAATGTTGAAGTTCCACTCCACTCTATTCATTATTTAGATTGGATACGATCAGTTCTTGGGAATCCAACAAGTGTACATTGTAAATCAGTAAAACATCCTAACTTACCAAACTTAGCCGATGCTAGATCAAGTATAATTCTTCAATATGAAGATGATATCAGATGTTGTTTATCTATAAATCATACTCATGATAATTCTTCGCATGGTATGAAACACTCACATGCGTATGCCAGGGTTGAAGGTTTGGATGGAGCAGCTTACATCAAATTTGGGTTACTCCTTAACTATCCAAACGGTGAACCGGAAGAGATTGAAATTTCTACAAAAGATACTGAATGGACCAAAGTCAATAATGTTGGAACTTGGTTCCCAGATGCATTTATAGGAACTATGTCTAGCTTACAAAGATATGCGTCAGGAGAAGAAGCTGAATTAACTCATTCCGTTGATAATGCCTATAATACAATGGCTCTTGTATATGCTTGTCTTGAGTCTAATACTCAACCTGGGACAATAGTTCACTATTAAAAAAATTTTCTCTAAAGTTATTGTATTTTTATCAAATAATTGCAACATGGCATTATTAATTAACAAATTTATGGAGGAATGATGTTAAGATTATTTTTATCATTGGTTCTTGCCGTATCTTTTTTTGGTTCTTTTTCAGCAAAAGCTGAAACTGAATTATGGGGAGATTATTCTGGTGTAACTCTGAGAGTTAAACTGATCGGCGGAGGTCAATACGAAGGATTATACAACGAAGTAATTCCATGGTGGGAAGAAAACACGGGTGGAAAAATTGAAATTGTAACACAAAAAAATCACTTTGAATTAGACAAAGAAATTAAGAAAGATATTGCTTCAGGCAATCTAGATTTTTGTGTTGCGTCCAACCACACAAGTTTTGCATCTCAATATGGTAATATTTACACAGACTTAAATAATATTATGCCTGCATCAGTTTTAGCAGATTATACACCATTAATTTTAGAGCACTCTACTGTTGATGGAAGATTAGTGCAAATGCCAAGACATAGTGATGTTAGTAATTTATATTATCAAAAAAGTTTATATGAAGACGCTGATAACAAAGCTAACTTTAAAGCAAAGTATGGCTATGATTTAACACCACCTGAAACTTGGGATCAAGTTAAAGATCAGGCTATCTTTTTCTCAAACCCACCTGATTTCTACGGAACTCAATATGTTGGTAAAGAAGAAGCAATAGCAGGTCGATTCTATGAGCTAGTAATTGCAAATGGTGGAGCGTTATTTGACGAAGATTATCGTCCAATATTCAACTCAGCTGCAGGTGTTGAAGCTCTTCAATGGTTTATTGATTTGTATAATGCAAAAGCAGTTCCTGATGGAGTTTTAAACTATCTTTGGGATGACACTGGATTAGGTTTTGCAAGTGGAACAATTGCTATGAACCTTGACTGGGCAGGATGGGCAGGTTTCTTTAATGATCCAGAAAACTCAAAAGTTGCTGGTGATATTGGACTTGTACGTGCTCCAATGGGTTCTGGTGGTTTAAGAACTGGTTGGTCAGGATCACACTCTTTCTCAATGACAGAGTCATGTCCAGATAAAGAAGCAGCTGCATCATTCTTATGGGCTTTAACAAGTAATAAAGCACAAATGATTGAAGCAAGAGGTGGACTATCACCAACTCGTCCAGCTATTTGGGATGCGATCATTGCTGAAAAGAAAGCTGAAGGTGATGAGTTTATGTTAATGGTATTTGAAACTTTCAAAATGTCATTGGCTGAAGATGCATTCACTCCACCACTAATTCCTGAGTGGATTGAATTTACTAACGTTCTATATCCAGAACTTCAAGCAGCTATTCTTGGAGACAAATCTCCTGAAGATGCGCTAGCTACCGCTTCTAAGAAAGCAACTGAAATTATGGAAGACGCTGGTTACTTCTAACATTTACTAAAATACCTAGCTCTATTAATTAGAGCTAGGTTTCTAAATCTATCATGAGAAAATTTCTAAATGGTCCATGGGTTCTACTAATGCCCACTTTAATAATACTTACTTGTGTTGTTTTATTACCCTTGCTCCTATCATTATGGACAAGTTTTACACCTTTTAAATTAACTAAACCAGATACTCTCTATCGATTTGTTGGATTTAGAAATTACGAAAGGTTAATTGGGGATATTGATTTTTGGATTGCTTTTGGAAGAACAGTCTTATTTTTAGCTATTGCTCTTAATTTAGAATTAGTCTTTGGTCTAGGAATAGCTTTATTGATAAATAAAATTACCTACGGACAAAGAACATTGAGAACACTAATGATGTTTCCAATGATGTTTTCTCCAATTCTAGTTGGATTTCAATGGAAGTATATTTTTAATGACAATATTGGTTTGATGAATAATTTTCTAAGAGAATTTGGAGTCATACAACCGATACCATGGCTAGTTGATGGCATTTTAGCAAACACTTCTATTATGGCAGCTGAAATATGGTCAAGTACTTCAGTATTTGCTATTTTATTATTAGCAGGTTTATTAGGTATACCTAAAGATCCTATTGAGGCTGCTAAAGTTGATGGATGCAACTCATGGCAAGTGTTTAAAAATATTACATTACCTTTCTTGATGCCTTTTGTATTTATTGCGATGACGATCAGATCATTAGATGTGGCAAGAGCTTATGATATTGTTCAGATGATGACTGGAGGTGGTCCAGCCAAAAGAACTGAATTACTATGGACTTTAATTTCTAGAACTGGATATGTTGATGCTAAGATGGGAATGGCTAATGCAATGTCGTATATTTCAATTTTTCTTTCTATTGCGTTTACTTTTTTCTTTTTTTACAAATTAGTAGAGGCAAGGCAGAGGTTAAGTTATGAATAAAAAACAAATCAATAATATTCTAATTTGGTTTTCAGCCATTGTTTTAATAATTCTAATTATGACTCCTGGCTTGTGGGTAGTCCTTACAGCATTTAGACCTCAAGTAGATGTTATGGCAAAACCTGCTGTTTGGATACCGCGTAATTTAAACTTAATTCAATTTGAAACTATGCTCTTTGGTGGCTCTGAAGGATCAATGGGTAGAAGCCCTATTCCCGTTTTAAGTTATTTACGAAACTCTCTTATAATTTCTTTTACAAGTACATTTATAGCAGTGTTAGTGGGTACAATTGGAGGATATGGTTTTGCGAGACATAATTTTAAGCACAAAAATAAATATTTTTTATTAATTATGTTAACTAGAACAATTCCTGGCATATCTTTAAGTTTACCAATCTTTATTATATTTTCAAAAATTGGTTTAATCGATACGCATATTGGGATTATATTAGTTTTTGTTGCTTTAAATATTCCGTTCACAATTTGGCTAACAGATGGTTTTTTTAGACAAATTCCAAGAGCAATGTCTGAAGTAGCAATGACAGATGGTTGTACCAAACTACAAGCTTTTTGGCATATAGAGTTACCATTATCTAGATCAGGAATAGCATCTGCTGGAATATTTGCATTTTTAATTTCATGGAATGAATATGCACTAGTGTCAAATCTAGCAAGAAGCACAGATTCAAAAACATTAACTGTTGGACTTATGGATTTCACTGCGCAATTCACAATAAATTGGCCAGGAATGTGTGCTCTTGCAGTCTTTATTATTATTCCAGCACTAATATTAACCTTCATGGTTCAAAAGCATTTAGTAACAGGATTAACATTTGGAGGAGTAAAAGGATAATGGCAAAAGTTATCTTACAAGGTGTCTCAAAGTTTTACGGAAAAGTTCAAGCAGTAAAAAAAATTGATTTAGAAATTATTGATAAAGAATTTTTAGTTTTAGTTGGTCCATCGGGTTGTGGAAAATCATCTTCTTTAAGAATGATTGCTGGGTTAGAGGAAATAGATGAGGGTGTTATTAAAATTGGTGACAAAGAAATTAATAATCTAGAACCTAGAGAAAGAAACGTTTCAATGGTTTTCCAAAATTACGCTCTTTATCCTCATATGACAGTAGAAGAAAACTTAGGTTTCTCATTAAAGATCGCAGGACTTGCTAAAAAAGAAATTGAAGAAAGAGTGCATGAGGCTGCAGGAATTTTAGATATAACTGAGTTTCTACAAAGAAAACCATCACAATTATCAGGCGGTCAAAGACAAAGAGTTGCAATGGGAAGAGCTATTGTAAGAAGACCAGATGTTTTTTTATTTGATGAACCTTTATCTAATTTAGATGCAAAATTAAGAAATCAAATGAGGACAGAAATTAAAAGATTACATCAAAAAGTATCAACAACAATTGTCTACGTTACGCACGATCAAGTTGAGGCAATGACTTTAGCTGATCGAATTGTAATTATGAAAGACGGTATAATAGAACAAATAGGAACACCATTAGACCTATTTGAGAGACCAGCTACAAAATTTGTAGCCACCTTTATTGGATCTCCTTCCATGAATATGATCAAAGCTTCAATAATAAAGAACAATGATCAATTATCTATGAAAACAAACGATGGAATTATAGTGCCAGTACCTAAAGATAAACAAAATTCTGTAAGTGAAGGTCAAAATATTTCTTTTGGATTTAGAGCTGAAGATATAGTGCCACTAAAATTTGGACAAAAACCATCTAGTGCTTGGGAAATGCAATCATCGGTTAATCTAGCAGAACCACTTGGAACTGAAACTTTGATTTTTACAAACTTTGGTGAAATAGAAATAGTAAGTAGAATGTTTACACCTGAACAAGTTAAATCAAATGATCTTTTAGATTTTGCTTTAAATTTAGATAGAACATATTTATTTGATGAGAATAGTGGCTTAGCTATATGACAAGTTCTACTAAAATATCAGATAGATTATCAAAATGTTTTAGTAGTGTTATTCATGATGTCATGAGAGATGATGGATTTAAAAATTTTGTTTTAAATCCAAATATTAAACCTAATAAAGAAAAACACAAAATCGCAGGGCAAATTTTTACTATTGAAGGAGAATCAAATACTAGTTTCTCTCATCACGAAACACTCCTTGCTTGGACCGGTCTTTTATCTAAAGCTCCATCAGATAAAGTTCTTATCTGTCAACCAAACGATAATAATATAGCTTTAATGGGTGAGCTGAGTGCTGAAACTTTACAAAAGAAAAATATTAGAGGCTACATTGCTGATGGCGGGTGTAGAGATTTAGAATTTATAAACAAAATCGATTTTCCTGTTTGGTCAAAATTTTATACGCCTAAAGATGTTGTTGCTTATTGGAAGCCTACTAAATTTGAATCAACTATTAAAATTGGAGATGTGGAAATACATAACGGTGATTATGTAATGGCAGACATTGATGGTGTTGTTATTATTCCCCATGAAAAAGTAATAGATATTTTGGAAAAATCAGAAAAATTAATTAATACTGAAAGCCAAGTTAGAAAAGCTATAAGAGAAGGAATGGATCCACAAGAAGCGTATATTAAGTATAGCGTTTTTTAAGTATTTTTTCTTTCAACCAAAAGTATATGTTCAGAATAACAAACACATTTGTCATTTTGATTTAGAATTTCACACGCTTCATTAACCTGTCCGTATTGAGGTCTTTTTGGATCATCTTTTTTTTCTTTGATTGTAACTTTTGTATGAATTGTATCTCCAATAAAAACTGGATTTGGAAAACGAAGTCTTTCAAATCCATAGGTGAAAGCTCGCTTGTTAACTATTGAAGCTGTAAGTGCGATACCTATCGAAAAAGTACAACTAAATTGTGCTATTCGTTGACCAAATGGACCCTTTTTAGCAAACTCTGCATCAGTGTGATGAGGGTAAAAGTCTCCAGAGTGCATTGCGTGCATTACAATATCAGTTTCAGTGATGGTTCTACCAACAGTGACTCTTTCCGCACCTAGTTCATAGTCTTCGAAGAATTGTTCTATTTCTACCATTTCTATTGAATAAATATTTCTCTATAATAAGGTAACATAATTGTAAAAATGAATAAAGATAATAAATTTGAAAACACTGTTGGAATTGAGTCAACCTTTCCGAAAGATATGCCCAATGAGCATGGAGAAATTCCAGTATGGAATTCTGAAAACTGGTTTTATGAAGATGTTATTGTTGGTCATAAAATTAGATCTCTTCGCCGAACAATATCTGAAGGAGAGGCCATGCAATTTAATTGTATGGTTTTAGATATGCATCCATATGTAGGTGATGAACATTTTGCCAAAAATGAAGGTATGTTCCAAAAAAGATTAGTAGCAGGAGCTATGGTTTTTTCTTATGGTTTGGGTTTAGTTGCAACTAACTGCGTAAATTCTTTTAGTTATGGATATGACCGTTTAAGATTTATCAAGCCAGTTTTTATTGGAGATACAATTTATACAATTAGAACTAATATGGAAAAAAAACCAAAATATGAAAAAATGGGTTTGGTAAGAACCAGTTACGAAGTTTTTAAAGGTGAAGGCGAAATCGTTCTA
>CACLAN010000020.1 GCA_902604905.1 uncultured Alphaproteobacteria bacterium
CCTTTTTATTTAATAGCGGGTAAGTATTCCAGGCGTTCTCGTCAGTATCACCTAACCAAGGATCACATACGATGCTACTGTCTGCAGATTTAACAGAAATAAATGAATTAGCGTAGTGCTTAATTTCCATTTTAAAATTCTATTTTGTATTTTTTCAGGATTTCTTTTCCTTTTTTAAATGAGCTAAAATCAATTATATCATCGGTATCAATAGAAATCTCAAATTTTTCTTCAATAGCTGACATAAGTGTCATATGCCCGATGGAATCCCACTCGGGTATTTCTGCGTATTTTAAATTGTCATTTATATTATTTTCTTCAGTATTAAGAGCTTCAAGAAAACACTCTTTATATTTTTCTAAATTGTTCATAAATTTCGAAAAGATGACAATATCTTTGATACAATTTTGTTAGAATTAAGTCCATACTTTTCTTTTAAATAATCATAATTTCCTCCCTTTTCATAATAATCATCAATACCTATTGTTAATAATTTTTTGTTAAAGTTTTTTTTTGCAATTACCTCAGCAATTGCAGATCCTAATCCTCCATAAATATTATGCTCTTCCACACTAACAATCATTTTTGATTTTATACATGCATTTTTAATTGAAGTTTCATCTATTGGTTTAACAGTATGCATATTTATTAAAGAAGCATCAATGTTGTTTTTTTTTAATTCTTCACAAGCTAATAAGCATTCATTAATTATTGATCCATTTGAAAAAATAGTTAGATCATTTCCATTTTTAATTTGAATTGATTTTCCAATTTCATATTTATAATCTTTTTTATAAATTATTGGATTATTGGAAGTGCCCGTCAATCTAATGTAACAAGATTGATTATGATAAAGTGCTGCTTCAAAAGTTTTTGCAACTTCTAATGAATCAGCAGGGGAAATTATTGTTATATTAGGAATGCTCCTCAAAATTCCAAAGTCTTCAATACAACAATGTGTAAAACCAAGATTACCAAGAGATATGCCACTTGCCAAGCCAACGAGAATTACTTTTTGCTGCATATACCCTAAATTAACTTTTATTTGTTCACAACAACGAGTGGTTTGAAATGGTGCGAAGGTAGTAGTAACAGTTTTAAAACCCTCACTTGCTAAACCAGTGGCAACACCTATCAAATTTTGCTCTGCTATTCCTACGTCATAGTAATTTTCAGGGTACATTTTTCTAAATCTATCTAGACCTGCTGAAGTAGATACATCTGAGGTAAGAATAATAAGATTATCAAGAATTTTAACGAGATCTAGCGCAACTAACCCAAATGTTGCTCTTTGACCAATTGTAGAAAATAACTTAATTTTCCTTTCGTCAAATTTTAGCATTTTAAATTATTATTAATATTAAGCTCATCAATAGCTGTTTCAAATTGAGACTTGCTTAAAGGTGAATGATGCCAGTCATTGTTATTCTCCATAAATGATATACCCTTTCCTTTTACTGTATTGGCTATTAAAAGATTGGGTCCATTTGTATAATCTATACCATTAAAATATTTCAAAATTTTATCAATGTCATGTCCATTTATTTCTGAAACATTCCATCCAAAACTCTCCCATTTTTTATTTAAATTTGAAGTATTCATGATGTCTTGAGTTGTGCCAGTTTGCTGAAAATTATTTTTATCAATTATGACATGAAGATTTTTCAGATTTAAATTTGGAGCTGCCATTGCTGCCTCCCATACTGAACCTTCATTACATTCACCATCTCCAAGAATAACATAAATATTATTATTAATTTTGTTCTTCGAAGAAGATAGAGATAATCCTATTCCTAAAGATAAACCCATTCCTAATGAACCTGTAGAAAATTCTATACCTTTTTCTCTATTCATTACAGGATGTCCAAGTAGTACTGAATTATTTTTTTCAAAAGTTGATAATATATCTTCTGATAAAAATTTTTTTAAAAATAATGCGCTATAATACGCAAGACAGGCATGACCTTTACTTAAAATAAATCTATCTCTACTTTTTTTAAGTGGATTATTTGAATCTAGACCATTCATTTTTTTACAAAATAGTACTGATACTATATCAGATATAGATAAAGCTCCTCCAATATGGGCACTGGCTGATCCAGCTTCATATGCCATATTAATAATTCTGTATTTTAACTGTCTAGAAAAGTTTTCAATTAATATTTTCTCATCATTTTCCATTGTTATACTTTGCCACCATCAATTCTTATACATTGTCCTGTAATATGAGAAGAATTTTCAGAGATTAAAAAATATACAAGTTGCGCAATTTCTTCTGGCCTAGCAAGTTTTTTTAAAGAAGTTTTATTTTTTATGTCATCAATTATATTTTGAGAATGATTATTGTACATCATATCCGTTTCAGTTAATCCAGGAGCTATTGCATTAACTCTTATATTATAGGGGGACAATTCTTTTGATAGGACAGTTGATGATGAGAGAAGAGCAGCTTTACTAGCAGAATAAGCTAAGCGTCCCTCTTCATTGTCAAGTGCAGAAGTAGAAACTATATTAATAATGCTACCTTTCTTATTTTTTTGCATATTTATTAATAAAATTTGTAAAAATGTTAAATGAGAAAAATAATTTGTTTGAAATATATTTTTAATATTATCTAATTTTGTTAATTGAAATAAGGAAGTTTCAATTATTGCAGCATTATTTATGATTGTATCAATTTTTTTTGTCTCAACCTTTATTTCTTTGGAAATTTTAGTTATCTCTTCATTGTTATTGAAATCAAAAAACTTATTTTTTATTTTTATATTATTTTTTTTTTCTAGATTCTTACATTCTTCAACAAATTCTTTATTGTAAGTTTTTGAACAAGCCCAAATGTTAAATTTATTTTTTGCAAGTAATTGAGTTACACTTTTACCGATACCTCTAGAAGCACCGGTAACAACTGCTGTTTTATTCTCATCCATATTTTTTAAAATGGTATATTACTAATAAGCAATTTTTACTTTATCTTTATCTAGAAAGTCTTCATTTTTAAAAATTTTTTTTGCATCAGCGGGCCTGAATATTGTTTGACCAAAATTTGACATATAGTTTTTAACAAATTCAGTATTTTCTCCAGCAAGACAGACTGGGCTATGATCACTAAAATGTTTAATTGAAAAACCGAATTCAACGATTTCTTTCAAGGATTGTTCGATAACATTTCCAACTTTTATATGAACATATGGACAAGCTAGAACATCTCCAAGTGGAGTAATATAAAGCCTATTCACTGTAGTACAACCTATAACTTTTTCATTTTCTCTATCAAAGGGATTCCAAATATTTCTTACAAGATTTTTGTATTTTTTTCTCATTGCATTCAGGTGCTCTCTATCCTTGTCATCAAGCATGATTTCATCCATTTGGCTCCACATACCAGCAGGAACGGCAACATTAATTAACGTTTTATAATTATTATCTTTTGAATATTTTAATAGTTCCTCGAATGCGGGATCAAAAGCATTATAGTGACCCATAGTAATATTAAGATATGGATCCATTCCCGCTTCCTGAACGTGTTTTAGTGCTTCAATTGCTTTTCTCCAAGAATCTTTTCTGCCTCTTATCTCGTCATGAGTTTTTTCATTCATACTATCAACACTTACAGAAACCCTACTAACGTGTGCCTTTGCAAGTTTTTGTGCCATTTTTTGATCAAGCCTATATCCGTTTGTTGTTAAGTATAGATAAAATCTTTCTGGTTTAATTGCTTCCAGGGATTCAAAAAGTATATCAGGTCTAAGAAGCAGCTCTCCTCCTTGAAGATCGAATTCAAAGTATCCAAGATCATCTGCTTCATCAGCAACTCTTGCTAAAACATCTAGTGGTAATCTGGCTTTAGCTTGTTCACCTTTTGGTGAATTGGTAAAGCAATACTTACACCTAAGATTACAAGCATTATTTAGATTTAAGTCTATCCCTCTTGTTTTCGTCCCAACTTTACCATCATTTTTCTGAACATAATCATAAAATCTTTTGAGTTTTTCGACTAATCTTGGTTTATTTAATAATGACGAGTGTAAAGGCATAATTAACTTTTCTTATATTTAAATAACTCGTCTGGCAATACTAATCTAAAATCTGCTTCAGAAACTAGTGATTTTGCAACAAAAGCTCTACCTTTACAATTCGCAATACCTCTTTTAAAATCTAAAATTTTTGTTTCTAAAAATAATTTTGATTTTGGTAAAACTTTCTTGTGAAACTTTAAATTATTGGCAGATAATAAGTATAATATTTTACCACTATTTCCAGGTAAACTTAAAATCGCAAGTGAAGACATTTGAACCATTGCTTCAATTTGTAACATCCCAGGCATATTTGGATCATCTTCCCAATGAACATTAAAAAACCACTCTCCTTCTGGCAAAAGTTTATATCCTTTAGAATGCTTACCTGGCAAAACTTCAGTAGCATAATCAATCATTAAGTATGGAAATCTATTTTTTTGAATATTTAAAATTTCATTTTTTTTAAATTTAATTTTTTTCATCCTAGTTTCACCTGCCTGGATAATATTGAACTCAAATCATAACTATCCCAATTAAAATCTATATTTAAACTTTGTCCTATTGGTATAATTCTATCTATACCATGAAGATCAGTTTGATTTATAAAGTTGTTCAATATTTTTTTGGATATTCCATAGTAAGTTAGTGTTTGAAATTTTTTTGTTACAAATTTTGTTAATTTATTAATATTCTCAATATCATAATCATAAAAATAACCCCATTTTCCTCTTAGTGTTTCTAAATTCCAGTTTAAATTTTTAAGATAAACAACATAAGTTAGGCTCTCATAAATTTTAATATCAGATATATTTTTTAAGCACATTATGTCATCTAACATTTTAGAATATTTTTCAAGGTTGAAATATTGCTCATTTTTATATTTACTTTTTGCATAAAGAGATAGTTCTTTCCAAAATTTATTTTTTATTTTAAGATTTTTTCCAAGCCAAAGTATTAAATGTGGTGAAGAACAAGCATTTTGGTCAACTAGATATGTATCGTTATAAAAATTAGTTATTAGCAATTTAAATTGATGGTGATCAAGTTTCAATAATGAGTTAATATTAATTATTGAAAGAGAATATCTATCTGGAAAAACAATATCTAAACAATTTGGTTTAGATTGAATTTTTTTAATACTTTTGACTGTATTATCTCCACCCCAAATCATTCTGGAATCACTAATTTTTGAAATTAATTCTGTAATTTTATCATTATCTTTATATTTTAAGACTGTTATCATCGATTTAATTTTTACAAATTTTTTTCTAGTTAAAATTTTTTTTAAAATATTACAAATTATTTGTATTTGTTGAAGGTTTTTAGAAGGGAGTTTGATGATATTACTGTTACCATTTATTAGGGAAATAAATAATGAATAGGCAAAGTTTGTTGGTATATTAGATGGTGTAATGTGAAAAACTGTTCCCAAACCTTTGTTATTAATTTTTTTTAACTTTTTTGAAAGAGTTATTAAATTTTTTTTTCTTGTCCAAAAACTTAAAGATTCAAGATCACTTAAATAATATATTTTATTTACTTTTTTTAAATAGATTGAAAATTCATCAAGAAAATTTATGATTAAATCATCAAAGTGTTTTAATACAACTGGCTTTAAGTTATTAAGATTACTTATATCCCCAACAAGAAATTTTAATTCTTTTTTTAGAGATTTTATTTCAGACATTGCTACAACCTCTAGTTTCTGCTTTATCTAGTCTTCCGTGAACAATAAATTTTTTTCCTCTAATCTCACATTTACATTTAACTTCCTCTATTTCCTCCCCAATATCTTCTGTTAAAATATTATGACCAGGATAACTAGTAGGTACGAGAGATAATAATTGTATCAAACCTTTTTTACCAACATTTAAGGGATTAAAATTTTTGTCCCTAATTATAACATCAGAAAACATTGATGTTGTTAAGTAACCACAATGGCATTCAAAAAAAATTGACCCTGTCTGCTCGACCATTCCATAATAATTATGTATTCTTGAAATATTAAATTTATTTTGTATTTTTTTATTAAACAATTTTCTAGAAACTTTCAATTTTTCTACTTTTTTCCACCCACCACCATGAATTAATATTGCATTTTTGAATATATTTTTTTTAATGTTTTTTTTAAATTTATATTCATTAACTAATTTAATATAAATTAAATGAGTGAATCCAAAGATTAATATCTTTTCATCTTTATATTTATTTAAAAAATTATTGACTGAAATGTAATCAATTTGATTTTTTGAGTCTAAAGCATAAGTTACGTTTTTACCAAATATACCAAAACCATAAATAGCTGCTTTTCTTGCATTAATACTTTTGTCACTGCTAGTTCTTGGATCATTATCAATGATAAGCATTGGTAATCTGTCTTTCCCTATAAAAGTAGAAACGATACCTGAAAGAATTTTTCTTTGATTAATAGAATTAACTTTATCTAATAAAATTTTAGATAAATTGCCACTAGTTCCTGAAGAAACGATTTCGCGAATTATAGATTTTCTTTTAACTGATACTAAATTATGTTTTTTGAAAATTGATACAGGTAGGTAAAAATATTCAGATAAATGCTGACTTTTATTGGATTTTATTTTTAAAAATTTTGTTAAATTTTTAAATTCTAAACAATTCTTTAAATGATAATTATTCAATCTATAAAAATTATTTTTGAAAAAAATGTTTTTTTCTTTATTACTAAATTTAAAGGGGTTTGAAGTTAATTCTTTTGGAAAAGAAAAATTTTTTTTGTTAAATAAATTAATCATAAAGTTATTTTTCCATTAAAATTAGTTTTAAATATTTTAATTTTAAAAATATTAATATTTATATCAAAGTTATTTTTTAAAAATAATCTAGTTTTATCGTATTTATTTTTATTATCCAAATAAATATGAATTTTATTGTCATCATAGTGTCTACAAATATTAGTTATACCTATATCCAATAAGCTATTTTCAATTTCAGATAAATTTATTCTATGACCAAAGATTTTTGCAAATCTCTCATCTCTTGAAACTAAATAAAAAAAATTATCTTTATCTCGATATGCTTTGTCACCAGTCATCAAAAGATTATTATTTTTATTTTTTTTTTGTAAATCTTCAATTTTATTACTATAACCCATAAATATATTTTTACCTTTGTAATAAAGATTCCCAACTTTATTATATTTTAAAATTCTTTTACCTTTTGAGTCTTTTATTAAAAATTTTCCTCCTGGAATTGGTTTCCCTATGCTACCCATTTTTTTTTGTGAATATTTCCATGGAATGTATGACATTCTTGCAGTAGACTCAGACGATCCATACATTGATATAAATTGAATGTTTAATTTTTTATAATTACAAACAATTTTTTTCCAAAGATCTTTATTTAATTTGCCTCCAGCATGAGTTGTATATTTAATATTATATAAATCTTTATTATAAAATTTAATTTTATCTAATATTTCATATGTGTATGGCACACCACCAAAATTATTTATATTTAATTTTGAAATTTTAGTCCAAAAACTTTTTTGAACAATACTATCCTTATTAAGAACAATCGAAGCTCCTGAAAATAAATGAGTATTTATTATAGATAAGCCATAAACATAGCTAAATGGTAGTGTTGTAATTGCTTTATCTTTTTTTTGTATATTCAAAAATTTAATAATATTATTTGTATTATTTTGAATATTTTCAAAAGATAATTTTACTAATTTTGATGATCCTGTAGTTCCTGATGTGCTTATTAATAGAGATAAATCTTTATGTAGTTTAAATTTTTTATTAATTTTATTTTTAAAAATTTCATAATTAATAAATGTTTGTATTTTTAAAAATTTAATATCTAAAAAACTTTGTTTTTTTGGTTTAACAATATAATTCGGATAATAAATATTAATTAAATTTACTAATTGTTCATCTCTTATATTACTATCAATGAGAAAAATTACAGCATTATTTTTCAATGATGCTATATATGTGGCTAGAGTTTCTATTCCATTACTGCAGAGTAAAAATATAAATGGACGTTCTTTAGAAAATATTTTAATTTTATCTGCTAAACTACACAAATCTTTGAAATTAATAATATTGTTATCAAATTCAATTGTACCTTTAGAATCTTTTGCTTGATCTAGTAAATACATATTTTTTTATGCTAAATCCTCAAATTTAATTCTATCTCCAATGTTTAAATTGATAAGCGTTTTTTTACCAATTATTTTATTAAAATATTTTGGATCTAAGCTAAAACCAGGTCTAACAATTTTAATGTTTTGAGCAGTAATAGTTTCACCTTTTAAAATTTTTTTAGAGACATATATCGATCTTTTACTATTAATATTTTTTTTTGAGCTTTTTGAAATTTCTATTTTTCCATTTCCAAGTGCTGTTTCTAAAATCCTGATATCTTTTACCATATCTGAGAATTCATTTGAATTCAGAGAAAAAAATGAATCTACACTTTTTGTACTATCATTTAATTTGAAATGTTTTTCAATTACTTTTGCTCCTATTGCTACTGAGGCTAGGGGAGCTATATTTGTTTTAGTGTGATCAGAAAGTCCAGATAAAACATTATACCTCTTTTTAAACGTTACGATCTTTCTTAAATTCTGCTCTTCTACTGGGGATGGATAAGCAGATACACATTGTAATAGAATAATTTTAAATGATTTATATTTTTTTAATATTTTTATTGCATTCTCTATTTCTCTTTTAGATGCTAAACCAGTTGATATAATTACTGGCTTTTTAGTTTTTGCAATCTTTTCAATTAATGGTAGATGATTAATTTCTGGAGATGCTATTTTATATGCAGGACATTTTAAGCTTTCAAGTAATTCGACAGCAGTTTCATCAAATGGGGATGAAAATACTAAAATTTCATTTTTTTTACAAAATTGGAATATTTTTGAATGCCATTCATAAGGTGTATGAGCTTTTTTATAGAGATACCATAAATTTTTTTCTTTTTTCCAAGGTGTCTTCTTATTAATCAAAAAATCTTTCTTATTTGATTTTAGTGTGATTGTGTCTGGGGTATAAGTTTGTAATTTAATAGCATCAGCATTAGCTTTCTTTGCCGCTAAAATCATTTTTTTAATTCTATTTATGTCACCATTATGATTACCTGATAATTCAGCAACTATAAAACATCTTGAGTTGGTTCCAATTTTTTTATTTGAAATTTTAAAATTTAACACTTAATTATCTCTTATGTAAAAATAATATTGTGACATATTAATATCATATTTTTTTTGTATAAAAGATAAAATAGACGTTTCAAACTTAATTAATTTCCAACCCAAGTATTTAGAAAGCATATTCATTGTTTTATTTTCTTTTTTTATAAACTGAAGCCAAATTACATTATCATACATTCTTCTTTGGTAGTTTAAAGCATACAAGACATCTTGTATTGTACATTTTTTACAAATAAAAAAACCGGTAATCAAATAATTTTTTTTGTTTATAATTAATTTATCATCATAAAAATATAATAATGTTTTATCATTTTTAATTAATTTAAAAGAATTTCTTTTATTACTAAACCACCAAATATAATGGTCTAAAATATTTATTTTTTTAGGATTTGCATTGTGGATTAAATTAGCTTTTTTATTTCTAAAATATAAATATTTATTGATATCTGAAAGATATACTTTCTTAATATGATATTTTTTCATATCTTTATTATTAGTCTTAGGATTTAAATTATTAATTTTATAATTATCATTTTTGGTATTAATATGATTTATAATTCGATCAATTCCATGCCCATCTATTTCAATTTCTTTTTTTTTAATTAAGTTTAAGTATTGAACTATATTTTTCTTAATTAGATTAATTAATAATAGAATTTTTTCAGAATTTTTAAACTCACTAATTTTTAAAAAAAAATAATGTCCTAACTTCTCTAAAGCAAATATGTTTGTATTTTGTTTTTTATTAAGTTTAATTAACAAGGTGGGTGTATTAAAGAATGCTGACTCAAAAATAGCAGTTCCTGCAGATGTAATATATAGATTAGTATTTTTTATATAGTAATTTAAATTTTTAAAATTTTTAACAATTTTAAAATTTTCAAATTTATTTTTCAAATTGTAAAATAATTTTGTATTAACAGTATATTTTGAAAGAATTATTATTATAAATATTTTTTTATTTTTTAATAAATTGTTTATAATTTTTAAAAAATAATTTATGTCACCTGTACCTCCCAAATAAAATGTAATATAGAAATATTTTTTCTTAAATTGATAATTATCTTTGTGAATTTTTTTTTCAAATATTGAATAATTAGGGTGAACCAGATATGAGGAATTTGGTTTTTTATTATTTTTTTTTTTAAATTTGGAATAAATATAATTTTTTGGATTATAATTGACTACAGTATCTGCATAATGTCGTAAAGTCTCTGTGTCATCAAAAGTTATTAATTTTTCATGATATTTTGATATCTTTTTTTGCCATGAATAATCGAATCTATAATCATCTAGTATAACTATTCCTGGACCATTTTTTTTTGTCAAACTAATAAAATTAGACGCATCATTGATTTGATTTTTAAACTTACCTCTATTATATATTTCAATCACCTCAAAAGATTTAAGAATATTCAAGTTTTTTCTATCAATATAGAAAATAACTTGAAAATTTTTTTTTAATTTTCGAGCCAATCTAATGCATCTGTAAATATGTCCGAAACCAATAGACTCATTAAAATTTGTTCTAATATAAATATATTTATTTTTAAGCATCTATTTAAAAATGATTATATTTATTCATTAAGATATTTAAAAATTAATTTTGAAGTTTGTGAACTATTTAAACAATAATCATTTTTGTTATATAAGAATTTCTGATCAAGTTTACTGTTTTTGATGACTAATTTATTTACTAAATTAATTAAATATTCATAGTCTTTAATTCTTAAATTATTCCAATGTGGTGAATTTTCATTAAATTGATTGTTTCTGCCACCAGGATCTAAAAAGTAAGTTTTTTTATCTATTGATAAGAGTTCCAGTACCATTGTGGAAGCAAAAGATAAAATTAAATTTGATTTTTCCGCTAAAAAATATGAGTTAATTTTTTTATCAACTATATGCACCATTGAGTCTTTCAAAATTTTATATTCAATTGTGTTATTAATATTGAAATTTGAATGTGTCTTAAATGCAATCTTTAATTCAGGAAATTTTATTGAAATATCCCTAATCCACTTTAAATGAATTTTGTAATCTTCAAATTGTTTCTCGTATATATCGTATGTTCCTTTTTGTATAAATCCATTGCCGGCTAAAATTACAATATCATATTTGCGCAAGTTTAAATCCTTTGAAGTGTTGTAGTAATAATATTCCATGAAAAAAGAACCTACAGGTATAATTTTTCTTAAATTTGAACCATATTCTATGCATCTCTCAGCAGTTTTGTTGCCAAATGTAAAAAAAATATCAGCATCGTAGTACATTGAATTAAAACCAAGCTGATGAATATTTTTTTGTATTACACATGAATTATTTCCACCATTTTTTTTAAAAAGGTAATTTTTT
>CACLAN010000021.1 GCA_902604905.1 uncultured Alphaproteobacteria bacterium
GGATCAGGACTTAGAGCTACGCTTGGATGTGCTGAAGCTGGATTAAAAACAGCCTGTATATCAAAAGTGTTTCCAACAAGAAGTCATACTGTTGCAGCACAAGGTGGAATTGGAGCAGCTCTAGGCAATATGGGTGAAGATAATTGGAAGTGGCACATGTATGATACAGTTAAGGGTTCAGACTGGCTTGGTGATCAAGATGCAATTGAATACTTATGTTCTAAAGCTCCTGAAGCAGTAATTGAACTTGAAGAATATGGCATGCCTTTTAGCAGAACAGATGACGGCAAGATCTATCAAAGACCTTTTGGCGGACACTTAACCAATAATGGTGAGGGAGCTCCTGCTATGAGAGCTTGTGCAGCAGCTGATAGGACGGGACACGCTTTACTCCACACACTCTATCAGCAATCACTTAAAAATAATGTAGAATTTTATATTGAATATTTTGTTTTAGATTTAATTTCTGATGATCAAGGTAATTGCATTGGTGTAGTAACATGGTGCTTAGAAGATGGATCGATCCATCGATTTTTATCTCATCAAACAATTTTAGCTACTGGTGGATATGGAAGAGCTTACTTTTCATCTACGAGTGCTCACATATGTACTGGTGATGGTAGTGCAATGGCTTTAAGACAAAACCTACCTCTTTCTGATATGGAATTTATTCAGTTCCATCCAACTGGAGTTTA
Source organism: uncultured Alphaproteobacteria bacterium (assembly GCA_902604905.1). Taxonomy (GTDB): domain Bacteria; phylum Pseudomonadota; class Alphaproteobacteria; order HIMB59; genus CACPNW01. The sequence goes on from CACLAN010000021.1 coordinate 696, forward strand.
TGGTGCAGGAGTGTTAATCACTGAAGGAGCAAGAGGAGAAGGCGGATATTTAACTAATAGTGATGGTGAAAGATTTATGGAAAGATATGCTCCAAATGCAAAAGATCTAGCATCAAGGGATGTAGTAAGTCGCGCAATGACGATTGAAATTAGTGAAAATAGAGGTTGTGGAGACAATGCAGATCATGTGCTCCTTCATCTTGAACATATTGATGCTGATACATTACATAAAAGATTGCCAGGTATTTCAGAAACTGCAAAAATATTTGCTGGAGTTGATCTAACTAAAGATCCAATACCAGTTCTTCCAACGGTTCATTATAATATGGGTGGTATACCAACAAATTATAGAACAGAAGTTCTAAGACCAACTAATGAAAATCCAGATAATGTATGCGAAGGTTTAATGGCTGTTGGTGAGGCTGCATGTGTTTCTGTACACGGTGCAAATAGATTAGGAACAAATTCATTAATTGATCTTGTTGTTTTTGGCAAAGCCGCTAGCCTAACATGTAAAGAAAAAGTAAAACCAAATTCTAAAAAAAATTGAAATTAGTAAATCAAAAACAGATAATATTATTGAGAGATTTGATAATATTAGAAACAGTAAAGGAAACTCTACAACTGGAGAACTTCGCACTTCCATGCAACATATAATGCAGCAAAAATGTGCAGTATTTAGAACACACGATCTCATATCAAAAGGTATTGAAGAATATTTAAAAGTAGAGAGCTCAATGGATGACATAGATATTAAAGATAAATCATTAATCTTTAACACAGACTTGGTCGAAGCTTTAGAGTTACACAATTTAATGGCGCAATCAAAAGTTACTCTTCATTCTGCATTAAATCGAACTGAAAGTAGAGGCGCACATGCACGAGAAGATTATAAAGAAAGAGATGATAATAATTGGTTAGTTCACTCTTTAGCCTGGTTAAACGATAAGGGAGATGTGAGTATGGGTTCCAGAGGCGTTCATATGAATACTCTAACTAATCATGTTCAACCAATACCACCTAAAAGAAGAGTTTATTAATGGCTCAGTTTACACTCCCTGCTAATTCAAAAATAACTAAAGGGAAAACTCACCAACTAAAAGAACCTGCAAATGATCCAAAGAAACTTGCAATCTACAGATGGGATCCCGAAGATGATAAAAATCCTAGGATAGATAATTATGAGATAGATCAAGAAAAGTGCGGCCCAATGGTATTAGACGCACTTATGAAAATAAAAAACGAAATTGATCCGACTTTAACATTTAGAAGATCTTGCAGAGAAGGAGTTTGTGGTTCTTGTGCTATGAATATTGATGGTGTTAACACATTAGCATGTTTGAAAAGTATGTCCGAAGTTAAGAATGAAATCAAAATTTATCCTCTTCCTCATATGCGTGTTGTAAAAGATTTAGTTCCAGATCTTAGCAAAGCTTATGAACAACTAGCTTCCATTAAACCTTGGTTGCAGCGTAAAACAACAAATGAAGAAGAAAAAAACTCGCGAGACGAAAAAAAACAATCACCAAAAGATAGAGAAAAACTAGATGGTAAATGGGAATGTGTATTATGTTTTTGCTGCACTACTTCTTGTCCAAGTTATTGGTGGAATGGAGATGAATATCTAGGACCTGCAGTTCTTTTACAAGCAGCAAGATGGGTAAGTGACTCTAGAGACTCAGAAAGAAAAGAGAGATTAAAAGCAATAAATGATTCATTAAAACTTTATAGATGTCATTCAATAATGAATTGTACTAGGTCTTGTCCTAAAGGTCTAAATCCAGCCAAAGAAATTGCTGGACTTAAAAAGGCTATTGTTACAGAATTATAATTAAAGTATAAAACTTAAATGAGAAAAAAAATTGCTCTCATTGGAGCAGGCAATATCGGCGGGACTCTTGCACAACTTGTTAGTTTAAAAGAATTAGGTGATGTAGTTTTATTAGATATTTTTGAAGGGATGCCTAAGGGTAAATCTTTAGATCTTGCTCAGTCATCTTCTATTGATGGATTTCATGCAGATTTTAAAGGTACTTCAAGTTTTAGAGATATCAAAAATTCTGATTTAGTAATAGTCACTGCAGGTTTTCCAAGAAAACCAGGCATGTCCAGAGATGATCTTGTAGAAAAAAATTCTATAATCATTCAAAATGTTGGGAAAAATATTAAAAGATATTGTCCAAAAGCATTTGTTATATGCATTACTAATCCACTTGATGCAATGGTAAGTGTTCTCCAGAAATCATCAGGCCTTAAGACAAATATGTGTATTGGTATGGCAGGTGTTCTGGATAGTGCAAGATTGAAATACTTTTTATCCAAGGAGTTTAATGTGTCAATTAATGATATCAGCGCTTTTGTCTTAGGCGGTCATGGAGACACAATGGTTCCACTTATGCGATACTCAACAGTATCAGGTATTCCTGTACCTGAATTAATAAAGATGAAGTGGACAACAAAAAAAAATATCGACAAAATTATTCAAAGAACACGTGATGGTGGAGCTGAAATTGTTAAGCTCATGAATACATCTGCTTATTATGCACCAGCTTCTTCAGCTATACAAATGGCAGAGTCATTTTTGTTAGATCAAAAAAGATCATTACCATGTGCAGCATATCTTAATGGTGAATATGGGGTAAAAGGACTTTATGTTGGAGTTCCAGTTATCATTGGCAAAAAAGGTGTTGAAAAAATTATTGAATTAAAACTTAATAATAATGAAAAGAGAGAATTTAATCATTCTGTTAAAGCAGTAAAATCATTAACTACATTGTCTAATAAACTTCTAAATAAGAAAAATAAAAAATAATTGTATTTTACATCTAATCTAACTATTACCCTTCTATCAAAATGAATTTGCATGAATATCAAGCTAAAGATCTACTAAGAAAGTACAACCTACCTATACTTGAAGGTAAAAATTACGTAGGAAATGTTGACGATTTAGAAAAAGATTTAAAAAATATTAAAGGCCCACCCTGGGTTATCAAATCACAGATACATGCCGGCGGAAGAGGAGCAGGCAGATTTTTAAAACCATTTAATACAAAAGGTGGAGTACAAATAACAGAATCAATTGATGATGCACAAAAAATTGCAAAAGGAATGATGGGCAACATATTGATTACAAAACAAACAGGTAATGAAGGAAAGTTAGTAAACAGGATATACTTAGAAGCTGGATGTGAAATTGATAGGGAATATTATTTAAGTATTCTTCTTGAAAGGAATCAATCAAAATTAATGATGATGGTATCTGATGCTGGAGGTGTAGACATAGAAGATGTAGCCGAGAAAACACCAGAAAGAATTCAATATGTTTATTTTGATAACTTAGAAGATTTTACAATTAGTGACAGTCTTCAAAATAAATTAAACTTTTCTATTAATGAGTTTAACCAATTTAAAGAAATTGTTTCAAATTTATGTAAGGCCTATGTCGAAATAGATGCTTCTTTAATTGAAATTAATCCTCTTGTTGTGACAAAAGATGAAAAACTAATTCTTTTAGATGCTAAAATTAATATTGATGATAATGCTCTATATAGACAGGCTGACATTGAAAAATTAAAAGATACTTCAGAAGAAAATGATTTAGAGCTTCAAGCTTCTGAAAATGATATGGTTTACATCAAGCTGGATGGAAAAATAGGGTGTATGGTTAATGGAGCTGGGCTAGCTATGGCAACTATGGATATTATTAAACAATTTGGAATGGAGCCAGCCAATTTTTTAGATTTAGGCGGTACAGCAAATAAAGAAAGAGCCATTAAAGCTTTCAAGATTATTCAATCAGATAAAAACGTAAAATCAGTCTTCATAAATATTTTTGGAGGCATTATCCATTGTGATATGATTGCTAATGGCATCATTGATGCAATTAAAGAATTAGATTTTAAACTTCCTGTTGTTGTACGTTTTCAAGGAACAAATTCCAAAGAAGGAAGAGACATTATAAATAATTCATCATTAGGATTAATTTCAATTGATGATTTTTCAAAAGCAGCACAGAAAGCTGTGGAGTTATCAGAATAGTGTCAATTTTAGTTAATAAAAAGACAAGACTTATTTGCCAAGGCTTTACCGGTTCACAAGGAACATATCATTCTGAACAAGCTATAGCATATGGTACAAACCTTGTTGGAGGTGTCACGCCTGGTAAAGGAGGGCAGACACATTTAAATTTACCAGTATTTAATACAGTTGCCGATGCAGTGAAACAAACTGAAGCAAACGCAACTGTTATTTATGTGCCTGCTAAGTTTGCTACCAAAGCAATCCATGAGGCTTTAGATGCAAATATTGAATTAATTGTGTGTATTACAGAAGGTATTCCAGTCTTAGATATGATTGATATAAAAAAAAGAGTTATTAACAATAAAACATATTTAATTGGACCAAACTGCCCAGGGTTAATCACACCTGCCGAATGCAAGATTGGAATCATGCCTGGCTTCATTCATAAAAAAGGTAAAATAGGAATAGTAAGTAGATCAGGAACATTAACTTATGAAGCTGTTGCACAGACAACAGAGGTAGGATTAGGTCAATCAACATGTGTTGGTATTGGTGGAGATCCAATACATGGAATGGATTTTGTAGATTGTATAAAGTTATTTTTAGAAGACGATGAGACCGAGGGAATTTTAATGATTGGCGAAATTGGTGGCGAGGAAGAAGAAAATGCAGCAGAATTTATTTCAAATTCAAAAAGAAAAAAACCAATTTCAGCATTTATAGCTGGACAATCGGCGCCAAAAGGAAAACGTATGGGTCATGCAGGTGCTATCGTTTCAGGATCAAAAGGAACAGCACATTCCAAAATTAAATTTTTAGAAAATGCTGGAGTTTTGGTGTCAAAATCCCCGGCATCGTTGGGAAAAACTATGAAATTAGCAATGCAAAATGGGAATATTTAGTTTCCATTACTATGATTGTTATGCGAAATGGTTTTAGTTTAATAGAAATCTATGAATGACACTTTCTTAAATAGCGCCAATGCGCCATATGTAGCCGAACTGTATTCTAAATTTAGAAATGACCCTGAAAGTGTGGATACAACTTGGAAAGATTTTTTTTATAATTTAAATGAAGATGACTACTCTGTTCTTAAAGATTTTGGAGGACCAGAATGGAAAGAACGTCCATCAAGTATAATAGATAAAAATTACATAACTAAGGTTATAAAATCAAATGCGAATTACAATTCTGAGGAATTTAGAATATCAACCTTAGATTCAATTAGAGCATTAAGATTAATTAGAGCTTTTAGAATTAACGGACATTTAATTGCAGATCTTGACCCATTAGGAATATCTGAAAGAGAATATCCTCAAGAATTAGATTATAAAAGCTATGGTTTTAATGAATTAGATTTAGAAAAAGAAATATTCATTGATGGAAGTTTGGGTTTAGAAAAGGGTAAATTAAAAAATATTATTAAAATATTAAAAGAAACCTATTCTGCTTCAATTGGTGTTGAATTTTTACATATACAACAAGCTGATCAAAAACAATGGGTGCAAGAAAGAATTGAAGAAGTAAGAAATAAAACAAATTTTACAAACGAAGGGAAAAAAGCAATTTACAAAAGATTAGTTGAATCAGAACTATTTGAACAGTTTTTAGATAAAAAGTTTTTAGGTACAAAGAGATACGGTATCGAAGGTGGTGAAGCGATGATACCTGGGATAGAGCAAATTGTTAAACAGGCATGTTTGTCTGGAATTGAAGATATTATTATTGGAACAGCTCATCGAGGGAGACTAACACTTCTATCAAGTGTTTTAGAAATGCCTTACAAAAAAATATTATCAAAATTTCAAGGTTCTTTAAATGATCCAAATGAGGTACTTGGTTCGGGTGATGTAAAATATCATTTAGGTGTTTCTGCTGATCGTGAATTTGAAAAAAAGAAAATTCATTTATCGCTTACTTCTAACCCTTCTCATTTAGAAGCAGTTAACCCAGTCGTAGCAGGAAAAGTAAGAGCTAAACAAACTTTAGCTAAAGATAAAACAACTGATAAAGTTATAGGTTTATTAATTCATGGAGATGCAGCAATAGCTGGACAAGGAGTAGTAGCGGAAACATTTGCTATGTCACAATTAAGAGGGTTTAAAACTGGTGGCACTATTCACTTTGTAATTAACAATCAGATAGGTTTTACTACAATGCCACAGTATGGACGATCAGCCCCTTATTGTACTGAAATTGCAAAAATGGTTCAGGCACCAATATTTCATGTTAATGGTGATGACCCAGAAGCAGTAGTTCATGTTTGTAGACTTGCAACAGAATTTAGAAATAAATTTAAAGTCGATGTTGTTGTAGATATGTTTTGTTATAGGAGATCAGGACATAACGAAGCTGATGAACCTTCTTTCACTCAGCCACTTATGTATAAGGCTATCAAGAAACAAATCACAACAAGAAAAAAATATGAAAAAAAATTAATTGAGAATAATACTCTTTCAGAAGAAGAATCCAAAGACGTTGTAGATTCTTTTAAAAATTTTTTGGATAAAGAATTTGAATCAACTAAAAATTATAAGCCAAATAAAGTAGATTGGTTAGAGGGAACTTGGACAGGTTTATCTACTGCAACATTTGATGCGAGAAAGGGAAAAACTTCCGTAAAAGAAAAAACATTAATTAATGTAGCAAAAAAAATTCATGAAATACCAGCAGATTTCAATGCTCATAGAAGAATAAAAAAAATTTATGGAGACAGATTAGCAAGTGTCATCAACGGAAAAGGTATTGATTGGGCAACCTCTGAAAGTTTAGCTTTAGCAACACTTTTAGATGAGGGATACGGTGTTCGAATATCTGGACAAGATGTTGGAAGAGGAACATTTAGTCATAGACATGGTGTACTATATGATCAAGAAAACGAAAATCGTTTTGTTCCATTAAGACATTTTCAAAACAAGCAAGGTTACTTTGAAATTATAGATAGTTTTTTATCTGAGTTTGGTGTTCTTGGTTTTGAATATGGATATTCACAAGTTGATCCTAAGACACTTGTTATGTGGGAAGCACAGTTTGGCGATTTTGCAAATGGTGCACAAATTATGATTGATCAATTCATTAGTTCTGGAGAAAGAAAATGGTTGAGAATGTCTGGTTTAACGATGTTACTTCCCCACGGACATGAGGGCCAAGGTCCTGAGCATACAAGTGGAAGATTAGAAAGATTTTTACAGATGTGTGCGGAAGATAATATGCAAATTGTTAATTGCACAAGTCCTGCTAATTATTTTCATGTTTTAAGAAGGCAACTACATAGAAACTTTAGGAAACCTCTAATTATATTTACACCAAAATCTACACTTAGACATAAATCTAACGTTTCTAATATTGAAGATTATATAAATGGATCAACTTTCCATAGAATTCTAACTGATAAATTATCTGTTAAAGAAAAGAGGAAAAATAAAAGATTAATAATTTGTTCTGGTAAAATATATTTTGAACTTGCAGATCACATAGCAAAAAATAAAATTAAAAATCTCTCCATAATAAGATTGGAGCAGATTTATCCATTTCCTTATGAAAACTTTAGAGATGAATTAAAAAATTATACCGATGCTGAAATTATTTGGGCACAAGAAGAGCCAAAAAATATGGGTGCCTGGGGTTTTGTGAAAGGTAGATTGGAAAGTGTTATGCAGGAAGCTAAAGTTAAACAAGAAAAGATATACTATGTTGGCAGAAGTCCAGCTGCGTCTCCTGCTGCTGGTTCTTTAGAAAGACACTTAAGCAACCAAGAAACTATTCTAAAAATGGCAACTGAAGATTCAATTAGCAAAATTATCAAATCTTGGGCAGGTATTTCAACAAAATTAAAGACCAATCTGCCAATTGAATAAATTGACGTAAATGTTATTAAGCATTTAATTAATGAGTACTGAATTAATAGTTCCAACACTTGGCGAGTCAATTACAGAAGCAACCGTTTCAAAATGGCTTAAGAATATAGGCGATAATTTTGAAGCAGATGAACCTTTAGTTGAAATTGAAACTGACAAAATTACAGTTGAAGTCCCAGCACCTCATGCAGGATCTCTAAAAGAAATAAAAGTTTCTGAAGGAACTGATGTTGAAATTGGTGGTATTTTAGGAATCTTAGATGAATCTAAAGGTAAAAAACCAACTCCAAAAAAAACTGAAACCAAAGAAGAAGAAATAAAAGAAGAAGCAAAAGAAGTTAAGGTTGAAACAAAATCTTCACCTGCTAAATCTTCTCCATCTGCAAGAAAAATTGCTGAGGAAAATAATATTAAACTAGAAGATGTCACCTCAGCACGTTCTGATGGCAGAATTAATAAAGAAGATGTAGTTTCTCATCTTTCTTCTCCAAATAAAACAAGCACTAACAAAGGTGAAAGAGAAGAAGTAATTAAAATGTCTAAAATTAGACAGACAATATCTAAACGCTTAAAGGAGGCTCAAAATACAGCAGCTATACTTACAACTTTCAATGAAATTGATATGTCCAAAGTTATGGAAATTAGAAAATCAAAAAATCAAGAATTTCAAAGTCGTTATGAGGTCAAATTAGGTTTCATGTCATTTTTTGTAAAAGCTGTAGTAAAAAGTTTGCAAGAATATTCGGCTGTAAATGCTGAAATTAAAGATGAAAATATAATTTATAAAAACCATTTTGATATAGGTATAGCTGTTGGAACTGAAAAAGGATTAGTCGTACCAATACTTAAAGATGCCGATCAATTGAGTTTTGGAGAAATAGAAACTAAAATTATCGATCTTAGTACAAAAGCCAAAGATGGAACGTTGACCATGGAGGATTTGACTGGTGGCACTTTTACAATTTCAAATGGTGGCGTTTATGGATCAATGCTCAGCACACCTATTATCAATAGGCCTCAATCTGGTATTTTAGGGATGCATAATATCCAAAAAAGGGCAGTAGTTGTAAATGATGAAATAGTAATTAGACCAATGATGTATGTTGCATTAAGTTATGATCATAGAATTATTGATGGAAAAGAAAGTGTTGGATTTTTAGTGAAGGTAAAAGAACTTCTAGAAGATCCATCCGAATTAGTATTAGGAATATAGAATGGAAGATTTTGATTTAATAGTAATTGGCGCAGGACCTGGTGGATATGTAGCTGCAATCAGAGCAGCTCAACTTGGAATGAAGGTTGCTTGTATAGAAAAAGAGCCATCACTTGGTGGAACTTGTTTGAACATTGGATGCATACCTTCTAAGGCATTATTAAATTCATCTGAAAAATATGTTGAAATTTCAAATCACGCTGCGGAGCATGGTATAAAAACATCAAAGATAGATTTAGACCTAAATGTTTTGATGGATCGCAAAACTAAGATTGTAAAAAAACTTACAACAGGGATTGGTTTTTTATTTAAGAAAAATAAAATTACACATATTTCTGGCATGGCTTCATTTGTAGATAAAAATACTATTTCTATTACAAATGGAAAAAATGAAATTACTGCTAGTGCTAAAAATTTTATTATCGCAACAGGATCATCTTCGATTGAGATACCAAATATTCCTGTCGATGAAAAACAAATAGTATCTTCAACAGGTGCTCTTTCTCTATCTAAAATACCAAAATCACTCCTAGTTATTGGTGGTGGATATATTGGATTAGAGATGGGGTCAGTATGGAGTAGATTAGGTTCAAAGGTAACAGTTGTTGAAGCTCTCGACAGAATTGTTCCAACTATGGATGGTGAAATTGCAAAAGAGTTTATGAAAATGTTAACTAAACAGGGGTTAGAATTTAAATTATCGCATAAAGTGAGTTCTGCAACATCTTGTAAGTCTGGTGTGGATGTTGAAATGGAAACATCAGATAAAAAGAAAATAAAAGAAAACTACGAAATAGTTTTAATGTCAGTAGGAAGAAAACCAAACACTGAGGGACTGGGTCTCGAAAAAATTGGAATTAAATTAACGGATAAAAAATCTATTGAAATTAAAGATAACTTTAAAACTTCTGTAGAAGGAATCTATGCCATTGGTGATGTAGTACCAGGTCCAATGCTAGCACACAAAGCTGAAGAAGAAGGAGTAGCATGTGTTGAATTTATAAACGGTCAAAAACCTCATATAAACTATGAAGCTATACCAGCGATTGTTTATACTAATCCAGAAATTGCATCTGTAGGTAAAACAGAAGAACAACTCAAGCAGGAAAAGAAAGACTTCAAGGTTGGAAAATTTCCTTTTATGGCAAATGGTCGTGCTTTAACCACTTCTGCATCAGAGGGATTTGTTAAAATTTTGGTTGATAAAAAAACAGATGAAATTTTAGGTGCTCATATAATCGGTCATGATGCTGGACAACTGATTGCAGAAATTGTTACTACAATCGAATTTGGTGGAAGTGCAGAAGATATTGCAAGAGTATGTCACGCTCATCCGACAACTAGTGAAGCAGTAAAAGAAGCAGCTCTAAGTGTTGATGGTAGAGCCATACATATTTAAATTTTAGCTAGATCCATCCCTTTTTTATATTTTTTTGATGACTGTTTTACAACTGCTTGACCACACCTCATAACTTTTCTTTTATGATCAAATATCATTTTTGGCTCTCCATGTAATTTCCAACCATTAGATAAT
>CACLAN010000022.1 GCA_902604905.1 uncultured Alphaproteobacteria bacterium
AACGAATTAGTGGGAATAAATGGAAACAAAATCACAAAATAATAAGTTAAAAGAGTAATTTTAGAATTGTTTAAGATTTTTCTTTTATAAATAATTTTGTTAAATAAATGTTTAGTTAATTGAAATAAAATTAATATAAAGGTAATAAAGACTGGCAATGTCCCTAAAATTCCTGTTTCAGTCAAAAGTTGAAGGTAAGAATTATGAGGATGAGTTGAGCATCCAGGAATTATATACTTTGTAGAGGTTTTGGTTTGAAAAGATTCATTATATTTTTCTTTTTTACAAATTTCTCTAAAATTTTTCGGACCAACACCAAGAATATAATTATCAATAAATATATTTATGGAAGTTTTGTATATTGGTAAATAAGTAATGGGTATTTTAGAATCAGTTTCATTAAAAATTTCTGTTTTAGTCAACTGAAGTAATCGATTATTAATTGAGGGACTAAAATTTATGGTTCCTGCAAATAAAAGAAGGATAGAAATTGTAAATATTAACTTATAAACATTATTTATATTTAATAAAATTAATAAAATAATAATTGTTACTAAAAATAATATAATAGAAGTTCTTTCCCCAGATAAAATAATTAATCCAAATGATAAAATAACCAAACAGAATATAAAAAAGTTTTGAAACTTATTTTTGTTATAAAATAATAATGTAATAGAAAGAAAAAAAATTAATAACTTTGAGAGAAAGTTACCTAGTATTAATTCCTCATTAAAAAAACTAGATAATCTGTATCCATCATATGAGAAACCAATAAGATTATTACCAGAAAAATATTGAAAATAACCATCAATATTTATCAATGAAATTAACATAATCAGTGAAAAAAGAAGATATATTTTATAATTTTGCAATTGTCTAAGTGCTAAATAAACACCAAGAGAATAAAATATAAATCTTATATAAAATAGACTACTTTCAAGTGATAGAAGGACATTTTCAGAAATTAATGAAATTAACAATAAATATAAACACCACATTAAATAAATTATTAAGTACCTTGAATTAAAGTAATGAAAAGATTTATTATAAAAAATTTTAATTAAAAAAAATAATGAAAAAACTGATATAATCAAATCTGGTATAAATGGACCAGTTAAAAAAACCCAAGGAATTAATAAGTAACTTAAAAAGAAAATACGTGCTTCATTATTTTTCATTTAATGATGTTTTCGTATTTTTAATAAACTCAATAATAACTATAATACTCAGAGAAAATATCAAAGATAATATAGAACTTATAAATATTGTCCCTATTAATCTTATATCAGTCTTTGAAACATCTATACGATTTAAATTGTAATTAAAAAAATCATTAGGGTACTCTTCTAACTGCTGTCTAGAATTTTTAAATTCTGCAAAAACACTTTTTAAAGCAGTAAAGTTGAGACCTTTATAAATACTAATATCTAATCCCGCAACCTCAACTTGATTGATAAAATTTCCCACCTTAGTTATTAGAAAATCCCATTCTTTTAAATAAAAATTCATTATTGCGTTATTCATGTTATTAATAGTTACTTCAAATATTGGAGTTACCTTTTTGATTGAATCATTTTTTTTAAATGTAAACAAATCATGTAAGCTAAACATAAAAAAATCTGAATAAATTAATTTAATAAATTTAAAACTAAATTGTTCTTCAGTTATAATTTCAAATTTTTCATAATCAGAAATATTTTCAAAGTATTCACTTGATAAAGACTTAAAAACAGTTGAAGTGCTTAATGAAAATGCTTTAGAATCTAAGCGCTCTAATCTTATATTTGATTGGTTTTCAGAATTAAAACTTTCAAATTCATAGCTTTCAAATAAATTATAAAAGAAAGAAATCTTACTTAATTCTTCTTTTATTTTAGTTAAAGTTTCTGACTCAGAGTTGATATATAAATTTAGACTGTATTCAGGGGGCTCATGTTGTTTTATAAAAAAAAAACATCCAAATATAATTATAAAAATAAATATAGCTAAAAATACTATTGACTTAAACCTAGTTAATAAAAAAATTATGATATTTACCTCAGTAAGCTCATATTTATCTTTAGTATTCATGGTTTATTATTATATTGAATATACCAATTAATAAATTTTTCCAGTCCCTTTTGTATGTTATGTAATTTTGAATAATTAGAAAATTTGATTATTTTTGAATTGTCACCATAAGTATGGTTAGAGTCACCCAAAAAAGAAGAGGTTTTTTTAACTTTGGGTTTTTTGCCAATAAGTAACTTAATATATTTAAGAAACTCTTTTGTAGATATTGATTGAGAAGCACACACATTAAAAATTTCATATAATTTTCTTTTATTTTTATTATACATTATTTTTGTTACAAAATTTACTCCATCAACTATAAATGTGAAATCTCTTTTATTATTTCCTTTGTTGAATAATTTTATTTCTTTATTTTTTGTTATTGAATCTAAAAAAATATAGGGTGCCATATCTGGTCTTCCATATGGACCATACATTGTAAAAAATCTTAAACCCGTAGTTTTCATTTTATATATATTACTATAAGAATAAGCCATTACCTCATTACTTTTTTTTGTTGCAGCATAAAAAGAGAGAGGGCTATCAGTTTGAATATTTTCTTTAAATGGTAAATGTGAATTATCTCCATAAACAGAACTTGATGAGGCATAAATAAAATGAGAGACATTATTAACAGCTGAACTATTTAATATATTATAAAAACCTTTTACATTATTATCAAAGTAAGTTTCTGGATTTTTAATAGAATATCTGACTCCTGCTTGAGCAGCAAAGTGAACTACTATTTTAAATGAATGATTTTTAAAAAGTTTTTTAATTAAAATCTTATTAGTAATATCTATTTTTTTAAAGATAAAATTTTCATAAACTTTTAGTAGATTTAGTCTGTTTTTTTTTAAGTTAACATCATAATAGTTATTTAAGTTATCTATACCAATAACAACTTTTGTTTTATCAGATAACAATTCTCTACAAAGATGAAAACCGATAAACCCTGCGCATCCAGTTACTAAAATATTATTTTTACTACGTCTCTTCAATTCAATTAATTGGTTGGCATTTTGAACTCTGGTCCATCTTTTATACTTTTTGGCCATCTACTGGTAACAGTCTTTAATTTTGTATAAAAACGAATTCCTTCCATGCCATGAACAGAACAATCTCCAAATAAAGACTGTTTCCATCCTCCAAAGCTGTGGAAAGCCATGGGTACTGGAATTGGAACGTTGACACCTACCATACCAATATTTGAGTTTGTAGTAAAATGTCTGGAAACTTCACCGTCAGACGTGTAGATACTTGCACCATTGCCATATTGATGATCATTTGCTAAACTTAATGCTTGATCATAATTATCAACTCTTACTACACTTAAAACAGGTCCGAATATTTCTTCTTTATATATAGTCATATCTTTGGTTACATGATCAAATAAAGTAGGGCCAATAAAATAACCATTCTCATACCCTTGTATTTTATAGTTTCGACCATCCTCAACTAGCTTAGCGCCTTCATTCAAACCAATTGAAATATAATTTTCAATTCTTTCTTTGTGATCTTTTGATATGACTGGACCCATGTCTGAGTCAAAGTCACGCCATGGCGCCACTTTAAGTTTTTGAGCCTCTAATTGAATTTTATTTACAAGATCGTCTGCAATGTTTCCAACAGCAACTGCCACTGAAACAGCCATGCATCTCTCTCCCGCTGAACCATAACCAGCACCTATAATGCCATCAACTGCTTGATTTAAATTAGCATCTGGCATAACAATTAAATGGTTTTTTGCTCCACCCAACGCCTGAACTCTTTTGCCATTTTTAGCTGATTTTTCATATATATATTTTGCAACGGATGTTGATCCTACAAAACTAACAGATGATATATCATTTGAATCAAGAATTAAATCAACTACTTCTTTATCCCCATTTAGAACATTAAACACTCCATTAGGTAATCCTGCCTCAGTAAATAATTCTGCTAATTTAATTGAACATGATGGATCCTTTTCTGAGGGTTTAAGTATAAATGTATTTCCACAAGCAATTGCAATTGGATACATCCACATTGGAACCATTGCAGGAAAATTAAAAGGCGTAATTCCGCTGCATATTCCTAAAGGTTGTCTGATTGACCATGAGTCTATATTTGTTCCAACATTTTGCGAAAATTCACCCTTAAGTAAGTGAGGTATACCACAAGCAAACTCAACAACCTCCAATCCTCTTGTTACTGATCCTTTGGCATCTGCAAATGTTTTGCCATGTTCTTTTGAAATAATTTTAGCTAATTCTTCAATATTTTTTTCAATTAATACTTTGTAATTTGATAATATCCTTGATCTTTTCAATGGCGTAGTGTTGGACCATTCTTCTTGAATTTTTTTAGAAGAATTAATTGCATTATTAAAATCATCTAGTGAAGAAAGAACAACTTTTGATATGACTTCACCAGTGGATGGATCTTCAACATCTAGCTCTTTTTTAGAAATAGAGGTTTTAACTCCATCTATATAATTATGTATTTTTTCCATAAGATTTCCTACTTATCAAAATTAAATTTCTAGAATATACAATTATTCCTATGGCTTGTGCTAGCATAAAAGGAAAGCTTCCAATGTGATGTGCATAAACTAAAGTAATAATTCCTCCAATTAGACTACACCACCAAAAAGCAACTGGTATCAAGCTTGTTTTAGATTTTTCTGAGGATAGCCATTGTATTATCCACCTACTAAAAAAAACTACTTGACCAAAAGTTCCAAAAGTCACCCACAAAATTTCTTTAAAAGTTAAATTACTTAATCCAATTAAATCTAATAAATTGTTCATTAGAGACTTCTTTTATTTTTTAGAATTTGTTTTACCTTAAAAATGTCAAAAATTCCCTTAAATAGTCTATCTAAAGTTCCATATTTAGATTTTCCATACATTCTATTTCTATGATTTACATTAACAAAATAAGTTTTAAATCCATATCCTTTAAATAAAGCAGGTAAAAAACGATGAATTCCATTAAAGTAGGGAAAATCTAGGAATATATTTTTATCAAATGCTTTTAGAGAGCATCCGGTATCATCACAATCATCATTAAGTATTTTAGATCTAATAAAATTTGCTACTTTAGAGGAAATAATTTTCAATAAATTATCTTTTCTTTTTGTACGGATTCCACCGACTAATTTTATATGTTCATTAGAATTATATTTATCTAATAGTTTGGGGATGTCCTTTGGATCATTTTGACCATCACCATCAATTGTTATTATGATATTATTTTTAGCTTTAGCAATACCTTTATGAATAGAATAACTCTGACCTTTATTTATCTCATTATTAATTATTATAATATTTTTTTCCTTTAATTCTCTAAGTAAACTTATAGTATTATCAGTGCTTGAGTCATTAACTATAATAATCTCATAATCATTGTAATTTTTTAAATGATAAATTATTTCTTTTATTAATAAGGTAATATTTTTTCCTTCATTAAATATTGGTATTACAATAGAAAACATTTTAGTTAATATCGATTTTATATGAATCGATGGATATAATCCTGGCAACGACCTACTCTTCCATGCCTTAAGACAAAGTACCATTGGCGCAAACAGCTTTCACGGTCGAGTTCGGGATGGGATCGGGTGTTTATCTGTTGCTATTGTCACCAGGAAATCATTAGTTACAAAACTTTTCTCTGTACGATATTGTAATCAAGCCAATTGAGTTATTAGTATTGGTAAGCTTCATACATTACTGCACTTCCACACCCAACCTATCAACGTGGTGGTCTTCCACGACTCTAATGGGGAAATCTAGTATTCAGGTGGGTTTCCCGCTTAGATGCTTTCAGCGGTTATCCTGTCCGTACATAGCTACCCAGCGATGCTCCTGGCGGAACAACTGGTACACCAGAGATACGTTCACCCCGGTCCTCTCGTACTAGGGGCAAATCCTGTCAAATTTCCAACTCGTATAGCAGATAGGGACCGAACTGTCTCACGACGTTCTGAACCCAGCTCACGTACCACTTTAATTGGCGAACAGCCAAACCCTTGGGACCTTCTCCAGCCCCAGGATGTGATGAGCCGACATCGAGGTGCCAAACACCCCCGTCGATATGGACTCTTGGGGGGTATCAGCCTGTTATCCCCGGCGTACCTTTTATCCGTTGAGCGATGGCCCTTCCACTCGGAACCACCGGATCACTATGACCGTCTTTCGACTCTGCTCGACATGTACGTCTCGCAGTCAGGCAGGCTTTTGCCATTGCACTCTAAAGCTGATTTCCGACCAGCCTGAGCCTACCATCGCGCGCCTCCGTTACTCTTTAGGAGGCGACCGCCCCAGTCAAACTACCCACCATACAGGGTCCCACATCCAGATAATGGATGATGGTTAGATATCAAAAAATTAAAGGGTGGTGTTTCATCTTTTGACTCCACTAAAGCTGACGCCTTAGATTCAAAGTCTACCACCTAGCCTACACATTAATTTTCTAATACCACTGTAAAGCTATAGTAAAGGTGCACGGGGTCTTTCCGTCTAACTACACGTACTCCGCATCTTCACGGAGAATTCAATTTCGCTGAGTTGATGTTGGAGACAGCGGAGAAATCGTTACGCCATTCATGCGGGTCAGAACTTACCTGACAAGGAATTTCGCTACCTTAGGACCGTTATAGTTACGGCCGCCGTTCACCGGGGCTTCATTTTAGAGCTTGCACTCCACCATTTAACCTTCCGGCACCGGGCAGGCGTCAGTCCCTATACATCGTCTTACGACTTAGCAGAGACCTGTGTTTTTGATAAACAGTCGCTTCTCCCTATTCTGTGCCACCATTAATTAGTTGCCTAAAAAATGGTCTCTCTTATTCCGAAGTTACAAGAGCATTTTGCCGAGTTCCTTCAACATCATTCTCTCAAGCGCCTTGGTATACTCTACCTTCCTACCTGTGTCGGTTTAGGTACGATCTATATTCTGAGGCTATTTCCAGGAACCTCTTCACAGCATTTTCAATCCAATAAGAAAATACTATTTACGAGATCCGTCAACTCTCAGAAGGTACAGGAATATTAACCTGTTTCCCATCGACTACGCATTTCTGCCTCGCCTTAGGGGTCGACTAACCCTGCGCAGATTAACTTTACGCAGGAAACCTTAGGATTTCGGCGAGAGTGTCTCTCACACTCTTTATCGCTACTCATGTCAGCATTCGCACTTCTGATACCTCCAACATTTCTTACAAAACATCTTCGACGGCTTACAGAACGCTCCGCTACCCCTTGTAATTATCGCAATAATTACAAAGTCACAGTTTCGGCAAATGGCTTTAGCCCCGTTACATCTTCGTCGCGGAAAAACTTAATTAGAACAGTGAGCTGTTACGCTATCTTTAAAGGATGGCTGCTTCTAAGCCAACCTCCTGCCTGTCTTGGTCTTTCTACATACTTTCCCACTTAGCCATTATTTGGGGGCCTTAACTGGTGATCTGGGCTGTTTCCCTCTCGACTATAGACCTTAGCACCTATAGTCTGTCTGCTGTGCATAGAGTTTCGGTATTCAGAGTTTGGTTAGGTTTGGTAGGAATCGCTTCCCCCTAGCCCATCCAGTGCTTTACCCCCGAAATCATTCACACAACGCACTACCTAAATAGTTTTCGCGGAGAACTAGCTATAGCGGAATTTGGTTGGCCTTTCACCCCTTAACACAAGTCATCCAAAAACATTTCAACGTTTCCTGGTTCGGTCCTCCGATGCATGTTACTGCATCTTCAACCTGCTCATATTAAGCTCATCCCGCTTCGAGTCTAATCCGTACAACTAACGCCCTATTAAGACTTGGTTTCCCTCCGCCTACACCTATTGGCTTAAGCTTGCTGCACAGACTAAGTCGCTGACCCATTATACAAAAGGTATGCCATCACTCCTCAAGGAAGCTCTGACTGCTTGTAGGCATTCGGTTTCAGATACTATTTCATTCCCCCTATCGGGGTGCTTTTCACCTTTCCCTCACGGTACTTGTTCACTATCGGTCATCAAGGAGTATTTAGGCTTGGGAAGTGGTCTTCCCATATTCAGACAAAATTTCACGTGTTCCGCCCTACTCGAAAATAAAATTACTTTTTACCTATACGGGACTATCACCCACTATGGTCTAACTTTCCAGATAGTTCTAGTTATTATAATTATATTGTTGGCCTGATCCGCGTTCGCTCGTCACTACTAACAGAATATATTTCTTTTCCTCTAGCTACTAAGATATTTCAATTCACTAGGTTAACTCTTATTAGCTATGTATTCACTAATAAGTAACTCTAAAGAGTTGGGTTTCCCCATTCGGATATTTAAGGATCAAAGTTTGTTGACAACTCCCCTTAACTTTTCGCAGCCTGCCACGTCCTTCATCGACTCTTGATGCCAAGGCATCCACTAAATGCCCTTTTGCGCTTGATTGCAATTACGTACAGAGAAAAATTTTGTACGTATTATAATCAAATAAAAATTTATTTTGATCAGTTATTAAATTTCATATTAACAATTTAAAGAAAAAATAAGATTAATATTAGAAAGTGGTGGAGGATAGCGGGATCGAACCGCTGACCTCCTGAATGCAAATCAGGCGCTCTCCCAGCTGAGCTAATCCCCCTGTAATTGGTGGGCCGAGGAAGACTTGAACTTCCGACCTCACGCTTATCAAGCGCGCGCTCTAACCAACTGAGCTACCAGCCCAATATAATTAAATAAGCACCCAGTACTAGCTAATAAATTAAAGAGATAAATAGACAACAACCCGGATAACTAGCGAACTAATTATCAATATCCTTAGAAAGGAGGTGATCCAACCGCAGGTTCCCCTACGGTTACCTTGTTACGACTTCGCCCCAGTCGCTGACCCTACCGTGGACGGCTGCTTCCTTGCGGTTAGCGCACCGGCTTAAGGTAAAACCAACTCCCATGGCGTGACGGGCGGTGTGTACAAGGCCCGAGAACGTATTCACCGTAGCACGCTGATCTACGATTACTAGCGATTCCAACTTCATGGACTCGAGTTGCAGAGTCCAATCCGAACTGAGATGGTTTTTAGGGATTAGCTTTATCTTGCGATATTGCTGCCCTCTGTCACCACCATTGTAGCACGTGTGTAGCCCAGACCGTAAGGGCCATGAGGACTTGACGTCATCCCCGCCTTCCTCCAGCTTATCACCGGCAGTTTTTCTAGAGTGCCCAGCATAACCTGATGGCAACTAAAAATGAGGGTTGCGCTCGTTGCGGGACTTAACCCAACATCTCACGACACGAGCTGACGACAGCCATGCAGCACCTGTGTGTGTGCCAGCCGAACTGAAGAATTACGATTCTGTAATTCAAACACACCATGTCAAGGTCTGGTAAGGTTCTTCGCGTTGCTTCGAATTAAACCACATGCTCCACCGCTTGTGCGGGCCCCCGTCAATTTATTTGAGTTTTAATCTTGCGACCGTACTTCCCAGGCGGAGTGCTTAATGCGTTAGCTTCGACACTGAAACTAATGTCCCAGCGACTAGCACTCATCGTTTACTGCGTGGACTACCAGGGTATCTAATCCTGTTTGCTACCCACGCTTTCGTATCTCAGCGTCAAAAATGGCCTAGTTAGTCGCCTTCGCTTCTGGTATTCTTTCCAATATCTACGAATTTCACCTCTACACTGGAAATTCTACTAACCTTTACCAAATTCTAGATCACTAGTTTTAAATGCAGTTCCTGGGTTGAGCCCAGGGATTTCACATCTAACTTTTTGATCCGCCTACATACGCTTTACGCCCAGTGATTCCGAACAACGCTAGCCCCCTTCGTATTACCGCGGCTGCTGGCACGAAGTTAGCCGGAGCTTCTTCTTCAACTAATGTCATTATCATCATTGATGAAAGAGTTTTACAACCCTAAGGCCTTCTTCACTCACGCGGCATTGCTGGATCAGGGTTTCCCCCATTGTCCAATATTCCCTACTGCTGCCTCCCGTAGGAGTCTGGGCCGTGTCTCAGTCCCAGTGTGGCTGATCATCCTCTCAAATCAGCTATAGATCGTAGCCTTGGTGGAGCATTTACCTCACCAACTAGCTAATCTAGTGCGGGCTCATCTGAAGGCGATAAATCTTTCTCTTTACAGACACATCCGGTATTAGCTACAGTTTCCCGCAGTTATTCCGAACCTTCAGGTAGATTCCCACATGTTACTCACCCGTGCGCCACTAGGCCCGAAGACCTCGTTCGACTTGCATGTATGAGGCATGCCGCCAGCGTTCGTTCTGAGCCATAATCAAACTCTTAAGTTAAATAATTTTGACCGAAGTCAAAAATTACGGA
>CACLAN010000023.1 GCA_902604905.1 uncultured Alphaproteobacteria bacterium
TAAACGTCCTACCCACATAATGATTTCGTATTAATCCTAACTCAAAAGGAATACCAGATTCTTGACTAAAGCCAAGTGCAGCAGGAACACCAGAGTCTGGAACTGGTACAACTACATCAGGTTTAATATCAGTTTCTTTTGCTAAGTACGTTCCTAGATTTTTTCTGTATTCATAGGCAGTTTTGTTTTTTAAAATACTATCTGGTCGCGAAAAATAAATATATTCAAAAACACATGGTTTAATTTGTTTTTTTGGGAATGGTCTTCTACTCTCAACTTTATTATCTTTAATTATTACAACTTCACCATTTTCAATTTCGCGAATAAATTTTGCACCTATAATATCTAAAGCGCAAGTTTCAGAAGCAAGGATAAATGCGTTTTTAAATTTACCTAAAACAAGTGGGCGAATACCTAAAGGATCTCTTGCGCCAATCAGTGTACCATTAGCAACAATTGATAAAGCGTAACCACCTTGAATTTGCATTAAAGCATCAATGATTTTATTTAGAATATCTTTCTTTTTTGAACGAGCAACAAGTTGGACAATAGTTTCAGTATCTGATGTTGTTTGAAATATTGCCCCTTCACGTACCATTTGCTCACGAAGCAAAAGTGCGTTTGTTAAATTACCATTGTGAGCAATACTAATCGCTCCTCCATGAAGGTCCGCATAAAAAGGTTGTATGTTTCTTATAGTCTCACCACCTGTTGTCGAATAACGATTGTGCCCGATTGCAATTTTTCCTTTTAATTTTTCTAGTGATTGTTTTTTTGTAAAATTATCTCCAACCAATCCAAATTTTCTTTCTGAATGATAAGAGTTGCCATCATAACTTACAATACCACAACCTTCTTGACCACGATGCTGTAAGGCATGTAAACCAAGAGCAGTTAAGGCTGCAGCATCTTTAGTTCCACTTATTCCAAAAACTCCACACTCCTCGTTAAATCTGGGAACATGAGATTGCCTTACCTCGAATTTTTTTAGGAAATTTTGTCGATTTTTCATCTTACTGTTGTCTTGTTAAAAGTGTTTTTGCAACCATCTGTAATGCTCTTGGATAAACCTTATGCTCTTCTATCAATATTTTCTTTGAGAGTGATTCGGTATTATCTTTCTTCAAAATCTTTATTTTTTTTTGCAATATAATCTTTCCAGAGTCAATTTTAGCACTTACGTAATGAACACTACAACCAGAATAGCTTACTTTAGCCTTTATGGCCTGATCCTGAGCATTTAAGCCTTTGAAAGCTGGAAGATAAGATGGATGAATATTGATTAATCGCGAACGCCACTGCCTTACAAATTTTGAGTCTAAAACTTGCATAAAACCAGCCAAACAAATGATATCTATATTTTTTAGATACTTCATGACTTTGTTTTCGAATTTTTTTCTTGGAATAAAATATATAAATGGAATTTTATTTTTTTTGGCAATAGTTAAACCTTTTGCTTTGGAGTTATTAGAGACGACTAATTGAACCTCTACTAAACTTTGTTTTTTAAATGATGATTGTATTAGTGATTCTAAATTGGAACCTCTTCCCGATATGAAAATAGCAACTTGTAATTTTTTCAACTAATTGTGCACCTTGATGATTTGTTAACTTCTATTTTCCCAATTTCAAAAATATCTAAATTTTCATCTTTTATTAATTGCTCAAATTCTTTGTAATTATTTTTTGAAATAGTAATTATCAAACCTAATCCACAATTAAAGGTCTTCAACATTTCTTCATCTGAAATGTTAGCTAAACTTTGAAACCATTGGAAAATTTCTTCATCACAAATAAATTTTTTATTAATCCTTGCTGATAAATTTTCAGATAGCATTCTTGGTGCATTACCAATAATACCTCCACCTGTTATATGCGAAACACCATTGATAAGATTTGTTGTTAAAATTTTTTTTAAATAAGGAAAATACAATTTCGTTGGAGCCATTAAGGCTGCTGCATTTGTTTTATAAGATGATTTAAATTCTGTTTTTTTATATAGATCTATATTTTTATCTTTTAAAACTTTTCGAATGAGAGAATATCCATTTGAATGAAAACCCGAAGATCTAATCCCATATAGAAGATCATCTTCTTTCATGACATCCTTTTTAGGTATAATTTTTTCTCTTTCCACTACACCAACACAAAATCCAGCAAAATCAAAATCATCTTTTTTATAAAGCCCAGGCATCTCAGCTGTTTCACCGCCAATAAGAGAACAATTATTTATTTTGCAAGCTTCAGTGATGCTTTTCATAATTTTTAAAAAAGAATTTTTGTCAATCTTGGAGGAAGCGTAGTAATCTAAAAAAAATAACGGCTCTGCACCATGACAAAGAATATCATTAAGACACATGCCAACAAGATCATGACCTAAACCATCTAAAATGTCAGTTTCAATCCCTAATAATATTTTTGTCCCTATGCCATCTGTTCCAGATACCAACAAAGGATCTTCATATCCACATTTTTTAAGATCAAAAATGCCACCAAATCCGCCAATTTTATCAAAATTTCCGTCTCTGTTTGTTGATTTGCTTAGTTCAGAAATATCTTCGACAAGGGCATCTGTATTTTCTATATCAACCCCTGCTTCTTTATATGTTGTCATATTTAATTAGTAATAAACGAATCGTTAACGAGTAAACTATTAATATATTAAATTAAGTTGATTCGTACTCATAATGACAAATACAATTCAAATTCTCTCCATTGAGAAGACAGGGAAAGAAAATTCACTACGAAAAGAATATAATAATAAATCCATCAAAATTATAGATGGATATTTCTTTTCGACAAATCTTGATGATCAAAAGTTTACTAAAATAAGTAAACTTATTTCTAATGACGTTTCTCAAACAATATTAACAAAAAAAAATGTAAATAATGTACTATCTAGTTATAGTAATTTTAACTGGGTTGTAGAAATAAAATTTTTACCAGGTGTAACTGATAATATTGCTACAACTGTAAAAGAAATAATCAAAGATAATCTTAAAAGTAGTTTTAAAAGCTTTGAACTTGGTTCAACAAAAATTATTTTAATAAAAGGAAGAAAAGAAGATATTACCAAAATATCAAAAAATGAAGCAAATCCCTTAATTCAAACAATTAAGATTTATCCATTTAAAAAATATTTAAATAATTTTAAAAAAAATCAATTTAAAATAGAAAAGGTAAAATTACCGAAAAAAAAATATAGTAAAAAAGAAATTAATTTAGATATTTCTGATCATCAACTCAGTCTTATTGGTAAACTTGGTATTGAAGAAAATGATAAATCTAGAAGGGGAACACTTGGCTTAGATCTAGAATCTTTAAAAGCTATAAGAAATTATTTTTCTACTATAAAACGTAAACCAACAGATGTAGAAATTGAAACATTAGCACAGACGTGGTCTGAGCACTGTAAACACAAAATATTTTCAGCTAAGATTGATGATATTCACGAAGGTATATTTAAAAAATACATTAAAGGCGCAACTGAAAAAATTATTCAATTAAGAAAAGATAATTTTTGTGTTTCTCTTTTTACGGATAATGCCGGCGGAATAGAATTTAATAAAGATTGGATTATTTGTCATAAAGTTGAAACACATAATACCCCTTCAGCTTTAGATCCATTTGGCGGTGCAATCACAGGAATTGTTGGTGTTAATAGGGATTGTCTTGGATTTGGAAAGGGAGCAAAACCTATAGCTAATACGTATGCATATTATTTAGCAGACCCAAATAAAAATTATCAATTGTATCGTCAAAAAAATAATAAGGATCCAATGCTTCCAGCAAATTTTATTGCTAAAGGTATTATCAGTGGTGTTAGAGTTGGAGGAAATTGTTCAGGTATCCCTACCCCTCAAGGTAATGTGTATTTTGATGATCGGTTTGCGGGAAAGCCTCTTGTGTTTTGTGGAACAGTTGGGATCATTCCAAAAAAAATAAAAGGAAAATTATCACATAAGAAGAAAGCTAATCCAGGAGATATTATACTAATGGCTGGAGGTAGAGTGGGAAAAGATGGTATTCACGGTGCAACATTTTCATCGGAAGAGTTAGATCCTAATAGTCCAGTTTCCGCCGTACAAATTGGTGATCCAATAACACAAAAGAAAATGTCTGATGTCATCATTAGAGAATTGCGTGATGAAAATCTTTACTCAAGCATAACAGATAATGGAGCGGGAGGATTATCATCATCAATTGGAGAAATGGCAAAAGAGAGTGGTGGTTTTATAGTTAATCTTGAAAAGATTCCCCTCAAATATAAAGGTTTATATCCTTGGGAGATTTGGGTTTCTGAATCACAAGAAAGAATGACACTAGCGGTACCTCCGCAGAATGTAAAAAAAGTTATAAAGATATTTAATGCTAGAGGTGTGGAAGCAACAATAATTGGTAAGTTTATTAAAAAAGAAAAAGCCATAGTAAAATATAATAAAACTGAAATTCTCAATTTAGATATGGAATTTCTTCATGAAGGTTATCCTAAATTAAATTTAAAAACATCTTTTCCAAAAATTAAAAAAGAAAAGAAAAAAATAATTAAAAAAAGTTCCTTGATAAATAAATTACATAAACTTCTCTCTAGTCCAAATATTGTATCAAAAGAATTTATAGCCACACAATATGATCACGAAGTACAAGCTACCTCTATTATAAAACCGTTACAAGGCGAAGGCAGAGTTTTTGGAAATGCTACTGCTATCAAACCTCTATTTTATGATGAAAAATCAATAGCTCTTTCTCAAGCAGCTTATCCTCAGTACGCCGAAACAAATCCTTATGATATGGCTGGGTGCTCTATTGATACAGCATATAAAAATTTAATTGTAAGTGGTGCCAACTCAAAAAAAATTGCAATTCTTGATAACTTTTGTTGGTGCAGCTCGGATGAACCTGATCGCTTATATCAATTGAAAGAAGCAGCAAAAGCTTGTTATGATTATGCAGTTGCTTACCAAACACCTTTTATTTCAGGAAAAGATAGTATGTTTAATGATTTTAAAGGTTTTGATAAAACTGGAAAATCAGTAAAAATTTCAATACCTCCAACATTGCTTATTTCTTCTATTGGAGTGGTAGATAAAATTTCACACTTAACAAAAATAACACCAGATGATGGTGATATACTTTTAGTTTTAGGAGCTACCCGTAATGAATTACAGGATAGTGTTTATTCTAAAATTATAGGTTATGAAAAATCAAAAAATCCAGTTGTAAATAGCAAGGATACACTTCGCACATATAGAAATTTCGAAAAAGCAAATAAACTCGGAATTATAAATTCTGCAATTGGAATAGATTTGGGTGGGATTGGAATTGCAGTTGCAAAAATGGCAATATCTTCAAAGAAAGGTTTAACTATTGATTTAAAACTAAAAAATAAAATCTCAGTTGACCAATTTTTATTTTCTGAAACACAAAGTAGAATTCTTGTGTCCATAAAAAAAAATAATTTAGCCAATTTTAAAAAAATATTTAAAACTTCTGATTGTACCATTATTGGTAAATGTACGGGCTCAGATGTAATTGAGTTTAAAGACAACAAAAAAATTATGAGAAGTAAAATTTCAGATTTTGCTAAGTCATACAAACAAAATATTAAAGGATTATGAACGTATTAGTCTTGTCAGGTTATGGTATTAATTGTGAAAATGAAACACTACATGCATTTGAAGTAGTAGGATTTAAAGGAAAAATTATTCATATTAATGATCTGATTCAAAATCCTAAACAACTTAATAACTATCAAGTATTTGCTATTCCTGGTGGTTTTTCTTATGGCGATGATACAGGTTCAGGAAATGCAATGGCGAAAAAAATTATGACCAATTTGTATGATCAACTAACAGATTTTTCATTAAAAGATAAATTAATCATAGGTATTTGTAATGGATGCCAAATATTAATTAATCTTGGATTAGTACCAAGCCTAAATAAAAAAGATCCAGAAGTAGCATTGATTGAAAATAAATCTGGTAACTATGAGTGTCGATGGGTTGATGTAAAAGTAAGTAATAATAAATCACCATGGCTAGAAAATATTAGTACGCTGAACTTGCCTGTTGCCCATCAAGAAGGGCAATTTTTAATACCTATTAATCTACTAAAAAGTATCAAAGCTAATAACCTTATTAGTTTGCAATACATTGATCATCATAAAAAATTAGCAAAAGGTCAATTTCCTTTTAATCCAAATGGATCTAAAGATGATATCGCTGCACTAACGAATCAAAATGGTAATGTTCTTGCAATGATGCCTCATCCTGAAAGAGCATTTTATCATTATCATATTCCCAATTGGCAAAGTAAAACCTTAAAAAAATTTGGGGATGGATATAAAATTTTTATGAACGCAAAAAAATTCTTTGCATAAATTATACTGCTATATCTACTATTTTTTTCATCACAGTTGGCATTCTAGAGCTAGAATAAGAAGATTTCTTTATCCAATTACTTTTTGATAATTTTGCTTTTTTAACATTTCCATAAAAAATTTCTGTTTCTAAATCAAAATGACTAAATGAATATTCAAATGAACCTTTAGATTGTAATTTTGTTTTTATTTTTTGTATGTCCTGATCTGTAGTTAATAATTTCTTGTTTTTAACCCATACATCATTTGGTACTTCAAGCATGGAGGCCAACATTCCTTTATTTGGTCTACTTCGCACAAGGATTTCATTCTTTTCATTCACAATTACATAAGCTCTTGTATACTTTATGGGCTTAATAGTTTTCTTTTTAAGTTTTAAAGGAATTTTTTGCTGTAAATTTTTTTTATATGATTGGCAAAATTTATTAATTCCACAAATATTACATTTAGGGTTTCTAGGAAGACAGATCTCTGATCCGTAATCCATAAAAGACTGAATTAAATTTGAAGAGTATTTATCTAAGATGAATTTTTTTCCTAGATCTTTGAGTTTATTTTTGACTTTATTAATTGGTTTATCGATAGCATGTAACCTAACCAAAATTCTCTCAATATTAGAATCAAGTGGCATGACTGATTGATTATATCCTATTCCAAGAATTGCTTTTGCAGTGTAATCTCCAATACCAGGAAGTTGGATGAGTTCATCATAAGTTTGTGGTATGTTATTTTTAAAATTTTTATGAATTATTTTTGCAGACTTTAATAAATTTCTTGCTCTTGAATAATAACCAAGACCTGACCAGAACTTTAAAATATTTGGCTCAGAAGTTTGCGCTAATTTATTTAGTGAAGGCCATTTTAAAATAAAATCATTAAATTTATTTTTTACGGTATTTACTGTTGTTTGTTGGAGCATATACTCACTTACAAACACAAAGTATGGATCAGGTAAATTGAGAGTATTTTTCTTCCGCCACGGTAAATTTCTGGCATTCACGGAATACCATTGAAGCAAAAACTTTATTACTTGTGTTTCGTGATTAAACATATTGCTTTCATATTTAGGTACTATAAATTATTTATGCATATGGACAAAAAAAATATAAAGCAAAAAAGAACATTTGTTCCACAATCTATTGGCGATACTCTGAGGAAGGTTAATAGAAAATTTTCCTCTAAATATAATCGTACAGAATTTATAATTAACTCCAAATGGCCTGAAATTACTGGTAGTTATTTTAAAGAATATTCAGAGCCATTAAATGTTTCAAGAGTGCGTGATTTTGAAAACGATGTAGGTGAGACAGTATATAAAAATTATTTAAATGTGAGTGTTGCCCCAGCCGCAGCCATTGAATTTCAACACTTTAAGGATACTATAATTGAAAAAATTAATACTTATTTTGGCTATAAAGCTATAATAGACTTGAGAATTCATCAAAATTACATACCTAAATACACTCATATGAAACAAAGTAAGAAAAAACAAATAGATAAAGATGACATAGAATTTGTTAAGCAAAACGTTAAAGAATTTCAAAATTCCGATTTAAAAAAATCGCTATTAAATTTAGGTAATAAAATTACAACTGAGGACAAATAATGAAAATTAAAATTTTATTTATTTCTATTATACTATCACTACTTTTTATTAATGCCAAAGCAGCTGAAAACTCAATACTAGATGTTAAAGATAATGATTTTTATATTGGGGAAGACAATGCTCCAATCACAATTATAGAATATGCTTCAATGTCTTGTAGTCACTGTGCAGATTTTCATAATGATACTCTAGGAGAATTAAAAAAAGAGTTTATTGATACTGGTAAAGTTAAGTTTATTTTTCGTGATTTCCCATTCAATTATCCAGCTCTTGCTGGAAGTATGATTTTAAGATGTGTCCCAGAAGATGTAAGATATGATTATATGAATGGCCTTTATAAGCTCCAAAAAAATTGGGTTAATAGAGATCATTCCAAAACAAAATCTGAGTTATACAAAATAATGCAAAGTGGTGGAATGCAGCAAGAGGACTTTGATACATGTTTAAGCAATGTTGAATTAGAGAATCAGTTACTTGAGGGTGTAATGGAAGCTCAGAGAGAATATAAAATAGGTTCTACCCCTTCATTCATTATTAACGGGGTACTATATTCCGGGAATAAAAACATAAAAGAGTTTAGACAAATCATCGATAAAATATTATCACAATAGTTGATGATTAATTTTAGGACCCTTAAAGTCAAAGGCTTTAAGTCTTTTGTTGAACCAACAGAAATTATGATTGAGAAGGGTTTGACAGGCATTGTAGGCCCAAATGGTTGTGGTAAATCAAATCTCGTTGAAGCTTTTAGATTTGTGATGGGTGAACTTTCTCCAAAACAAATGAGAGGAAGCGAATTAGATGATGTTATCTTTAATGGTACAGATGATAGACCAGCATGGGATATTGCAGAGGTTTCAATTGATTTAGATAACAAAGCACGAAAAGCACCAAGTATTTTTAATGAAAGTGATACCATAGAAGTCACCAGAAGAATATGGCGAGGTGAAGGATCGGAATACAGAGTAAATGGTAAGGAAGTCCGATTAAAGGATGTTCAATTACTATTTGCTGATGCAGCAACAGG
>CACLAN010000024.1 GCA_902604905.1 uncultured Alphaproteobacteria bacterium
CTTACAAATTCTGTTGAAGCAGTTGGTGTTTCTCTTGGAGGATAGATAAAGGTTATTTTTGCAAAATTATCAGTTCCAGAAATATTATTATCATCAAAGCCCACTTCTGCTATTAAATTTGGCGTTAAGGCCATTTCTAAACTAAATTTTTCACCTTTAGAATCTTTAGAATTTTTTTCAGCTTCCCAATTATAAGAATTCCCAATTACATTAACCCATGGAATATAAGGAACTTGACCAACAACACTAATATCATATCCATCAAGTGTTCTTTCAGTAAAACTACCAACAGTTTTTGCACCACTAATTCCAGAATAGTAATTACCTAATACTTCAAAAGTAGATGATCGAAGTTCTACTCCAACACTAGCCCTTGCATTTCCTTCTTCATCATAATCAAAGAAAACATTTGCACCTGTCATGGAATTTTTACTATCTGATAATTTTCTGTATCCAACACCAATATTTCCGGCTAATCTGCTATCACCTCTTATTTTGTGATCACTTAATTGTAACTGGATAAATGTTGCATCAACACTGTGGTGTATGGCTATTGGTCTTACAGTAACAATAGAAAACTCAGGCTTGTAATCCTCTCCCATATCAATGCGAACCTGGGTATCACCTTCACCATCTAATATATTTTCTACAGCGTCAGATAATCCAGCGGTAAATCTTTCGACTAGTCCTTGTTTAACTTTTTCTTCATCTCCAGCAAAAACATTAAAAGAAATAACAAAAGTTGTTAAGAATATTACTAAACGCATAATTATTTATAATCTAATATTGAAAAAATATAAGTATTTTTTAAAAATATTTACTTCCACTCTCGAAACCAATTAGTTTCAGCATATTCTGATAACTTATATGTACACCAATAAGAATTTTTTTTTATTTTGTTAAACTTTTTATGATTATATTTTTCTGGCCAATCATCTTCAAAACCATAAGATCCTCCATGAGCCCTACCTGATCTTTCTGCTAAATGACAGACCATAGGCAATGGATCATATGGATCATCAGACGTTGGCGCCATATAAACTGAGTCTTTCAAATCAGGGCAACTTTCATCACCATGTTCATAAATCATTTTACCAAGAATATACTGATTGTTTTCATTACTGAGAACACTAGGGCCACTAACATGGCCGTTTCGATTTCCTTTCGTACATTTCCATGAAAAACCGTTACCGTGAAGTAATTCGTGAATTGTAATTTTTATAATATCTTCTCTAGAGCCAGCTCTCTTCATAAATGTATAACCTGAGTGAACACCCATTTGCCCACCATCCCTATGTGTAAAGCTATCAACAAATGAGTAATATAATTTTTTTGGATTATTAAAACCAAGATTTTGAATAAAATAATCTGGATAATTATTATTCCATCCTTTTTTTGTGCCTTTCTTATCAAGTCTTACAAAAGAAATATCTAATTTTCCATCTTGCCTATAATCTAATTTATATTTCTGTTTATTGCCAGTTAGCTAAAACATTTTCTGATTCATTTCTTCAATTATTTTTTCCAATTCACCATTAATGTCTAACTCATTGTCTTTTCCATTTATATCAAGCATATAAATAAAATGGATTTGATAATCATCATTTGTATCTGGTTGGTCTTCAAAAAATCTACCATCTTTAAGATCTGAAGCATTTGCTGAATTAAAGATTAAAACCAGGGTAATTATAAAAATATATTTCATAATATAATTAAATATTAATTTTTTTATTAACTCAACTAAGTTTCAAAAAAATTCCCTTTTAATTTAAAAATATGAACTATTTACTTAACAAATCGATATAAAATAAATATTGTTGGAAATGGCCTACCAGATAAATACTAATTATTCCGTTACTTTTGATGATGTTCTACTCTCACCAGCGTATTCAGAAATTAAACCAAGAGATGTAGATACCTCTATTACTATTGGGAGAGTAAAATTACACATTCCAATACTCTCTGCTGCAATGGACACAGTGACAGAGAACAAGATGGCTATTAATCTAGCACTTAATGGTGGTCTTGGTGTTATTCACCGCAATATGCCAATAGATAAACAAGCAAGTGAAGTTAAAAAAGTTCATGACTTTAAAGTTAACGTTAAAAAATTTCAAAAGGCTGTAATTAATTCTAATAAAAAGATTGCCGTAGGAGCTGCAATCGGTGTTGAAAATAATGCCTATTTACGACTTTTAGAATTATTAAAAGTGGGTGTTGATATAGTCTTTATTGATGTTGCTCATGCGCACACAAAAACAACTCTAAAGTTTATTGAAAAAGCAAAAAAAGTTTTAAAAAAAACTCCTCTTATTGTAGGTAACATTGCTACAAAAAAAGCAGCATCAGATTTAATTGGTGCTGGGGTTGATGCTGTTAAAGTAGGTATTGGACCAGGATCAATTTGTACAACAAGGGTTGTGACTGGTGTTGGGATTCCTCAGCTTTCAGCAGTAATGGATACATTTCAAGTTGCCAAAAAATTTAAAATTCCGGTGATTGCAGATGGGGGAATAAAAACATCCGGTGATATTGCAAAAGCTATAGCGGGCGGTGCAAGTGCTTGCATGATAGGCTCTTTATTTGCCGGCACTGAAGAATCACCAGGAAAATTATTAATTATTAAAGGTAAAAAATTTAAATCTTATAGAGGCATGGGTTCGGTAGGAGCAATGCAAAAAGGTTCTTTTGATCGATACTCCCAAGAAGAAACAAAGAATGCAAAAAAATTAGTGGCAGAAGGTGTGGAAGGGATGGTTCCATACAAAGGTAAAATAGAAGATGTAGCATATCAACTTGTTGGTGGCTTAAGATCTTCGATGGGTTACACTGGTCATAAAACGATTAAGAAAATGCAAGGCAATTGTAAATTTGTATTTATTTCTAAAGCAGGAGCCCGTGAAAGTAATGTCCACGATGTCATTATGTAATAATGTATCGAATCATCATTGAATTGATACAATAAAAAAAATGATCTCAGCATCAACAAAACATAAGGTAGCAATTGTTATGGGAAGTAAGTCTGATTATGCTACCATGAAAAATTGTGAAAAGATTTTAAGATTACTGAAAGTTAAGTTTGAAACCAAAATTGTTTCTGCACACCGTACACCAGAGAGAATGTTTAAATTTGCCAAAGCAGCTGAAGATAATAATATTTCTGTCATTATTGCCGGTGCTGGAGGTTCTGCGCATTTGCCAGGGATGATTGCATCGTTGACATCTATACCTGTGATCGGTGTACCTATAGAAAGTCGTAAATTAAAAGGATTAGATAGCTTATTATCAATAGTGCAAATGCCAAAAGGGATCCCTGTTGGAAGTGTTGCAATTGGTGAAGATGGAGCAATGAATGCTGGTTTATATGCAGCTTCCATTATTGCTCTTACGAATAAAGAAATTAAGAAAAATTTAAAAAATTATCGAAGTAAACAATCAAAAGCTGTTAAACAAAAGCCATAATTTGGTTAGATTAAACAAGATGAAAAAATTAAATTTATTGTTAATAATTTTTTTAATTATTTTTCCCTTAAATACATCTGCAGAGATGATGGTAATAATGATTAATCCAAACTCTCTTTCATATGAACTTGGGCCATCAAATTATAATAATTCCCCTTCTAATTATGAAAATTCATATTTGAATTATGATAACTCAATTAATAACTACGATAACTCATCCTCAAATTATAACAATATGCCTTCAAATTATGAAAATTCTTTTGGGATTAATCGCCTTTATGATCAAAATAATATGATTGTAGGTTATTCTGTTTATTCTCCCATAGGTACATTAAATATTTTCTCTGTATCAGGA
Source organism: uncultured Alphaproteobacteria bacterium (assembly GCA_902604905.1). Lineage (GTDB taxonomy): Bacteria > Pseudomonadota > Alphaproteobacteria > HIMB59 > CACPNW01. Next base: position 3,818 of record CACLAN010000024.1, read on the forward strand.
AAACGCTTAGGTTATGTTCCAGCTAGTTATAACACACAAAGTATTTTTAGTTCTGAAGATACTATTTGGTGTGGCACACTTGGTATAATTAATGGAATTAATGTAATAGGACTTACTCAATCTTGTTATTATAGATTGCTATCTAATCAATGAAATACATAAAAATTTAGATGTCTTTAGCTAATGAATAAGCCCATACTAGGGATTATTGGTGGTGGTCAATTAGGAAGTCTCTTAGCAGATGCTGCAAAAAAAATAGATATACAAACCGTCATATTAAGTGATGATCCTGATGCACCTGCAAAACACTTTGCGACTAAATTTATTTTTGGTCAGTATGATGATGACACAACAATAAATAATTTTATTAATGAAATTGATCTTGTGACATATGAATTTGAAAATATACCCTTTGCAATATTAAAAAAAATTAATGAAAAGAAAAAAGTTTTACCAAAACCAGAAATTAATCAACTCATTCAACACCGAGAAACAGAAAAAAATTTTCTAAATGACAATAATATAACAACAACAAAATATGCAGCTGTTAAAAATGAAAAAAATTTAAATGAAAATCTAGACTTGCTTCCTGGTTTGTTAAAAACCACAACGTTAGGATACGATGGTAAAGGTCAGTATAAATTAAACACTATAGATGATATTACGAATGAGATTGATTTTACAAAAGAATATATCTTAGAAAAGCTCATTCATCTTAAAAAAGAAATTTCAGTAGTGATTACGCGTTATGATCAAAATAGTTATGAGATCTATGATCCTATTGAGAATGTTCATGAAGACCAAATTTTAAAATATTCAACAATACCAAGTGATATTCCTGATAATATACGAACAAAATCAATTGAGTGGGCAAAACAAGTTGTAGAAAAACTAGATTATATTGGAACGTTATGTGTAGAATTTTTTATTGATACTGATGATAATTTATATGCGAATGAAATTGCTCCTCGTGTTCATAATTCTGGACATCTGACAATAAACTCTCATAATATTAGTCAATTTGAAAATCATGTACGAGCAGTATGCGGCTTAGAAAAGATTAAGACCAAAAAATTGTATGATGCCAAAATGATTAATTTAATTGGTGACGAGATAACACCGTACCGAAATAAAACATTTAAGGATAATGAATTTTTTTATGACTATTTAAAAACGGAAATTAAAAACAAAAGAAAAATGGGTCATATAACAATTATTGAAAAATAATTTATTAACTTTAATTAAATCGATCAGTTAATTGTGTCACCAGTTGATATTTATTGGCAACATTTACTAAATCTTCTCCTTCACGAAAAGATTGTTTATCTAATTGTTTAGTGGGATTTCCTCCAGGCCATATTCGCCAACTATCATTATCAACCACATCAGATAAAACTAAAGAATTATCAGATACTTTAAAACCAAGTTCAAACTTAATATCTACTAAATGTATAGGACCATCAATTGTCTTAATAGTTTTCCATTTGTCTTCAATAAGCTTAAAACTTGGGAGAATAATTTCATTAATAGCTATTTCTAATTCCTGATCAGACAATAATTTTTTGGTTTTCATCAAGCTTTTGCTTGTAATAGGTTGTTTAGCAGAAAATAATTCCCATTCTTCTCCAGTTTTTACAAAAGGATCTGTAAATACACCATCTTCCCATTTTCCATCTTTCAAAAATTTTTTTCTCGCTTCACTCTCATCCATTTGAACAGGTTCTGCAACATGAGGAGGGATAACAACAGCTTGTTTATGAAATATTTCCCAAACTAAGTTTTCAAATTGATGGGGATTGCTTTTATCTTTTTCAAATTGAGTGTTTCTACTTAAATAACTGCCCCATGCATAACGTCTCACTACAAATTCTAAAGGAAGCATAGTACAATTATAACTTAAAAGACTATTTGGAGAATCTTGCTCAATAAATGATGTTGCAATACCTGCCTTTGTTAGCAAGCTAAAAACATTACTTGTTTGTTTTGTCTTTTGAATTCCAATATCTTTAATTTCCTCTTTCTTTGCTGCATCACCACCTGTTAAAAAATCTTTTGTTACAATTCGAATAATATTTTGATCATTTGTTTTCTCAATAATTTTTGTTTTTCCTTCAACTAAAAATGAATTACTCATCAATATATCTCCAACCAATATCTTTTCGATAATATCCCTCATCCCAGTTAATTTGATTGATTATATTGTGAATAGATTCTCTAATAGTTTTTAAATCTTTACCCGTACTAGAGATATTTAATACGCGCCCACCATTAGATAGCCATTTATTTTCTTTAAGCGTTGTTCCTGCATGAAACAGATACTCATCTTTTGTTAAAGTAAGATTTTCTAAATTATTAATTGATGTAAATTTTTTATAATCCTCAGGATAGCCATTAGTAGCAATAACTACTGTCATGGCATAATCATTTTTCCACTTAATTTTCTCTATTTCATTTAAAGTGCCTATCGCCGAAGCATGAAGGAGTTCTAATAAATCTGTTTCTAATAGTGGGATAATTGCTTGAGTTTCAGGATCACCAAAACGAACATTAATTTCGAGTAAATTTGGACCCTTATCCGTTAAAATTAATCCTGCATAAAACATTCCTTGATAGTTGATACCTTGTTCAGCAAGATGTTGGATAATAGGCTCAACAAATGTTTTGGATAATTCATTCATTTTATTTGATGAAATAGAAGGAACAGGTGTGTAGGCTCCCATACCACCAGTGTTTAACCCTTTTTCTCCTTCTAAGATTTTTTTATGATCTTGTGCTGTAGAAAGTGGTAACACAAATCCATTTTTATCAACAAGTGAAAATAAACTTACCTCTTCACCAACTAAAAACTCCTCAATAACAACAACTGAACCAGCATCACCAAAAGAATTATCTTTAAAACATTTAATCAGTGCATCTTTTGCATCCTCCTTTGTTTGACAAATAATGACTCCTTTTCCCGCTGCTAAACCATCGGCTTTAATAACAAGAGGATAGGATTGGTTTTGACAAAAATTTAAGCCGTCATCATAGTTGTCAAATACGTCATAAGCAGCTGTTGCAATATTTAATTTTTTACAAATATCTTTTGTAAACTTTTTTGATTTTTCTAGCTCAGCTCCCATCTGATTAGGACCAAAAACTAATATAGAATTGTTCATTAAGAGGTTTGATAAACCTTTAGTTAAAGGTAACTCGGGACCAATCACCACAAGATCAATTTTACTTTCTGCACAAAATTGAAGAATAGCATTTTGATCATTAACATCTGTATTTATCGATGAAGCAATTTTACTGATAGCATCACTACCTGGGATGCAATATAAATTAGAACAATTTGGAGATCGTTTTATACCATAACATAGGGCGTGCTCCCTTCCACCATTACCTATTACAAGTACATTCATGAAAAAAGATAATTCATTTATTAGTTATTTGAAGCAAGACTTAAAAATGATAGTTTTTTTAAACTTTCGTCGTTCAAGTAATCTAAAGGCCTAATAGGATACTCTCCTGTGAAATAATGATCTGTAAATTGAGGGTTATCATTATCCCTACCATCATATCCAAGAGCTTTATACAAACCATCTAATGATAAAAATTTTAATGATTTAGCTCCAATATATTTACGCATTTCGTCTAAATTTTTGTTTGCTGCCAATAATTCATCTTGCGTAGGAGTATCAACTCCATAAAAATCGGG
>CACLAN010000025.1 GCA_902604905.1 uncultured Alphaproteobacteria bacterium
CCACAAACAAAAGATAAATTTAATTTTAAAATTAAAAATTTAAAAAAAAAAATAAAAGAAGACAAAGATCTATTTACAAAATTAAGTTACAATAATATTAGTTTATTTGATCTATTTGAGCACTTCATAGTTGATAAATTTTTAAATAAAGAATGTATTTCAATTTTGCTTAGCAATGTAAAAAATTTTTCTTATTATAACAAAAAATATAAATTTGATTTAGTCCTAACTAGTAATGAACTACCTATTTTTGAAGGAATATTTAATTATTGTGATACTAAGTTAATCAAAACCTTAGATTTTTTACATGGAGGCACAGTTGGTTTCTCTTATTATCAAACAATTCTTCAAGAGTATTTTCGAGATAATACAAATTTACACTTTAAATTTATATATACAGAACAAATCAAAAAATTTCAGTCTGAAAAAAAATCTATCTTTAATATTAATCAAAAATATATTGTTACAGGTTCAAACAAATATAGTGAGATTTTTGAATCAAAATTTAATTACTTAAATAATAACATAATTAAAGTTTGTTATGTAATTGGTGGTATTAATGGCAATTCAATAATCAATAAAGGTATTATGAATGACGTTTCTCATATTGTATTTGTATTTAAATTAATAAAAATATTTTCTTCTTTTGAAAATATTAAATTTTATATTAAATTTGGATATAATGTTGAAACCAAAATAAAAAATTTTATAACTAAATATCGAAATTATAAAAACATAAATTTTATTTCTTCAAATCAAAGACTTTCAAATATGTTAAACATGATTGATCTTTTTATCTTAGACTCAATAGGTACTCCTTTATTTGAGCTCGTATCAACAAATAAACCTATTTTATTGTATGATAATAATTTTATTAAATTTAATAATCAGAATTTTATTAACGATTTGAATAAAAGAATAAAAATTTTTAAAAATGATTACGATCTTACAAAATTTTGTGAAAATGTTAATGATAAACCAAATGATGTAATAATAAATTTAAAAGAATTATTTTCTTCTACAGATTTATTCCATCACTACTGTAATGGTAAAGATATTAAAAGCACTCAAAAGGCATATGCTAAAGTTATGGAGTTAATTAAGTAATTATTTACAATTTTAAAAGCTTATACAGTGTATCTTTTACATAAATTTGTTGTTCTTTTGTTATTTTGTAAAAAATAGGTATAGATACTTCTCTAGAATAAAATATATTTGAATTTGGAAAATTATTAATTTTAAATTCATATTTATCTTTATAAAACTTTTGTAAATAAATTGGGATATAATGAACTTGAAGTTTTATTTTCTTCCTTAAGGCTTCCTCAAACATTAATTTTTTTGATATACTAACTTTTTCAAAATTAATTAAAAGAGGATATAGATGATACGCATGACTTATGTTACTATTTATCTTAGGTATTTGAAATATTTCATTATTTTTGAATAATTTATCATAAAACTTAGCTGATTTATTTCTCTCTTTTGTAAATTTTTCTAATTTTTTAAGTTGATTTATTCCAAGAGCGCACTGAAAATCTGTGATCCTGTAATTATAACCTATTTCTGTCATTCTATAGTTCCACAGACCTTTTTTTTTGGTCTCATTATTTCTAATCATAGAATGAGATCTCAGTAGCTTTATTTTTTTATCAATGATCTTGTTGTTTGTCAGTACTGCGCCACCTTCTCCCGTAGTCATATTTTTAACTGGATGATAACTATGAGTAACTATATCAGCATATTTTATTGCGTACTTTTCATTTCCGTCAATTTTTGCACCAAGAGCATGACAACAATCATTAATAAGACTGATGTTATATTTTTTTGATAAAAATTTTAAATTTTTCCAATCGCAAGGATGTCCTGCATAATCTACACCAATTATACTTTTAACTTTTCTATTATTTTTAATATGGTTTTTTATTTTATCTTCTAATCTATTAACATCAATAGTATAATTATTTAGATTTATATCACATAAATCGGGTTGAGCACCATTATAAACTATTGAATTAGCTGTGGCCAAAAACGTTATTGGAGATGTTATTATTATATCTTTAGATGACCAATTAAGCACTCTCCCAACTAAATAAAGTGCAGCAGTTCCATTAGATAAGACTGCGGCATATTTAGAACCAAATTTTCTACTTAACTTTTTTTCAAAGTTAATTATTGTATTACCTTGAGTCAGATTATTACTTTTGAGAACTTTTATTACTTCTTTTATATCTGAATTATCTATAAAGTGTTTTCCATAGTGTAATAGTTGATTATTAAAGTTATAATTCATAAAGCAATAAGATGCTTATAAAAGGAAACTATTAATAAAAAAAGAGAAATTGTCAATTTTGATAAATAGTAATATATTAATCTGGCTTTAAAAATCATTTTTAAGTATGAATATTCGATAATCACTTTTAATGCAGAATTCATATCAAAAAAACATATTTATAGAATTAAAAAATTTATTTTTGTCTCACAAACTTTATTCAATATTTTTTTTAATAGTTCTCCTTCTTAGTGCACTTTTTGAAAGTGCAAGTATTGGATTAATCTTTCCTGTTGTTGATATAATTCAGTCCGACTCATCAATCAAATATATTGATATAATTTATCAATATTCAGGTTTTGAATTATCAAATAATTTTTTTATAATCTCACTATTTTTATCTCTTTTTATAATTTTTTTATTATCTGCTTTATTTCTTGCATTAGCTCATTACACAACTGTATCATTCACAGAAAATATTTTAGCTTCGTTTCAAAGTAAAATTTTAGAAGTGTATTTGGATCAAAAGTTAGATTTTTATGTTAAAAATAAATCTGGTGATTTAATTCAAAAACTAATGGTTCATACTGTAAAAGCCTCTGAATTTATTACTTTAATTTTTAAAAGTATCAAAGAAACAATATTGTTGATTGTAATTACAATCATGCTCTTATATGTTTCTATAAAAGCAACTTTAATTTTTATTTGCATGGGATTAGTTATAGTTTCAGCATCGTATATTTTTTCAAAAATAAAAGTTTTTGCATCTGCAGAGAAGGTAGCTGATATACAAAGTGAAACTTTCTCTATGGGCAGTCAAATATTAAACGGTATCAAAATATTAAAAGCATATAGTGTAGAAAATTTTTTTAAATCAATAATAGGTAATCAAATTGAAACTAAAAAAAAATTACAAATAAATAATCACTTTTACGATCAAATGCCATTGATCTTAATAAGGTTGCTAACGTTATCGGGTATTCTCACAGTTCTTTTCTCTATATTTTTGCTAAATGATAATCCGTCTAAATATGTTAGTTATATTGCTCTATTTGGTGCAGCAGGATACAAATTAAATTCAAGTATAGGCCAAATTAGTAACTATTTGGTAGGTGCAGCAATAAATTTTCCTTCAATAAAAATAGTGTTTGGTGAATTAAATATTATGGAAGATTCAATTTCAAAAAATAATATAAAGGAAAAATCAATATTAATTTTTGATAAGTCAATTAAATTTGAAAATGTAGGCTTTCATTATAACAAAGATCAATTTAATTTGAAAAATATTTATCTTGAAATAAAAAAAGGATCATTTACGTCAATTATAGGTGAGTCAGGATCAGGCAAATCTACAATTGTAGATTTAATTATGAATTTTTATCAATCTAATACTGGAAATATTTTTATTGATGATTTAAATATAAATTACATTGATAAAAAAGATTTAAGAAAAAATATTGGTTACGTCAGTCAGGATAGTTTTATTATTTCTGGCAGTATAAACTCAAATATTGCTTTCGGTATAAGAAATGAGTTTATAAATCACAAAGAAGTTGTGAGAGTTGCTAAAATTGCAGAAATTCATGAGTATATTTATAATCTTCCTGACAAATATGATACAATCCTTAGTGAACAAGGAGTTAATTTATCTGGCGGACAAAAACAACGTATAGTTTTATCCCGTGCTTTATATAGTAATAAAAACATTTTAATTTTAGACGAAGCAACAAGTAATTTAGATAAAAGTAATGAAGAAAAAATAATAAGTAAAATTTTGAAACACAGCAGAGAACATAATATTACAGTGATTAACGTAGCACATAGCTTATCCTCAGTAATTAAATCAGATCAAATAATTGTGATGGATCAGGGCAAAATTATTGAAATTGGAAATCATAAGAAATTATTAAATTTAAACGCACATTATAGTTCTCTTTATAATAAATATATAGATAACAAAATGAAATAATGTCAGACCATAAACTTCTTAAAGATATATCTTCAAAATTTTCTTCAGACTTTGCAAAATATCTAGATCGTAATTTGTACTTTATACCTTTTTGTGGACCAGCTAGTTTTAGAGATATTGATAGTGAAAAGTGGTGGGCAAAAAAAAATAGAAAATATTTTATAATTAATTTTATATTTATATTAATAAAAAATATTTTAGTTGGTCTAAAAAAAATTATTTTCTTAAGTTTTACTAATTTTAAGTATTACAATAATAACGATAAAAACAAAATTTTATGTATATCTCCATCTACACTTTGTGAATTCGATAATGGTAAAATAAGTTCTGAATATTTATCAAATGATGATACAAAATATGCTAATTGGATAATTATTAATTATGGCAGATCATATGAAATAAGAAGATATTTTATACTAATAAGCACTTTAAAAATATTAAATGCTTGTTTAAAATCTTTTTTAGTTTCAAATAAAAAAACACAAGCTTTATTTCCCTTTTTATCTTCTATTAATTGGATTATTAGTCTTAATTGGGTCAATTATTACCTAACATTTAAATATATTAACAAAACAATCTATCTTAAAAAACCAAACTATATTTATTGTATTCATGAGCTTCACCCATTTTCTAGAATATCTTGGATTTGTGCATCATCAAATAAAATTAAATCTTTTACTAACCAACACGCTTCTATATCTTCCGATAAATTGTGGTGTTTTCCTGAAGAAAATGAAATTAAAGCAGGTTTAAAATGTCCAGATTTTTTTTATGTATATTCATCTGATACTAAAAAACTGCTTAAAAAGTTTTATCCCAAATCAACAAAATTTTTAATAAAATTGAGTCACAGGTATAAACATTTAAATAATTTTAAAAAAAAAACATACAGTTTCAAAGAAAAACGATTAAATCATATTTTGTTTATTGGTTCCTTAGCTTGGTGGGATAATAGCATTTTATTTAAATCATTAAAAAACATAATTAATAATAAAAAAATCAAGTCAAAAATTACAGTTAGATTACATCCAAATGCAAAAACATCCTTAATTTTTAGATCTCATTTATTTTACTGGAAATTATTTAGTAAAATTGAAATATCTAAACGTAATCTTTATAAAGATTTTGAAATTGCTGATTTAATAATGGGAGTCAGCACTACTGCTTTACTTGAAGCAAGTTTGTCGGGAATTAATACCGTATCAATTTATGATAATGAATTTAAAGATTTCAATTCAATGCCTTTACACCTCAAAATTGAAGTTCAGGAATTAAAGTCAATTTCTCTTATCAATTTTTTAAAACTAAATAACTATTCTAATGATTTAAATAAAATAAATGAATTGTTTGGTTTAAATGAAAATTTGTTTTATTTTAAGGATTGTTTGAAGGAAATAAGTAAAATTTGAAAAAAAATTTATAATAAAAATAATTATACTACGCTTATTAGATTTCACAGACTTAATGTGAAAAACACATTCATATAGATTAATAATTTGCTACACATCTAGATTATGATTAGATTTTATTGAATATGTTTAAAGAATTATGAAATATAAATATATAAAACAATATTACTAGATTTACATAAAAAAATTTCTAAGAATAAGTACATTATAAGTTATGGGATAAAATTTTTCTTAAACAAATGTTAGTTTTGAGAGATTTTTTAATTATTTTGATCGAAATAACTATAATTTTTAAAAAAAATATGAAATGCTTCAAATCTATAAAAAATCCTTTAAATATAAAAAAACTATTAAGTATTTTTTATTAATTAATTAATATAAATTTGAAAAAATGAAAAAAGCAATAATTGTAATACCTGCAAGATATAAATCTTCCAGGTTCCCTGGAAAGCCATTAATTATAATAAAGGGAATAGCTATGATTGAGCACGTTTGGAATAAATGTTTAGAGGTAAAAAAATATGCAGATGCTATTGTGGCTACTGATGATTTAAGAATAGTTAATTACTGTAAACTCAAAAACATCAAATATATGCTTACTAGTAAAAATTGTATTACAGGTACCGATAGGGTAGCTGAAGTTGCAAAAAAAACATCATATGAATTATATATCAACATTCAAGGTGATGAACCATTTATTGATACTAATGATCTAATTAATTTCATGAAGATAGCTTTTAAAAATAAAAACAAAGTAATGAATGGAATGACTAAAATACGAAACAAAAAAGAACTTAATAGTTACAATATTCCAAAAGTTGTAGTTTCAGAAAATAATAAACTTTTGTACATGAGCAGAAATAATATTCCAATTAATAAATTAAGTTTATCAAAAGATTTGATGAAGCAAGTATGTGTATACTCTTTTCCAAAAAAAATACTTATAAAAGTTTATAATAATAAAAAAACAAGATTGGAAAAGATTGAAGATATTGAAATTTTAAGACTTCTAGAAAAGGAATTCCCTGTTTATATGTATCAATTTCCTAAGGGGTCTATTGCTATAGATACACCAGAGGATTTGAGAAAAATATAAGTGATAAAAAATATTTTATTTGATTTTGATGGTGTTATAATTGACTCTTTGCCAATTAGAACCCATGGATTGAGAAAAACATTTTCTGAATATAACAATAAACAAGTTGATAAATTAATAATTTATCATCAATTAAATGGAGGTGTGTCTAGATTTCAAAAAATTAAATATTTTTATTCAAAGATATTAAAGAAAAATGTTAGTGAGAAAATTAAAAGAGAAAAAGCACTAATATTTTCTAAACTTGTAACATCAAAATTGTGTGACAAAAATTTATTAATAAAAGAAACAATAAATTTTATCAAAAAAAATTATAAAAAATTCAACTTACATATTGTTTCAGCTTCCGAACAAAATGAATTAAGATTTATATGTAAATATCTAAAAATAGATAAATATTTTAACACAATTATTGGTTCACCTAAAAAAAAAGACGTTAATATTAATAATATAATTAATG
>CACLAN010000026.1 GCA_902604905.1 uncultured Alphaproteobacteria bacterium
AGAGTGAGAGATATTGCTGCTAAATGTAGATTAAATATTGAGCATTTAAGAAGATTTCCTCATGCATTTTCTGGAGGACAAAGACAGAGAATATCAATTGCAAGAGCCTTAGTAAGTAATCCAAAATTTATTGTAGCAGACGAAAGCGTTGCTGCTTTAGATGTATCAATACAAGCAGATATATTAAATCTTTTAAAACAACTTCAAACTGAACTTAACCTTACTTACTTATTTATTAGTCATGATTTAAGTGTTGTTGCGCATGTATGTGATGTTGTTGCAGTTATGTATTTAGGGCATATAGTTGAAATGGGCCCCTCAAGAGAATTATTTAAGAACCCAAAACATTCTTACACAAAGGCACTATTATCTTCTATTCCATCAATTGATCCAGAGAAAAGATCTGAAGCTATAGAACTAAAGGGAGAAATTCCTAGCGCATTAAATCCACCTCCAGGTTGTGTGTTTAGAACCAGATGTCCTAATCCTGGAGTAAATTGTAAAGGTGGAGAAATAAAAATGGGTCTTATTGAAGTTGAACCAGGTCACTGGGTAGATCAGTGTTGTGCTATATAAGAAGTTTTTATAATTGTAATGAAAAATATAGCATTTATTGGAACCTCTCATATTCATACACCAAACTTTATTTCTAAGGTAATTTCAAATATTAAAATTAATTGTATTGGTGTTTGGGACAAAGATAAGAACAGGTCAAAAAGTGACTCTGAAAAACTACAATGTAAGAATTATGATAATTATATTGATTTATTGAAAGAACCTAATTTAGATGGTGTTATTGTATGTTCAGAAACTAATTTGCACTATGAATTAGTTAAAAAGATTACCGAGAATAAAAAACACTGTTTTATAGAAAAACCTTTAGGGATAGGAAAAAAAGATTCTTTTGAAATGGCAAATCTTATTGAGTCTTCAAATATTATTTTTCAAACTGGATATTTCATGAGAAGCAATCCTGTTTACATAAAACTTAAAGAATTAATAACTACTAATTATTTTGGCGAAATTTCAAGAATTCGACTCGTTAATTGTCACGATGGTATTATGCGGGATATTTTCAAAAACTATCAATGGATGACAGATCCCAAAGTTGCTGGAGTCGGAGCTTTTGGTGATTTAGGAACACATGTTTTAGATCTTCTTTTATGGTTTTTTTCCGATGTTGATTCAGTAAGTGCAACCTTTACAAAAGTATATAATCAATATCCAGGTTGTGAAGAGAGTGGAGAAGCATTAATAAAATTTAACAGCGGGTTGATAGCTAGTATTGCTGCGGGATGGATAGATGTAGCGCAGCCATACACTATTTTTGTAAGTGGCACTAAAGCTCACGCAAGAACAACGAATGAGCAATTAATTATAAACGAAAATAAGGAAGGTAAAAAAATAGAAAGAATAGAAGAAAATTTACCAGAAACATTACCACATGCATTTGATTTGTTTCTCAATTCATTAATTGATAACAATACTAAAAACCTAATTACTCCTACAGAAGCAGCATTGAGAAGTAGTATAATGGAATCAATTTACCAATCAGAAAAAGAAAAAAAATGGATAAATATCTAAATTAAAAAATATAAATATGAGTAAAATAAAAGTTGGTATTATTGGCGTTGGGGGTATTGCGAAGTTACATATACCAGGTTGGCGCATGTCAGAACATGCAGAATTAATAGCAGGTTCCGATATAAATAATTCTATTCTTGAAAATTGGGGTAATACAAATCAAATAAAAAAATTATATCTCGATCCCTTAGATATGATTAATGATCCAGATATAGATGTGATTGATATTTGTGCACCTAATAACTATCATTGTGATTTAGCAATTAAAGCAATGCAAGCTGGCAAAGATGTTTTATGTGAAAAACCCTTAGCTCCAAATGCATCACAAATTAATAAAATGATTGCAGTAAGAGATCAAACGAAGAAAAAATTAATGTGTGCCCAACATTTTAGATTTAGGAAAGATTCTCAATTAATAAAAGATCAATCTAAATTAATCGGGTCAATATACCATGCTCGCTCTTGGATGCTTAGAAGAAATTTTTTACCAGTCTCACTTGGTTTTTTAAAAAAAGAAAATTCAGGAGGAGGGCCTTGTATTGATATAGGTGTGCACGTATTAGATTTAACTCTTTGGTTTATGAACAATCCAGAACCACTTTCTGTGACAGGAGTATCAAAAACAGAATTAGCTAAGCAGCCAACTTCTTTCAGTTATAATGGAGAGTACGATAAGGAAGCAATGAACGTTGAAGATTTTGCAGCTGCGTTTGTAAGATTTAAAAATGGTGCAACCTTAATGCTTGAAGTATCGTGGATGCTTCATCATAAACTACCAGAAGATAAAATAGAAGATATGCAGGTATGGTTATACGGAAGAGAAGCTGGTTTGCATTGGCCCAATTGTGAGATTATAAAAAATGATATCAATTCTCAAACTCTCATAACTAAAAAAATTGAAAGAAATTTAAAAGATACTATTGAACCTCATGCTAAAGAATGTATCGAGTTTGCAGAGTTTGTTGCAAACGATCAACCTGTTACTATTCCTGCTGAACACTCACTACAAGTAATGAAAATCTTAGATGGAATTTATAAAAGTCAAGAAGTAGGAAAAGAAATTATTTTAAAATAATAGATTATGATTAATGAAAAATAATTTATTTTTAGCTGTTTTCCTATCACTTTCAGGTTTGTTTTTATTAGATTGTATGGGTATAGCGATAAAGTTTTTGCGAAACGATTACCCAGCCGCTCAACTTTCTGTTTTTCGAAATTTATTTGGGATGATCCCATGTGTTATTGCTTTATATTTTTCACAAGATTGGCATCACAACGGCAGACAAATAAAAATAACTCAATGGAAGCTAGGATTATTTCGTGGAGTTTTTGTAGCCTTGGCTCAATTGTGTCTCTACACTTCTTTTGCTTACCTCCCATTTGCTTTAGTCGCTACCATGGAATACACAGGACCTATGATGGTTACACTTCTTGCTATTCCTATTTTAGGCGAAAAATTTGGATGGTTCAAAATGAGTGCAGTAATTTCTGGTTTTGCAGGTATCGTTTTAATTATGCAACCTTGGTCATCAGACTTTAATTATATGTTATTACTCCCTATACTTGCTGCATTTGGATATTCATTAGCAAGGGTAACTTCTTTAAGTTTTGAGGATCATGTTCCTTCACCACTTATTAACTTATATGGTCAAACAGGGACAATCATAGTTGCATGTATTTTAGTGTTGTTTTTTGGTATGTGGGAAAATTTTAAAAGTATAAATGATTTCTTGGTAGTTTGTATTATGGGAATTGCAGGAGGATCTGGAACTTTATTATTAATATACGGTGCTAGAAAAGCAGAACTTAGTAAAATTATGCCATTTGATTATATTGAAATATTTTTTGCACTTATTTTGGGTTGGATATTTTTTGCAGAATGGCCAGTTGACCAACTCTTTCCAGGTACTTTTTTCATAGTTTTAGGTGGATTAATCATTTATCTTCAACAAAGAAAAAATAATTTTCAAAGATTGAGAAAAATATAATGGAATATAAAATTACCAAACTTCAAAATGATAAAGGTTTAGATATTGATATAGTCAATATTATTAACTCAAATAATTACAGTTTTAGCTTTTATACATATGGTGGTTATATAAGTGAAGTATGTATCCCAACTCTTTCTAATGACTCTGAAACAGAGGATGTACTATTAGGTTATGGTAATTTAGATGATTGTCTAGAAGCTCATGGATATTTCAATTCGATTATTGGAAGAGTTTGTAATAGAATAGGACAAAGTAAATTTAGTCTTAATGGGGAGGATTATAATTTATATCCTAATACAGCGCCTGATCATCTTCATGGCGGAAAGGAAGGTTTCAATAAAAAGATTTGGCAAATAGCTGATATTAATAAAAAAAGTGACAGCATAAACGTAGAGCTCACTTACTATTCTAATCATCTAGAAGAAAAGTATCCTGGCAATTTAGATTGTAAAACTATTTACGAGTTAAATAATAACAACGAAATTTTAATTTCTTTTCATGCTACTACAGATAAAGATACTATTGTTAATATGACTAATCATAACTATTGGAATTTCCATGGCCACAAAGATAATTACAAAAATATTACTGATCATGTTGTCAGAATATCATCTAATCAAATTTGTGAAACTGATGAGTGGTCAATTCCTACTGGTAAATTATTCGATGTAGTTAATACAAAATATGATCTTAATAATTCATTTGAAATAAATAATTCTTTTTTAGAAGGCGGTGGTATTGATCACAATTATGTTCTCAAAGATTATTCTATTGATCAATCTATAGCTTCCATCTACAGTAACATTACTGGTATGGGAGTTGAATACTCGACTGATCAACCTGGAATACAATTTTATACTGGTAATATGATG
Organism: uncultured Alphaproteobacteria bacterium; assembly: GCA_902604905.1. GTDB lineage: Bacteria > Pseudomonadota > Alphaproteobacteria > HIMB59 > CACPNW01. Next base: position 4,448 of record CACLAN010000026.1, read on the forward strand.
AAAGATTCATATCATGGTAAACATAATCGAAATTATGGATTACAATATGGTATGTGTCTAGAGACGCAAATTTTTCCAGATGCTATTAATCAACCAAATTTTCCATCAACTATATTAAAAGTAGGCGAAACATATAATTCAAATACAAAAATAAAATTAAGAAATGATTTTAAATAAATTAATTTATTGTTTTATAATTTTATATCTATAGACATCCGCATAAATGAAAATCAGTAAAAAAATTATCGATAATTTAAAAAAAGGTGGAGTAGATTTTTACTTAAGTGTTCCTTGTAAGTTATTAGCCAACATGATTGATATTCTTGAAAATGATAAAGATGTTTATTATTCGGCTGTACCAAGAGAGGAAGAAGGTATGGGTATTTGTGCTGGAGCTTATTTAGGAAATAAATTCCCGTGTATAATGATGCAAAATACAGGGATTGGAAATTCAGTGAATGCAATTGTTTCTCTATTACAATTATATCAAATGCCTGTTGTTTTTCTAATTAGTTACAGAGGTACACCTGGTGAGCCAGTAGGAGCGCAAGGTGGAATGGCGAAAATTACTGAAGATATTTTACATACGTTGAGAATACCTATGTTGCATTGCACTTCTGAAAAAGAATTAGATAAAATTTCAACATTTAGCAAACATGCCAAAGTTATTGAATCACCAGTAGCTATTTTATGTGATTTCAATTTAATGAAAGATGATACATGAACCGTTTTGATTTATTAAATAAAGTACAAAATTTTCTTAAAGAAAATTTGGTTATTTGTAATATAGGCCTTCCGTCTCAAGAATTATATAAAATTAGTGATCAACCAAATTTTTTTTATATGTTAGGTAGTATGGGCTTATCATCTTCTATTGGCTTGGGCTTGGCACTATCCCAAAATAAACACGTCATTAGTATAGATGGTGATGGATCAGTTTTAATGAATATGAATACCCTAGCAACAATAGGCAATAGAGCGCCATCAAACTATACTTTATTGATAATTGATAATGGCTCTTATGGATCAACAGGAGATCAACGAACATTTACTAATGAGAAGACTTCCTTAAAGGAAGTTGCATTAGGAGCAGGCTGCAAAAATGTGGTTGAGTGTTCTGGTGTGGAAACAGTTAATGAATTGTCAAAAGCTATTGATGATAAAGATAATTCATATGTAATAATTTCAAAGATCAATTCTGGGAATGTTAAAATTGATCCTATTCCACTCAATCCTATAACTATAAGAGATAGGTTTAGAAAGTTTATCGGTATAGTTAAATACCTTTAATTAATTTTTTATGATCATTTGTGCAGGATCAATATTTACAGATTACATAAGTAGGATAGATAAATTTCCAAAAAAACCAATTAAAGTTTTATCTAGAGGTATTGATAAAAGATTAGGTGGTTCAGCAGCAGTATCGGCATTTACTGCAAAAATTTTGGGGTCTGATTCAAAATTTATTGGAAAATTTGGAGATGATGATTCTTCAGTCTTTTTAAAAAATGAATTTAAAAAATTTTCTATTAATATTAGTAAATCAATTATTATAAAAAATTGTCAATCATCTCAAAGTTTTGTAATTGAAGATACTAAAGGTGAAAGATTGCTGGCGGCTTACAATGATCCAAAGTTACTTAAATATAAAAAATTGCCAACTTTAGAGTTCAGAAAAAAGGATATTTATTCAATAGATATGAGATGGATTAGTTTAGCTACTAAAATTGCTATCAACTCTAGGAAAAAAAATATTAAATGTGTTGCTGATTTGGATAACTTTAAAAACTCTTCAAGTATTTCAAAGATCATAAAAAATGCTTCCCATCCTATATTCTCTGCAGAGGGTTTGAAAATATATAAAAAAAATAAGAATTTTGAATCAGCTCTTTTTCAAATATTTAATGAAACAAAAAAATTTGTAGCTGTCACTATGGGATCAAGAGGAGTTTATTGGGTAGAAAATAATACATTATATCACTGTAAAGTTCCTAAAGTAAAAACTGTTGAAACAAATTGTGCAGGAGATGTTTTTCATGGTGCTTTTGCATCAGCTTTATCACAATATAAATCAAATTCTGAAAGCATTTTATTTGCTGCTGCAACAGCAACAATAAAGTGTATGAAAACTGGTGGAATATACTCAATACCTAAAATGAATATAGTAAATAAATTCATAAAAAAATTA
>CACLAN010000027.1 GCA_902604905.1 uncultured Alphaproteobacteria bacterium
AGGCATAGATGTAATAATGGTTGCACCTAAAGGTCCTGGTCATACAGTTAGAGCAGAATATGTAAGAGGTGCTGGTGTACCTTGTTTAGTTGCTGTAGATAAAAATCCTTCAGGTAATGCTCTTGAAATAGGAATTGCCTATGCATCAGCAATAGGTGGAGGACGAGCTGGAATTATTGAAACAACTTTTAAAGAAGAATGTGAAACAGATTTATTTGGTGAACAATCTGTTTTATGTGGAGGTTTAACACATTTAATCTTAGCAGGTTACGAAACTCTTGTTGAAGCAGGATATGCTCCTGAAATGGCATATTTTGAATGTCTTCATGAAGTCAAACTTATTGTTGATCTTTTATATGAAGGTGGAATGGCAAACATGAGATATTCAATATCAAACACAGCAGAGTATGGAGATTATTCAAGAGGTCCAAGACTTATTAATGATGAAACAAAAAAAGAAATGAAAAGAATTCTTTCAGAAATTCAATCAGGTCAATTTGCTAAAGAATGGATGCAAGAACATCAGAGTGGTCAAAATAAATTTAAAGTAATGAGAAAAGAACAAGCTGAACATCCAATTGAGGCTGTCGGAGAAAAGTTGCGAACTTTGATGCCATGGATTGCTGAAGGAAAAATGGTTGATAAATCAAAAAACTAGATGAAAGTTTAATAAAATTTTGATTAGTGTATAATTAAAAAAATGACTGAAAAAATTTATATTTTTGATACAACTCTTCGAGATGGAGAGCAGTCTCCTGGTGCATCTATGAATTTAGATGAAAAACTTCAAATTGCTGAAGTACTTGACTCTATGAAGGTTGATATTATTGAAGCAGGATTTCCAATTGCTTCCAATGGAGATTTTGACGCTGTTTCTGCAGTTAGCAAACATGTAAAAAATTCAACAATAGCTGGTTTAGCAAGAGCAAGCTTTAAAGATATTGATCGTGCTTGGGAAGCAGTAAAACATGCAAAGTCTCCAAGAATACATACCTTTATTGCAACAAGTCCTCTACATATGAAATATAAATTAAAAAAAACTGAAGAAGAAGTTTTAGTGGCCATTCAAAAGACTGTCTCTCATGCAAGAAATCTTTGTGATAATATTGAGTGGAGCTGTGAAGATGGTGGAAGATCAGAATTAGATTTTTTATATCAATGCATCGAGCTTGCAATTAACTCCGGTGCATCAACTATTAATATACCTGATACTGTAGGTTATACATTACCAGAAGAGTTTGGTAAAATTTTTAAAAATGTAAAAAATAATGTTCCAAATATTGATAGAGCAATTCTTTCTACTCATACGCATAACGATTTAGGTTTAGCGACAGCAAATAATGTTGCTGCTATTAAAGAAGGGGCAAGACAAGTTGAATGTACAATTAATGGTATGGGTGAAAGAGCTGGAAATTCATCATTAGAAGAAATTGTTATGACTTTAAAAGTAAAAAAAGATCTAATGCCTTTTCATACAGATATTAAAACAGAGTCCATTCTGAAAGCTTCAAGATTAGTATCATCAATAACAGGTTTTCCAGTTCAGCCAAATAAAGCGATAGTTGGAGCAAACGCTTTTGCCCATGAAGCAGGAATACACCAAGATGGTATGCTTAAACATGCTGGAACTTATGAAATTATGACGCCTGAATCAATAGGACTAAACAAATCTTCATTAATTCTTGGAAAACATTCAGGCAAACATGCTTTTTCAGAAAAGTTAAAAGAATTAGGTTATGAAGTAGGTGATAATGCTTTGATGGAATTATTTGGAAGATTTAAAGATTTAGCTGATAAGAAAAAAGAAATATTTGAAGAAGATTTAATTGCATTAGCAGAGGATAGAGCTTCGACATACGATGAACACATTAAATTTGTATCATTAGAAGTAAATGCTGGATCTATTGAAAAAGCTGAAGCAAAATTAAAGATAGAAATTAACGATAAAGTGGAAAATACTAAAATTAATGGTAATGGTCCAGTTGATGCTACATTCAACGCAATAAAAAAACTTACTAATACTGACTTTAAACTTAAACTTTATCAAGTAAATGCAATTACAGCTGGGACTGATGCACAAGGAGAGGTAACTGTTAGACTCGAAGATGATAATCTATCATCCCAGGCAAAAGGAAGTGATCCTGATATTATTGTTGCATCTGCAAAAGCTTACATCAATGCATTAAACAGATTGATTTTTAAAAAAACTAAATCTATTAAAGAGAACTCAGCCAGTTTAAAAATAGAGGGAGTTTAATTAATGGTAATTGATCGTTTTTTCAGTTTATTTTCAAAAGATATGGCTATTGATTTGGGTACAGCAAATACTCTAGTATATGTAAAAGGTGAGGGTGTAATTCTAAATGAACCTTCGGTTGTAGCAACAATTGTAAATGATGGAAGAACTCAGGTTTTAGCTGTAGGAAATGAGGCTAAGCAGATGCTTGGAAGAACTCCAGGTAAAATTAAAGCCATTCGGCCTATGAAAGATGGTGTCATAGCTGATTTTGATGTTGCTGAACAGATGATAAAAAGTTTTATTAAAAAAGTTCACAAAGGTAGATCTATAACAAACCCTCAAATTGTAATATGTGTACCTTCAGGCGCAACAAATGTTGAGAGAAGAGCAATTAGAGAGTCAGCTGATGCTGCAGGAGCCAGAAGAGTTTATTTAATAGAGGAGCCAGTTGCGGCTGCAATTGGAGCTGGTTTACCAGTGGCAGAACCAACTGGTTCGATGGTTGTGGATATTGGAGGAGGAACATCAGAAGTAGCAGTTCTCTCTTTAGGTGGTGTTGTAAATTCAACATCTGTGAAAGCAGCAGGAGATAGATTTGATGAAGCAATAATGGAATATATGAGGACAACTCACAAACTTGCAATTGGAGAGACAACAGCTGAAAGAATGAAAAAAGATATTGGATCAGCAAGCCCACCAGATGATGGAGACGGTAGAACTATGAGCGTTAAAGGAAGAGATCTAATTACAGGGCTTCCAAAAGAAATTTCTATTTCACAAAGACAAATTGCAGAAGCCCTTGCTGAACCAGTTGCTCAAATAATTGATACAATTAAAAGAGCTTTAGAACAAACACCCGCAGAATTGTCCGCTGATATTGTTGAGAGAGGAATAATGTTAACTGGAGGTGGATCTCTTTTACATAATCTTGATAAAGTATTAAGAAGATCAACAAGTTTGCCAGTTTCAATTGCTGAAGATCCACTTTTGTGTGTTGTTATGGGTACAGGACAGGCACTTGAAGAAAAATCACGATTGAGTGATGTATTTGCCTCTGATTAAATATTAAAATGGCACCTAAGTTCCAAATAAAGGTTTTTCAATTATCAAGATTTTTAAAAAACTTTACAATTATTTCTGTAGTCACACTTTCATTTCTTTTAGTCTTTTTTTCAAAAACTGATTATTATGTTATTTATGGTATAAAAAATATATCGAGTTCTGTTGTTGTTCCTGTTACAAGATTTATTTCCGCACCTGTAAATGCCTTTTCAAATTTTGTCGATGAATATAATCAATTTAGAAGTTTAAAATTTGAAAACAAAATTCTTCAAGAAGAAATAATACGTTTAAAAAAATGGCAAACATTAGCAATTCAAAATTCAAGAGAGAATAAAGTTTTAAAAAAATTATTAAATGCAACTGATAATAATTTAATCTTAATCAAAACTGCATCTCTTATTAACAGAAATGATACTATTTATAGTAAGTTGATAAACTTGAATGCTGGTTATGAAGATAAAATTAAAAAAAATATGTCAGCTATCAACGAAAGAGGATTAGTCGGTAAAGTAATCGACACAACTGCTAAAAATTCAAGAGTAATACTTTTAACTGATCCAAATTTATCCATTTCAGTAAAATCGATATCGGATGGTATTTTTTCCTTACTTACTGGCAATGGAGATGGCAAATATTTAGTAAGTTCTTTTGTGAAAGAAAATAAAATGCCAAGATTGGGAGATATTGTTGTAACGAGTGGCACAGCCCAAATTTTCCCTGTAGACTTATTAGTTGGTAAAGTTGCTAAAGTCGAAAAAAATAGATTTTTTGTTCTACCATTTGTTGATTTTAAAAATATTGATTATCTCCAAATAGTTACTTCAAAATAATGGAGTTTTCCAAATTCCTTAACTCCTCAATAAAACTAAATATTATTTTAATTATAAGTTTTTCAATTTCTGTAAATTCTTTTATTTTATTTCCAAATGTTAATAATACATTCTATGTACTTTTCCATTTAACTTTTATCTATCTAATTTTTTACCACTATCATTATTATCTTTATGTTGTTGCTTTAGCATATGGAATTTTATTTGATATATTATTATTAAATTATATAGGGGCGCATTTAATTACTTTTTTATTTCTACTAATATTATTTGTTTTACTTAAAAAATATTTAATCAAGTTGTCTTCCTATCAAATAATTTTTATTTATTTTATAACTTTAATAATTTTACTTTTATTTGAACAATTTTTAGCAAATATCATATATGACTATAAATTTAATATATTTTTAATTTTAAATTTCTTTTTAATATCTTTAATTATTTTCATTCCTACTATATTTTTATTTCATAAATTGGATAAGTGACATGTTCTATTCTGATGATAAAAAACAATTTTCAGTACTTAATAGGAGGACTTTTTTTTTATATTTATTAAAGGTGTCTTTTTTTGGTATTGTAGGATGGAGACTATATGATATTCAAATAAGAGATTCTCAAAAATATAAAACTCTTTCTAAAAATAATCAAATAGATGTAGAAATTATATATCCTCTTAGAGGAAAGATTTATGATATTAACAACAATATTTTAGCATCTAATATTAAAGTCTTCGATGTATATATAATTCCTGAAAATACAAAAAATATAAATAAATCTCTAAACGAATTAAATCAAATTATTAAAATAGATTTTAGTGATAGAAGAAAAATAATAGAATTATCTAAAAAAATTAAAAAATTTGAAAAAATAAAAGTATTAGAGAATATTAATTGGTCAGAACTTGAAAAAATTGAATCAAATAAACTTAATATTGAGGGAATATTTATTTCTCAAGATTATATGAGAACTTACCAGTATAGTAATACTGTTTCACATTTAATTGGTTACACTAATAAACCTAATCGAGAAGAGGTGGAATTACCTTTTATTGCAAATATGCCTAATTTAGAAATAGGAAAAGATGGTATTGAAAAAAGTTTTAATCCTAATCTAATTGGTAAATCAGGACAAAGAGAGATTGAAGTAAACTCTTATGGAAGAGTAATTCGTGAAATATCTAGACAAGATAGTCAAAAAGGGAACGATATTCAGATTACAATCGACCTAAGAATTCAACAATATGCTTTAAATTTATTAAAAGAACATAAGGCAGGATCAGCTGTACTTATGGATATTAATAATGGAAATATCTTATGTATGGCTTCTACCCCATCTTATAATCCTAATAAAATTATACAGAAACCAAATAAAGAATATTGGGATTCAATTTTAGAGAATGAACTCTCACCACTTACTTATAGATGTATTCAGGGTTTGTACGCCCCAGGCTCAACTTTTAAAATGGTAGTTGCAATTGCTGGAATATTACATGGAGTAATAGATACTAATACAAAACATTTTTGTAGCGGAAAAATCGGTTTGGGTGATAGACTTTATCATTGTTGGAAAAATAATGGTCATGGATCAATGAATGTAAGTGATGCGATTAAAGAATCATGTGATGTTTTTTTCTATGAAATCTCAAAAAAGATAGGCATAGATAATATTGCAAAAGTTGCTGAAGATTTCGGCTTAGGAAAAATTTATGATGTACCGTTACCTAATCAAAAAAAAGGAATTATTCCTTCTCGTGATTGGAAAAAGAAAAAATATGATGAAAGTTGGTATCCTGGAGAGACGTTAATCTCAGCAATTGGACAGGGTTTTGTATTAACTAATCCCCTGCAACTTGCTGTAATGACCTCCATTATTGCTTCTAATGGAAAAAATGTAAAACCAAATATTATCAAACAAAATAATGACATTGAATTTGAAAAATTAGAAAAATACCAAAATGCAATTAAAATTATTAAAAGTTCGATGTTTAAAGTTGTTAATGAGAGTAAAGGTACAGCTTATAATTCAAGATCTGAATCTACTCCTTTTGCAGGTAAGACAGGAACTTCACAAGTTAGAAGAATAACTGTAGCTGAAAGAGAAAGTGAAGATTTTAGAAAAAAAGAAGTAGAATGGAAAAAAAGAGATCACGCTTTATTTGTAGGATATATGCCGGTTGAAAACCCTAGATATGCTGTTTCGGTTGTTATTGAACATGGAGGCTCAGGTGCATCAACTGCAGCACCTATAGCAAAAGAAATTTTTCAATTTACAAAAAAATTAGAAACTTAATGTTAAATAAAATTCAAAACTTAAATTATTTATTGATTTTTTTAGTAATATTAATTTCATTTATTGGAGCAGCAGGTTTATATTCTGCTGCAGGAGGATCATATAGTCCTTGGGCATCAAGACATTTAATTAGATTAGGTTTTTTTATTTTTTTAGCAGTTATTTTAGCTCTAATAAATATCAAATAT
>CACLAN010000028.1 GCA_902604905.1 uncultured Alphaproteobacteria bacterium
TTAAAACAAGTTTTTAATTCTTTAGAGGTAGGTTTATCTTCTGGTGGAACACACTTAAGGGCAGTAGTTAAATACATATTTTTTAATACTAAGCCATCATTTTTATTTGTAGAGTTAGGTTGATTTGCAAATCCAGTTTTATATAGACAAGAAAATAAAAAATCTGCAGATTTATCACCTGTAAAAACACGACCAGTTCTATTGCCACCGTGAGCAGCAGGTGCAAGACCTACCATTAATAATTTTGCTTTTTGATCACCATACCCAGTAATAGGCTTACCCCAATATATTTGATCGATGTATTGTTTTCTTTTTTCCTTTGCAATTTTTTCACGAAAATTAACTAAACGTTCACACTTAGTACAATGAGTTATAGTTTTATTTAAATTACTTAATGTCATTTGGAAGATATATATCTATATTACAGCTAAGTGATTAATGAAAGAGCTAAAGCGATATTAGAATTTTGTTTTATCAAAACTCAACTTGAACAATGGTTTCAAAAAAGTGAAAAATTTGACGAAATTTTGAAGAATAATTTTATGACTGATTATATGAAAGCGATAAATAATGAATATGATAGTTGGTCTAATAATCCCAAAGAATGTGTTGCGCTAATTATGTTGCTTGATCAATTATCAAGAAATTTTTTTAGAAATAGTTCAAAAGCATATGACCAAGATGCTAAGTGCATATCAATAGTAAGAAATTCAATAAGTAAAAGATTTTTAGAAAAATTAAGTAATGACAAAATTCATTTTTTATTATTACCTTTAATTCATAGTGAAGATATGGATGATCATATTCTTGGACATAAACTAGTTGATCAATACTTAAATAAACATACAGAGTTCGATAATATAAAAAAAGCTTGGAATTATCATACTGTAGCGATTAAAAAGTTTGGAAGGTATCCTCATAGAAATAAGATACTAAAAAGAGAAAGCACAATAGAAGAAATAGATTTCTTAAAACAACCTAATACTGCTTGGTAGTTGTTTAAATTATTTTTGCTCTACTCCAGTTAGTGCACTAACAAATTGTTTCTGAAACATATAAATAAATACTAAAGGAAGAAATCCTGCAATTGAGGATGCAGCAAATTGCTGATTCCATACCATCTCATATTCAGTTGAAAATCTTCCAAGTGTAACTTGAATAAGATGGAGCTCAGGTGAAGGCGCTGCTATTAAGGGCCAAAGGTAAGATTCCCATTGAAAGACAAATAGAAGTAATCCAGCACCAAGAGTAACTGGTACTGAAAGAGGAAGACAAATTCTCCAAAATACACCAAACCAACTTAATCCATCAACTCTTGCGGCCTCAATAAGCTCTTTTGGAATACCCAAAAAAAATTGTCGATATAAAAAAATAATTAATCCATTTGCTAGCATAGGAATGATTAATGCATAGAAAGTATCAAACCATCCTATTTGCCTCATCATTTTAAACAAAGGAATTGCAATTGCATCCGCTGGTACTGCAAAAGATAGAAGAACAAAACCAAAAATTATATTATCACCTTTAAATCTAAATTGTGCGAATGCAAACCCAGCCATGGAGTTAATTAATAAACCACCAGCAACAGAGGTTATAGAAACAAAAAAAGTGTTTAACATCGATCGACCAAAATCATTTTCAAAAATTGCAAAATATGAATCTAATGAAAAACCTGGTAAAAATGCTTTATAGTTTATTGGAGCAAGGTCTTTAAAAATTTCAGAGTTGCTTTTAAATGATGCGGCTACACCCCACCAAAAAGGAAGAATGGTTATAATTAATCCAATAAAGATAATTAAATACCATAAATAAACAGACCATTGTCTCTTAAAATGCATTATCATTTAACTTTTATTCCTTCATTTCTTTCACTTAAAAATAATAGCTGAAGACCTATGACTATAAGAGTTATAACAGTTAGAATAGTAATGATTGAAAGAGACCTTCCCCAATCTTGATAATAAAATCCACTTCTGTAACCTTCATAAATTAAAACATTTGTTGATTGTAATGGACCACCTTTAGTTAAAATAATCATTGGAACCATTAAAACGAAATTTGCTGCCGTATCTGCGACGAAGACAAAAAGTATTGTTCTTTTTAATTGAGGTAAAGTAACATATCTAAATTTTTGAAAAGGTGTTGCTCCATCAATTTCTGCAGCCTCATAGTATTGTTTAGGAATATCCTCAAGTCCTGCCAATAAAAACAACATCCAGAAAGCCACACCTTTCCATGTAGCAATTGCAATTATACACCAAAGTGCTTGATTTTCACTAACCAAGAAAGGTTGTGGTGGAATTCCAAAAACTCCAATTAAACCATTAATCAATCCTTGGTTTGGATCTAACATTAGACCCCAGATAATTGTAGCAATAGGAAGTGCAATCCCAATTGGTAATAGATAAAGTGATCTAATAATTCTTATAAATTTTGACTTCCTCATCAATAATAATGCTAATCCCAATGACATGGCTATTTGAAGAGGGTTTATAATAATTGTTAAAAAAGCGGTTATTTCTAGTGATTTCCAAAAAATTTTGTCATCAAATAAATATTGATAATTTTCAAACCAAACAAAAATTCTTTTTTCAACACCTCCACTAAAACTGGTGTAAATAAGGCTTTCCCAGAAACCAATAAAAATAGGGTAAAGTTTAAAAGCAATAGTTCCAATAAGAGCTGGTGCTAAAAAAAGGTATGGAACCATCCATTGTCTTTTAAAAAAATTCATACTTTTAAATAGATGATATCACGCGGTAATAACCGCGTGATAAAAATATATATTATTTATAACGTCTCATAGAAGACTCAATTCTAGATTCAGCATCGGCTAAAACAGAAGCTGGGTCTCCACCATTCCTTATATCTTCAAAACTAGTATTAACTATTTCTTCAAATTCTAAGAAACCAGGTGTTCTTCCTCTAGTAGCACAATGGTTTGCTGACTCGTAAGTTGCGAGATTCATAACAATTCCGGGGAAATTGTTAAATTTTGGATCTTCAGCAACATGAAGTATTGCAGAGTTGTGTGCTGGTAAAGAGTTGTGTTCTTCAACATAATGTATTGCTACGTCTGGGCTTGCAGTTAAATATCTAACAAGTTTAGCAGCATCAGCTTTTTGTTTTGAATGATTCCAAACACCTATGTGCCAACTATTACAACCAGTAACAACTTTTCCACCTTCAAAATAAGGGTGAAGAGCTACGCCATAATTAAGATCTGTATCTGCCCATCTTCCATTATTCCAAGATCCACCAACAAATATTCCAATTTTACCTAAACCAAATAACTCGTGAGTTTGATCAGGTCCTACTCCTTTTGGAGAAATATTAGATGTGTTGTGGATGTCATAATAAAACTGACCAGCCTTCATCCATCCATCATTAGTTAGACAACCCTTAACAGATAATCCACCCTCACAAACTCCGGATCCACCACCAGCTGATTCAGGTAGTGCTTGTAACTGATAGTATCTGCTAATTTGATCAAAGATAAAACCATGAACGCCATTTGCTTCATCAGTTATTTTTTTTGCACAATCAACAATTTCTTCCCAAGTTACTCTTTCTGCTTCTATCATTGAAGGTTCAGCACAGCCTGCTTTAGCAAGTAAATCTTTATTATAATAAGTTAGCTGACCAGAGTTATTTAAAGGAGGAGCATACATTTCTCCATTCCATGAAGCTGCAGCAATACCGGCAGGAGCGAATATTGCATTAACACTAGTGTCTGCAAAATATTCATCCATTGGACCGATCATACCTCTTACTGCATAAGATGGAACTAATGGTGCATCAACAAATATTACATCAACATCATCAGCTTGTGCATTTCCTCTTACTTCAATAGTTGCTAGTAAATCTCTAAATGGAAATGTTTGGATATTTACTTCAATTCCTGTTTCTTTTTCAAACGCTTCAACAAAAGGTGTAAGAGGTTCCTCAGCCCACGTTCCAATAAGAAAGTTAATTTCAGCTTTTGCACTAGTAACTATATTACTAAATAAAAAAATAGTGCATAGGCTTGCTAATATTTTCTTCATTTTATCCTCCCAGATAATTTTTAATAGATAACATCATAAAAGTGGGAATTTTAGAAGGAAAAAACGAATATATTAAGAATTTTAAATAATTCTTGCGAAAATATTAATATTAATAATTAATAATAACTGATACAAATTAGATATGGGACATTTTGAAAAATCATTCTACCACGAAAGAGATGATACTAATATTTTGAACTTACTTAAGCCTAAAAAAGGAAAAGTAAGAGCTGTTTTAGATACAGACACTTATAATGAAATAGATGATCAGTTTGCACTTGTTCAAATGATGCTTTCAGCAGATAAAATTAAAGTTGAGGGTATATATCCAGCTCCATTCTCAATGAATGATAGATCAGATCATCCTGGTAAAGGTATGGAATTAAGTTATGATGAAATACTAAGATGCCTTGAAAGAATTAATATATCACCGGAAGGATTAGTCCATAAAGGTGTAACAGAGTACATTGGTTCAAAAAAAGAATCCATAGATGCACCTGCGGTTGATGACCTAATTAATAAAGCTAATGCAGGAAGTAAAGAAGATCCACTCTATGTAATTGCTATAGGAGCAATTAGTAATGTATCTTCAGCCTTATTGAAAGCCCCAGAGATAAAAGATAAAATTGTTGTTGTTTGGCTTGGTGGTAATGCTTTGTATTGGCCTCATTCTTATGACTATAATTTAAAACAAGATGTAGGTGGCACTCAAGTTTTATTTGATTGTGGTGTACCTCTTGTAATGGTTCCATGTGCAGGCGTTACTACACATCTAACCTCTACTGTACCTGAAGTTGAAAAGTATATCGAGCCTCATGGTGAAATAGGAAAGTTTTTAGCAATGAGATTTAAGGAGTATAGTGATGATCATAAATGTTGGTCAAAAGAATTATGGGATATGGCAGCAGTAGCTTGGGTTTTAGATGAAAAATGGACTCCAACAAATCTAATCCCCTCTCCTGTACTATCTGATAACATGACTTGGAGTGTTGATCAAAGAAGACATCCAATTAAAATTGTATCTATGTTAAACCGAGATGCAATTTTAAAAGATTTTGTAGAAAAATTAGAAAAATTTAATAGCTAATTAAAATTTTGTTTTCATATTTTCATTTATATTTGCTACTTTGATTAAATCATTAATAGATTTGAAAGAATTTGTGTTCTTCAGCATTTCAATTGCAAGACTAGATGCTTTATATTCGCAATTAGCTCTAACTTTTTTATTTTCTATCCATTCGAAATCAATGTTGTGAGCAAAACCATAGATTCTTCGAATTATTTTAGCACCTGCATATGAAATAGTTTCCTCAAAAAGATTTTGCATATACACTTTTTTTTCAAAAATCATTTTTTTGCTATTTTTTTTAAAAAGTACTTTTGGGTATGCATCACCATAATTTTCGGTTTCCCACAATTTTAGAAATTTCTTCTCAAATTTAATCCAAATAGTTTTAATTATTTCAAGTAACCATTTCTTATATTTTTTTCTTTCTCCAAATTTTTTTTCATGACCAGTTTGGGAGAAAAAACTCATTAATAGATTTGCAATTAGCGCACCAATATCAAATCCCATTGGGCCATAGAAAGCAAATTCTGGGTCAATTACCTTTGTGTCTTTTTTTGTTACCATAATTGAACCTGTATGAAGATCTCCATGTAAAAGAGCTTCAGTGTTTTTCATAAATTTCAATTTCAGACGACTTATAGCAATTTTAAGTTTTTCATCTTTTTCAATATTATTCTTCATTTTATTTAAGTAAGGTTTTGTCCATCTGTTGTTCTTGTTTACTGAATATGGATCAGTAAATATTAAGTCCTCTGTAATTTTACAAAGCTCGGTATTTGAAATAAATTTTGAAATAAAATTTTTTTTTGATGCTGCATTTAAATAAAGGTCAGATGTGTAAAACAACGTTTTTGCTAAATAAGTTGAAATTGATTCTGCAAAACTATTGTATTTAATTCCCTTTATTAATCCATGTCTCATAATTATATGTGGAGATAATTTTTCCATTGTTATAGAACGTAAAACTTCGTCATAATCGTAAATTTTTGGAAAATGATTTTTTACATATTTTTTGTGAATATTGAAATATTCATACTCATAATATGAGCGTTTAAGAGTGAGGGGCCAATCTTTTAAAACCCTCAAATAAGGTAGAGGTTGTTTTAAGCAAATTGAATTATGTTTATTTTCAATGAAAAAAACTAAATTCAAATTTCCATCACCCACTTCTATGACCTTTAATTTTGAAGTATTCTTAAAAAGTTTTTTTAAGTTTTTTTTTGAAATAATAAATTTTTTTAAATCATTTAATTTTAAGGGCTTATATTTATT
>CACLAN010000029.1 GCA_902604905.1 uncultured Alphaproteobacteria bacterium
AGTTCTGTAATACTCATACGAAGTAGTTTTAAACTGCGTAAAGTTCTTCAACGCATTTCTATGATAAGTTGGGAAAGGTGCTTTCACCGTACCAATCAATAGACTTTGCTCAGTTAACATTGTTGCAATTTTTTCACCCCACTCATTAGACTCAGCAGTACCAAGAGCATAAGATTGGAATTTATCAATTCCATCACTTAAGTCATATACCCACTGAGGTGGTTCAGTACCTTCATCACCATTACTATCAATGTATGCTGCCCAATCTAAACCTTGTGTATGGTTGAAGTAGTTACCAAATGGAGGTTTAAATGTTTCAGGGTTACCTGCAACAATTGCTAATGGTTGACCTTTGTCCCAAACGTGAACATCAAGTTGGTTTGCAGCTTGTGAACCACGATACTCATCTGGAGTTACCTCTTTAAAAGTAGTTTTTACTCCTACTTCATTGAAGTATCTTGCAACAAGTTCAACTTCAACACCACCAATACCTTGAGTAGCGTAGTCAATGTTAATTGCTAGAGCATCACCATTTGGTAGTTCTCTAAAGCCATCACCATCTACGTCTTTTAATCCTACTTCATCAAGAAGAGCATTTGCTCCATCTGGATCGTATTGAGTCATGTGCATTTTTATACTTTCAGGAACGAAGTCAGGTGCAGGAGAAAATCCTACAAACTGCTCAACTTTTCCTAAGCCGTAATATGCGACTTCGTTGATCTCGTCTCTATTCATCGCAATTGACATTGCTTGACGGAAACGAATATCTCCATAGACTTTACGTTTTTCAGGATCAGGATGTGTAACATTAAAACTAAATAATGCAGCACCACAACCTGGATTAATTTGAAGTTGATATTCACCAGACTCTGCACCATCAAGTAGTTGAGGAGCAGACTCTAATTGAACAGACTGTGATTTATAATCAACTTCACCATTAACAAGTTTTAACAATCTTATTTCGTTTTCATTGATATATCTTTCATTTTGATAATCAATGTATGGTAATTGATTTCCAGCTGTATCAACTTGGAAAAAGTATGGGTTAGCTGCATAGACTCTACCTTCAGTAGTATCTTCAATAGTCATATAAGCTTCTAAAGAAGGATAAGCTGCATAAGGTAATCCCGCAACTAGATCTGGTTTAGCAAGTAAAGGGGTTGGGGTATCAGTCCAACCTGAGTTACCATAATATGCTGCTAAAGCATCATACCCATCTGCAAATCCTAATGCTTGAGCATTTGCATCAGCATTTGAATCAATTTCCGGATGGAATTGTTCTAGGAAATGTGAAGGCATGAAGAACTGGTTATATGACCATGCTATAGTTGCAGTTAAGCCAGGGAACGGAGATGGTAAGTTAAATCTTACTGTCTGATCATCAATTACATCAACAGTCATTGGCTCACCACCAACTAAAAGATATGGATATGGTTTTTCACGAATCTTTGGATTCATCATCAAGTCTTCGTACCAAAACTCAACATCTCTAGCTACAAATGGTTCGCCGTTTGACCACTTATGGCCTTTACGTAACATGAATGTTAAAGTTGTAAAATCATCGTTCCACTCATAATCTTTAGCAACATTTGGTACTATTGTACTTAAGTCATCAGCAAAACGTAATAGGTTTACGTGTCTAGTAGATAACATATCAGAAGTTCCAGCTTCGGTTGCGTTTGATAAAAAGTTTATTGTATTTCCATATTTACCAATAGATTCATATGGCACTACAACAAGCGGCTCGTCAGGTAATCTATCCTCAATCGGAGGTAGACTTCCTGGGTTACCTTGTATAGTAGCGTTAATGCTAGCAATATTTGGATTATCAGAAAACTTCATTGTACAGCTAGCTGCACTTTCATATTCCGCTAATTCATATTGCTGAGGGTATTTTCCACCTGTCTGTGCATCGCTCATCGTTGTACCTACGCAATGACCACCTGCAAAAGAGCTTCCGCTCCAGACAAAAGTTGCGGAAGAAAATACTAACGCTATAAATATTTTTTTTAACATATATTTTCTCCTATAAGATAAATTTATCGTATGTTTTTTTTGTATACAAATTTCAACTTTTAGCAAAAATAATTGACAAATTTATTACGTTTTTTTTAAAAAAATGTGTATTTCTTTTTAATTACTTTAGTATTTATTAGAATATGGAGAAAACAAAAAAATCTGTCCTTTTTATATGTGCTGACCAGTGGCGCTTCGATTGCTTTAGTTTTCTAAATCATCAATATGCTCTTACTCCTAATTTGGATAAATTAGCAAAAAAAAGTGTTATTTTTAAATCACACTTTGCAGGCATTGTTCCATGTGGTCCTTCGAGAACTACTATGCTAACTGGTTTATACCCATTTATTCACCGATCAGTATTTAATGGCGCACCTCTTGATAAAAGATTTACAAACATTGCTAAAGAAGTACGCAAATTAAATTATAATCCAAGTCTTTATGGATACACTGATACTTCTTGGGATCCAAGATACCTGGACCCAAAAGATAAAAAAAATTTTACCTATGAATCACCAATGGAAGGATTTGATGATGGCTGTGTTTTACCAGGAGGAAAACCAGAACCTTGGGCTAACCATCTTAATCAAAACGGTTTTGAGATTAATAAAGCAGAAGATTTGTACAAAGGAAGAAAGCCTAAAGATGATCAAGCGTATATTTATGAACCATATTATATTCCAACTGAATTTTCAGACACCGCATTTTTAGCAGACAAAGTTGTTAACGATTTAAAAAAGCTCAAAGATCCATTTTTTATACATGTATCCTTCTTAAAACCACACCCACCCTTTCATATAGCTGATCCATGGTTTAGTAAATTTAATCCAGATAATATTAATTTATCTAAAAATGATATTTCACTTAAAGAATTATCAAAAAAACATCCTCTACTTGAGGAGTTATGTAAAAAATTTTTATTAAAAGAAAATTTCTCTGAAATTAATTATGATCTTTTAGAAGATCAAGATATCAAAAATATTATGAGTGTCTATTTTGCAATGTGCGCAGAAGTTGATTTTAATATTGGTAAAATTTTGAACGCTATTAAAGAATCAGGGCAAGAAGAGAATACAATGATAATATTTACTAGTGATCATGGAGAGATGTTAAATGAAAATAATTTATGGGGAAAATTAGGTTGGTGGGACTCCTCTTACAGAATTCCATTATTTATTTATGTGCCTCAAAACAATCCAAAAGAAATTAACCATTTAACAGAATCTGTAGATGTTGCTCCTACAATTTTACAATGGCTTGGTGGTGAAATCCCCATTGATTGGAATGGTCAATCACTGATGCACTATATCGATAATAAATACGAAAAATCATCTAATAAAGAATATGTGGTTTTTGATTATGATTTTAGAGAAAGTACTTCGTTTGTTAAAGATAAAAGATTAGCACCCGAACAATGTAATCTATCAGTCATTAGAAATAATAAATGGAAGTATGTTCATTTCCCTTCATTACCATGTTTATTATTTGATTTAGAAAAGGATCCTCAGGAAATAAATGATCTATCGAGCCTAAGAGAATTTCAAGACATTAAAAATGAATTAGTATCAACATTATTAAGTCACCGCATGATTCATCAGGAGAGACGATTATCAAATACTAAACTTTCTAGTTCAGGTGTTAATACGAATTCTGGACCATTTAGCAGAAAAATGGAATAATAAAAATATGTTAACAACTGTTGTAGGCGCCTATCCAAAACCAAACTATTTAAAAATTACTGATTGGTTTAGTGCTTCTGGTGGTACAGATACAGAATATCCAACTAAATTTTATGAAGATGAAATAAAAAAGATGGGTGATAAAGTTGAAGAGTTATTTACTAAAGCTACCAAAGAAATAATTAGGGATCAGGAGGAATGTGGTATTGATATCCTTACCGATGGTGAAGTTAGAAGAGAAAATTATATTCACTATCATTGTAGATATTTAGAAGGAATTGATTTTACAAATCTCACAGAAAAAGTTGCTAGGACAGGGAATTATAAATGCTGGTTACCGACAATAACTTCAAAGGTTAGAGCAAAAGAATCTTTTTTAGTTGAAGAGTGGAAAAAAAATCAGGGTTTAACTAATAAGAATTTGAAAATTACTATTCCTGGACCAATGACTATAACAGATACCATAGCAAATACATTTTATGATTCAGATGAACATATGGGTGAAGACTTAGCTGATGCCATTAATGTAGAAATTAAAAGACTAGTTGATGCAGGATGTAAATATATTCAAGTCGATGAACCGTTGTTTGCGAGAAAACCTCAGAATGCCCTAAAATTTGGAATCAAAAATTTAGAAAGATGCTTTAAGAATATAAATAATCAAAGTATAGAAAAAATTACTCATATTTGTTGCGGCTATCCTGATAAATTAGATGCAGTAGATTATCCAAAAGCGCCTTTAGATTCTTACAGTAAAATCAGTAAAGCTTTAGATGAATCAATTATAGATACAGTTTCTATTGAAGATGCTCATCGATATAATGATTTAAATTTTTTAAAAGATTTTAAACAAACAAAAGTTATTTTTGGTTTAGTAAAAATAGCAAGCTCTCAAGTTGAGACTAAAGAAGAAATTGTCTCAAGAATAAATGATGCATTAAAGTTTATTGATAAGGAACAATTAATTGTTGCTCCTGATTGCGGACTAGGTCATTTACCTCGAGATTTAGCAAAAATAAAATTAATGATAATGGTAGAAGCTTCTAATAGTTTCTAGTGTAGTAAGGAAACTGGATTAGCGTAGTCATAATTTAAATCATCAGCAACAGCTTTATATGTAACGGCTCCTTTAAAAATATTTAAACCATTCATAAAATTTTTATCATTTTTTAGAGCATCTTTATAACCGTTAGAAGCTAAGTTTTGAATAAATGGTAAAGTAACTGCATTTAAAGCAAGTGTAGAAGTTCTTGGAACTCCCCCTGGCATATTTGCAACACAATAATGAACAACATCATCAACAACATATGTAGGGTTTGCATGAGTTGTTGGTTTACTAGTTTCAACACAACCACCTTGATCAATTGCAACATCAACAATCACAGATCCACTTTTCATCTCTTTGATCATTTCCTTAGTTATAATTTTAGGAGCGTTAGAGCCTGGAACAAGAACACCACCAATTAGTAAGTCACATTCAGAAATAAAATCTTTTAGATTTATTTTATCACTGTGCAGTATTTCTATTTTATCACCAAATTTTTCTTGTAATTCCTCTAATCTTTTTTCTGACTTATCCACGATGAAGACTTTTGCTTGCATACCGGTAGCAATTATTGCTGCATTTTCACCTACAACACCTCCGCCTAAAATTAAGACATTTCCAGGTTGAACTCCTGGCGCACCCCCTAAAAGTAAACCACTACCACCTTTATGTTTTTCAAGTGAATACGCACCAGCCTGTATCGACATTCTGCCAGCTACAGCACTCATAGGTGCGAGAAGTGGCAATTTATTATTATGGTCACTTACTGTTTCATAAGCTATACAAATTGAATTTGAATCAATCAAACCCTTTGTCAATTCTGGAGCAGCTGAAAGATGTAAATAAGTAAATAAAATTTGGTTTTCTCTTATCATTGCAACTTCATTCATTAAAGGTTCTTTTACTTTTATAATCATTTCAGATTCGTTAAAAATATCCTCAGCTGAATTTACAATTTTTGCACCTGAAAATTCATAATCACTATTTAAAAATCCAGCACCAACACCGGCACCTTTTTGAATAAGTACTGTATGTTTATTCTTTACTAATTCTCTAACACTTAGCGGAGTAAGCCCAACCCTAGACTCCTGAGCTTTAATCTCAGAAGGAACACCTATTTTCATTATCTGTCATGCATATAGTTCGAGATACCTGTTCTTAATTTTTCAATTATCTCATCAATATGTTTTTTTTCACAAGTAAATGGAGGTGCAACAATTAGACAATCGCCTGTTGCTTTCAAACTTAAACCTGCTTCAAATAATTTTTTAAAACAAGCATATCCAGCTTTACCTAAACGCTCATCCATTTTTATATCAATTCCTCCCATCATTCCGTATCCTCTTATATCAGTAATGATATCTAAGTCTTTCAAAGTAAATAAACCATCTAAGAAATATGGAGACATATCTTTTGCTCTATTAAATAAATCTTCTTTCTCAATTATATCTTGCATTGCTAAACCTGCTGCCATTGAAACAGGTATAGCGGAATAAGTATAACCATGAAAAAATTCTATAGCTCCTGTAGGTGAAGCATCAACTATAGTGTCATAGATATGATCACGTGAAGCTACTGCTCCTAAAGGTACGACACCATT
>CACLAN010000030.1 GCA_902604905.1 uncultured Alphaproteobacteria bacterium
ACTCAAGCTGGAGACTTATCTGCTTATATTCCAACAAATGTTATTTCCATTACTGATGGACAAATATTTTTAGAAACAAACTTATTTTTTGCTGGTATCCGTCCTGCGATTAATGTTGGTCTTTCAGTAAGTCGTGTTGGTTCTGCAGCTCAAACAAAAGCAATGAAAAAAATTGCTGGACCTGTAAAACTAGAATTAGCTCAATATCGAGAGATGGCAGCTTTCGCACAGTTTGCATCAGACTTAGACGCTTCAACTAAACAATTACTTGATCGTGGTGCAAGACTAGTTGAAATCTTAAAACAAGGTCAATACTCACCATTAACGGTTTCAGAGCAAGTTGTATCTATTTATGCTGGTGTTCGCGGATATCTTGATAAAGTTGCCGTAGGTGACGTAGTCAAGTTTGAAGCAGAAGTTTTAAATGAAATTAGAACTAAGCATAGTGATATATTAGATGCGATTGCTAATGAAAAGGAATTATCTAAAGAAAATGATGATAAATTAAAATCAATCTTAGATGATTTGGTTGGAAAATTTGCAAGTAACTAATTTATGCCAAGTTTAAAAGATATCAAAACTCAGATCAATTCAGTAGGATCTACTAAAAAAATTACATCAGCAATGAAAATGGTTGCTGCAAGTAAGTTGCGCAGATCACAAGAAAAAGCTGAAGCGGCACGACCATATTCATCAAGGCTAGAGGAAATGCTTTCTTCTCTTGCATCATCTCCTGCATCTGGAGATGGTATAATTAAACTCCTAACAGGTACTGGTAATGATCAGAATTATGTTGTTGTCCCAGTAAGTGCTGATAGAGGTTTATGTGGTGGTTTCAACAGTAGTATAAATAGAGAAACTTTTAAATTAGTTAAATCACTTGAGGGAAATGGAAAAAAAGTTCACTTAATACCAGTTGGAAAAAAAAGTAGAGATTTCTTTAATAGAGTAATGAAGGATCAAATTCTTGAGAGCTTTGTCGACTTAAATATTTCAAGCACTGGATATGAATCTGCATTAAATATTTCTAATAAGCTTCAAGAATTATACTTTGATGGTAAATTTGATAAATGTATTTTAGTTTTTAACAAATTTAAATCTGCTATTTCGCAAGAAGTTACTGAGCAACAATTAATACCATTGGATGTTTCAAATTCTGAAAAAGAGGAAGAAAAAGAAAATTCTTCAAATGCAATTTATGATTATGAGCCTGATGAAGAGACAATTTTAAAGGATTTGCTTCCAAAAAATGTTTCCATTCAAATATTTAAAGTACTTTTAGAAAGTGATGCGGGAGAGCAGGGAGCAAGAATGGCCGCAATGGATAACGCAACCCGAAACGCAGGTGAAATGATAGATAGTTTAACATTGAAGTATAATAGAACGAGACAAGCGTTCATAACTAAAGAATTAATAGAGATTATTTCTGGAGCTGAATCAATATAAAGGGGGATATATGGCTAACAATTTAACTGGAAAAATATCACAAGTTCTTGGAGCTGTAGTTGATGTAGAGTTCGACGGCGAACTTCCTGCAATCATGAACGCTCTAGAAGTTGACAATAATGGAACAAGATTAATGTTAGAGGTTGCTCAGCATTTAGGCGAAAATGCAGTTCGTACAATTGCTATGGATACAACAGATGGACTAGTTAGAGGTCAAACAACTACTGATACAGGCGCCCCCATTTCAATGCCTGTAGGACCAGAAACTTTAGGTAGAATTATGAATGTTGTAGGAGAGCCAGTTGATGAAAGAGGTGATATTGGAACCAGTAAATCTTATCCGATTCATAGACCAGCGCCAGAGTTTGTAGACCAATCTACAGAAACAGAAGTTTTAGTAACAGGAATTAAAGTAGTTGATCTACTAGCACCTTATGCAAGAGGTGGTAAAATTGGATTATTTGGTGGAGCTGGAGTCGGTAAGACAGTTTTAATTATGGAATTAATTAACAACATTGCAAAAGCTCATGGAGGATATTCTGTATTTGCTGGTGTAGGTGAAAGGACTCGTGAGGGTAATGACTTGTATCACGAAATGATTGAGTCTGGGATTATTGATCTAAAAGGTAAGGACTCAAAAGTTGCACTAGTTTATGGTCAAATGAATGAACCACCAGGTGCAAGAGCTAGAGTGGCCTTATCAGGCTTAACTCAAGCAGAATATTTTAGAGATGAAGAAGGTCAAGATGTATTATTTTTTGTAGATAATATCTTTAGATTTACTCAAGCCGGATCTGAAGTTTCAGCCCTTCTAGGACGTATTCCATCTGCAGTTGGATATCAACCAACACTTGCAACTGATATGGGTGCCTTGCAAGAGCGAATTACAACTACAAAAAAGGGATCTATTACATCAGTACAAGCAATATATGTGCCCGCAGATGATTTAACAGATCCTGCACCTGCAACATCCTTTTCACACTTGGATGCAACAACAGTTCTGAATAGAGCTATTTCTGAAAAAGGAATATATCCTGCCGTTGATCCATTAGATTCTACATCTAGAATTTTAGATCCACAAGTTGTTGGTAATGACCATTACAGAGTAGCTAGAGAGGTACAAAGAGTTTTACAAACATATAAAAGTCTTCAAGATATTATTGCTATTCTTGGAATGGATGAGCTTTCAGAAGAAGACAAGCTAACAGTTGCAAGAGCTAGAAAAATAGAAAAGTTTTTGAGTCAACCATTTTTCGTTGCAGAAGTCTTCACAGGATCTCCGGGTAAATATGTTGACCTTGAAGATACCATTAAAAGTTTTGATGGACTTGTAAAAGGAGAATACGATCATATGCCAGAAGCAGCATTTTATATGGTAGGTGGTATAGATGAAGCAATTGAAAAATCTAAAAAATTAGAAGCTGAAGCAGCATAATGGCAACAATTTCATTTGATTTAGTTTCCCCAGAAAACCTTGTCTTTAATGATAATGTTGGTTCTATAATTGTCCCTGGTAAAGATGGTGATATAGGTATTTTACCAGGACATAGCAAGGTAATGTCGTCTCTTAGACCTGGAAGGGTAATGGTTTATAATGAAGAAAATAACCTAGTTAAATCCTTTTTTGTTTCCACTGGTTTTGTCGAAATAAATCCAGAAAAATGTATATTGTTAGCTGAAAGTGTGAATGAAATGAATGATCTTGATAAATCTACAATTGAGAATGAGATTAGAAATCTAGAATCAGAAAATTCAGATAGTGTTAATAATAAACTCTATGTTGCAAGAAAAAAAATTGAAGCTTTAGAATCAACTTTTTATAAAAATTAACTTAATCTTTTTGTCTCAACAAATAGTATGGTTGATTTGATAAGAATTTATTAAAACCTGGTGCAAAAGATGAAAATTTTTTATTTTCAAATTCAAAATAGTATTGAATAGGATAATCAGTATCGGTAAAATTTGCAGGAATTGTAACATTATAAACATTTTTTATTTTGACTAATTTTCTTTTTATCCATTTTTTTGACTGGTTTACTTCTCTATAATGTAGATATCCTGAAAGATTTTTATTAGAATTAATTTTACAAAATAAAGAAATCTTTTTTCTTTTTATAAAATTTTTAGGATTTGAATGATTGACTAAAATATTCTGCTTATAATTCCAGTTTTTAATATAATTTATAAAAAGTAAGTCTTTTTTTCTTTTTGTATTGATTTTTGTATTTTTATACAAAATTTTATTCATATCTAGAATATCTTGTTCAATTGCTGGTAATCTATCATCCCATCTACCTCTTAACCAACTTTGAGGACCATAACTAAGATCGGGTAAATAATATTTTTTTGAAATTTCTGCTGAAATTTTCCATGCATTTTTTGCTTTTATATAATTTTTAAGTGCCTCTTCAGCTATATTCTTATTAAGCGTTAATAGGTAATATTCCCAAAGTATAGAAGATTTAAATTTATAAGTAAAAAATTTTCCAATTGATGATTGTATTATAACGTCAACATATATTCTTAAAAAATCATAGTTTTTTTCTTTATTGATTTTTTTTGCTGCTTTAAAAATATGATATTTTGCATTTTGAGAAAATTTATCTAACCAAAGTGTCATTGTTAATGGTGAATATTTGTTGATGGTTTTACTATTAAAAATTCTATCTACCATTTCTTTTGGAGACATTATCAGCTGGGGATCACAACTTGTAGCCATTCCAAATCTACTATTTTTGTGTAAATCATAGCTATATGGCAACCAAGGACCTTTACTGACTATACTCATATTTTCATACATCTCAGGCCAATATGAATTATTAGAAGCCGATACGCCATGAACAAGTGTGACGAATGGCAAAATTCTACTAGCATTTGCAAGAGCATTTGAAATATCTTTATGGCAGGACCCAAAATAAAAATTCAAATAACGAAGATAATTATCTTTATTTGTAATTGGGTTATAATTCAACCTTCCCCAGATCCTATAGTTGTAAGTATACTTTTCCCAATCATATTTAGTTCTTAATTCTTTAATTTTATAGTTGTATCTTCCCCCACTTTTACCTGTGCCCATTCTTCCTTTAAAAGATAGTGGTTCACAAAGTTCAGTTCCAAGAGAGTTACAAAAAGTAGATAAGTTTCCATACCCAGATGCTAATTCATGATCAGCCCAAAGAAGGATTCTTTGTGTCCCTGGCCAAATTCTAAATAAAATATTATATTTTCTTTTTTCTTTTAACAAATCACCATAACTATATCTTAGAAATTTTCTTGTACCTTCGCTGAATGTCCATTTTTCCCCCACTCTTTTTCTTGGAGGCATTTCCTGTTTTCTTATAGAAGCTTGGTGATAAGGTAGACCCATATGTTCTGATATATATTTCGGAGATACTGAAACATTATTTGAATATTCTAAAGCTATGTTTATTAACTTTTCATCTATACCTTTAGCATGAAGATCTAAATTTATTTTACGACCACATTTTTTAATTGCTTGAAAATAAGTTTTCCAAAAAGAATAGTTTTTTTCTGGAATACCGCATTCTACATGTACTCTTAGAGTTATTCCTGTTATTTCTGGACATTCTTTTAAAATTAAACTTAAAGAATCTCTACAATACTTCGCATAATTAGGGCCTGATGGATATTTTTTTATTTGATAGTTTGCATTTGGAACATCATCAAAATCATACTTTTGTGTCCAGATTGCTAATTGAAATTCTAAACCTCTTCTCTTAGTCTCTTTTGCTATATATTTAAGCATATTTAAATTTCTTACTCTTTCTTTTTTAGTAAATTTAGTTAGCTTTAGTTTGTAATCTTTTGGAGAAACTAAAAAAGGATAGGGTAAATACAAATACACATCCTTAATAAATTCATTACCGTATGGATAATTATATTGCATTCCTAATGTGAGTGTAAATCTATTAAAACGCTCTGAAATTAGTAGTGTTAAGTATTCATCCCATGCTTTTTGATCATAAAACCATTCTTTATCTTCATCAACACTTTCAAAACATTTAGAAATACTTCTAATTTTAGTAACTGGGCTTTCAATAATATTTTTTTTTATATTTAGTACATTTTTTTTTGAATATTTTAAAATGTCAGCAATTTCAGTAATTGCATAAATTAAACCTCTATAATCATTAGCAAATATTATTATATTATTTTTGAAAGGTATA
>CACLAN010000031.1 GCA_902604905.1 uncultured Alphaproteobacteria bacterium
TAATTCATATCTAGAAGAAGTTACAATAGATGAAAATTCACATATTGGTCCAAGTGCTAGATTAAGGCCAAAAACAAAAATTGGCAAAAAATCAAAAATTGGTAACTTTGTCGAAATTAAAAATTCTAAAATTGGAAATAATGTTTCTATTGCTCATCTTTCATATGTTGGAGATTCAGAAATAGGAAACAATGTGAATATAGGTGCTGGTACAATAACTTGTAATTTTGATGGAAAGAAAAAACACAAAACCGTAATTAAAGATAATGTATTTATAGGTTCAAACACATCACTCATTGCTCCAATTGTAATTGAGTCTAAATCTAGAATTGGTGCAGGTAGTGTTATTACTAAAAATATTCCCAAAAATTCACTTGCTATTGAAAGATCAGCCTTAAAAATTCTAAGAAATAAAAGGTCTAAATAATAACCCTTGTTTCAAAATATATTAGGGTTTATGAGCCTTTTCAAATTATGAGCGATAAATGGTCACCCAATAGTTGGAGAAATAAAGACGCTCTTCATATGCCAAACTATCAGAATGAAGATCATCTAAATAAAACTCTAAATGAAATTTCCAAATATCCACCTTTAGTTTTTGCTGGAGAAGCGAGACTATTAAAAAAGAAACTTGGAGAAGTTGCAAACGGAAATGCTTTTTTATTACAAGGTGGAGATTGTGCAGAAAGTTTCGCAGATTTTCATCCAGATAATATTAGAGATACATTTAAAGTTATTTTACAAATGGCTGTTGTTTTGACGTTTGGTGCTTCTTGTCCAATTGTTAAAGTAGGAAGAATTGCCGGACAGTTTGCAAAGCCAAGATCATCTGCCACAGAAGTTATTAA
The DNA here is from genome assembly GCA_902604905.1 of uncultured Alphaproteobacteria bacterium. Lineage (GTDB taxonomy): Bacteria > Pseudomonadota > Alphaproteobacteria > HIMB59 > CACPNW01. The sequence goes on from CACLAN010000031.1 coordinate 849, forward strand.
TGATTTAGAACTTGAGTCTTATAAAGGGGATATAATTAATGGTATCGACTTTAATCATAAAGATAGAGATCCTAATCCAGATAGATTGATTCAAGCCTACAATCAATCTGCATCAACACTTAATCTATTAAGAGCTTTTTCTCAAGGTGGTTTTGCCAATTTAAATAAAATACATCAATGGAACCTGAATTTTGTTAAAGGTGAGAATGCTGCTAAATTTAGAGAGATATCTTCTAGAATTGACGAATGCTTATCTTTTATGGAGGCATGTGGAATAAATGGAAATAGTGTAAGACAGTTAAATGAAACTGACTTCTTTACAAGTCATGAAGCTTTACTTCTTCAATATGAGGAAGCATTAACAAGAATAGATAGTACTTCAGGTAAGTGGTATGATGTTTCAGCTCACATGTTGTGGGTAGGTGACAGAACACGACAACTGGATGGAGCACATATTGAATTTTTAAGAGGTATTGAGAACCCTATTGGTATTAAAGTGGGTCCAAGTACAAAAACAGAAGAACTATTAAAGATATTAGATGTGTTGAATCCAAACAATGAAGCTGGAAAAATAACACTGATATGTAGAATGGGTCATGAAAAAGTTACTGGAATACTTCCAAAAATAATTAGGTCAGTTAATACAGCTGGTAAAAATGTTGTTTGGACTTGTGACCCTATGCATGGAAATACTATAAAATCTAATACTGGTTTTAAAACTAGACCATTAAAAGATATAATTTCTGAAATTCAGCAATTTTTTCAAATTCATAGAAGTGAAGGAACATATCCTGGTGGCGTCCATTTAGAAATGACTGGTCAAGATGTTACAGAATGTATGGGAGGTCTTCAAGAAATAACTGACGAAGATCTAAAAAATAGATATCATACATATTGTGATCCGAGACTAAATGCCTCGCAGTCTCTAGAATTGGCTTTTTTATTATCAGATTTTTTAAAAGAAGAAAAATTACTCTCAAAGCAATCTTCAAATTTATAAATTTATATTTATATAATAATTATGAAATCAAAAGATAAAATTACATTCATTTCTAATTGGATTAAAGACTATGCTATATCTATAAATAATAACCCAACTACCTTGGTAATAGGAGTGTCAGGAGGAGTTGACTCAGCTCTTACTAGCACCTTATGCGCTCGTACTGGTTTAAAAACTATAGCTGTTTCAATGCCCATAAAGCAAAATTCATCACAACATGATTTAAGTTTAAGACATTTAGAATTTTTAGAACAAAATTACCCAAATGTAGAAACAAAAATAGTTGATTTAGATAATGTTTTTAAAACTTTTCAAAATACGATGGAAAATTTTGATAGTGAGTTAGCCTTTGCAAATTCAAGATCTAGACTGAGAATGGTAACTCTATACCAAATAGCCCAAAGCAATAATGGTATAGTTGTTGGTACTGGAAATAAAGTTGAAGATTTTGGTGTTGGATTTTATACAAAATATGGTGATGGAGGTGTAGATATATCGCCAATAGCAGATTGTACCAAAACTGAGGTATGGGAATTAGCCGAAGAAATTGGTGTTATAAAAGATATTATTAGCGCAGCACCGACAGATGGTTTATGGGATGATAGTAGAAATGATGAAAGTCAACTTGGTCTTTCATATAAGCAGTTAGAAGAAGCAATGGAAAATAAGTCTAGTGAATACTACAGTAGATATGAACAAATTAGAAAGCCAAATCTTCATAAGATGAAGCCTATTCCTGTTTGCGAAATTCCTAAAGAATAATATGAAGTGTAGGTTCGCTCCTAGCCCTACAGGAAATATACATATCGGTAATGCAAGATCAGCAATTTTAAATTGGATTTTTTGTCAAAAAAATCAAGGTGAGTTCATATTAAGAATTGATGATACTGATACCGTTAGGAGCACTAAAGAATTTGAGAAAAGTATCAAAGATGATCTTACATGGCTTGGATTGAATTGGAGTTACACTTTTAATCAATCCTCAAGAAAAAATATTTACAATGAAAAAATCCAAATTCTTAAAAAAAAGAATAGACTTTATCCATGTTTTGAAACAGAAGAGGAATTAGCTTTAAAGAAAAAATCTCTATTATCCTCTGGCAAACCACCTATTTATGATAGATCATCATTAAATCTAAGTGATGAAGAAGTAGAAAAAAAAATAGAATCTGGAATTCAACCTCATTGGAGATTCAAATTAGACGATGAAAATATTAGTTGGAAAGATATTATTAAAGGGAATGTTTCATTTGATGCTAAAAATTTGAGTGATCCTGTTTTAATTAGAGCTGATGGAACATTGTTATACCATTTACCCTCAGTTATTGATGATATTGAAGAAAAAATTACACATATTATTAGGGGGGAAGATCACATAGCTAATACTGCCTATCATATTCAACTTTTTAGGGCTCTTGAAGCTTCAATTCCATCATTTGCTCATCATCCATTCTTAGTTGATGAAACTGGGAAGGGCTTTAGCAAAAGGCTTGGAAGTCTTTCAATTGAAAATTTTAGAGACGAGGGATATGAAAATATTACGTTACTTAATTATTTTCTTTTTATTGGTTCTAGTAGTAATATCGACCCAATCAAAGATTTAAATGAAATAGTAAAAAAATTTGATATTCAAAGCCTATCTAAATCTTCTGCAAAATTTTCAATTGAATCCTTAAGAAACCTTAATGAAAATACCATTAAATTGTTTAGTTATAATGAGATTAATCATAAGTTAAAAAATATAAAATCTAATTTTCAAAAAGAGAGTTTTTGGCGTTTTATTAAAAATAATATTTCATTCATTAAACAAGCTAAAGAATGGGAAGAAGTAATTACAAAAATAAATAATGCCAAAGATTTAAATATTGATGATAATTTTATTAGTACCGCAATTGATGAATTGCCCGAAGATCCATTTGATGAAAAAACATGGGATCATTGGACATCAAAAATTAACAAAAAAACTGGACTTAAAGGAAAAAATTTATTTATGCCCTTGAGGTTAATTTTAACTGGAAAATCTCATGGACCCGAATTAAAATATTTACTACCATTATTTGATAGAAACGGAATTTTGCAAAAACTTGGAAAAATCTAGTAAATTTTAATTTATACTCTATTAGCGATCTAGTAATTATGGAAGATAAAGTATATTTATTCGATACCACACTTAGAGATGGTCAGCAAACAACGGGAGTTAATTTTTCTGTTAGTGATAAAATGAATATATCTCAACATCTTGATGATTTAGGAATAGACTATATTGAAGGTGGATGGCCAGGAGCAAATCCTACCGATAATGATTTTTTTTCAAGAAATACAAAATTTTCTAAAAGTAAATTGACTGCCTTTGGTATGACAAGAAGACCAGGCAGAAGTGCCGATAACGATCCAGGATTAAATGCACTTATCAATTCTAGTGCAAGTTGTGTTTGCATTGTAGGTAAATCATCATCATTTCACGTAAAAAATGCTTTAGAAATATCTGAAGATGAAAATTTAAAAATGATAAGTGATAGTATTTACTCCATAAAAAATAAAAACAAAGAACCAATTTTTGATGCAGAACATTTTTTTGATGGCTTTAAAGAAAATAAAAACTTTGCATTGAGTTGTATTAAAGCAGCGTATGACGCTGGTGCAAGATGGGTTGTTCTTTGTGATACTAACGGGGGAACCCTTCCAGATGAAATTTACAATATTGTTTCAGAAGTAGTAAAAGTTATACCAGGTCAAAATGTTGGTATACATGCTCACAATGACACTGATAATGCAGTTGCAAATGCACTATCAGCTATTAATGCTGGAGCAAGACAGATACAGGGAACAATTAACGGTTTAGGAGAAAGATGTGGAAATACTAATTTAATTTCCTTAATTCCATCTTTGGTTCTAAAAACAAAATATAAAACAAATATTTCAAAAGATAAATTAAAAAATTTAATACATATTTCTAGAACATTAAATGACATCCTTAATATGCCTTCGAGAAAAAATGCTCCATATGTTGGAGATCATGCTTTCTCTCATAAAGGTGGATTGCATGCATCTGCAATAGAAAAAAATTCTTCAACTTATGAACATATTGAGCCAGAAATAGTTGGTAATTCTAGAAACGTTGTAATTTCTAATCAGGCAGGAAGATCTAATATATTAAATCAATTAAATAAAATTAATATTGATCTACCTAAAAATGAAATCAACAACATCTTAGAGATTATAAAGGAAAAAGAATCAAAAGGTTATTCATTTGATACTGCTTTAGCTAGTTTTGAATTATTAGTTAGACGTCACCTTGGTCATTTTGAGGATTTTTATAACTTAGAAAAATTCAGAGTCACAGATGAAAGAAGATGGAATGCTAAAGGTGAAATTGTTACTGAAGCAGAGGCTACAGTATTTTTAAAAGTTAAAGACTCAAATATGATGACAGTAGGTACAGGAAATGGTCCAGTAAATGCTATTGATAGTGCATTAAGAAAAGCCTTAATTGATTATTACCCTGATCTTAAAGATTTAAAGTTAACCGATTACAAAGTTATGATTCTTTCATCAGAAAAAGGTACTGGTGCTATCACAAGAGTTTTAATTGAATCATCTGATTCTACAAATACACATTGGACAACTATTGGCGTATCTCCAAATATTATTGATGCATCTTATAGTGCTATTTTT
>CACLAN010000032.1 GCA_902604905.1 uncultured Alphaproteobacteria bacterium
ATAATAGATTATAATTCAATCATCTCCTTTGCAGATCCTTCAGCTAATTTTGGATTAATTTTGCAAAAAAATAAAGTTCAAGAGAAAGTAAATAAAAAAGTTCAAAAGAAAAAATCAAACAAAAATAATGTAATTAATTTTTCTAATTATAAAAAAAATTAATCTAAATAATAATGTCTTTGTAATTGCCCATTAGCATAATCTAAGCACAGCGGACTTCCTGTAGGAAGTTCTATCGAGGATATTTCTTCAGGCTTATACATGCCAACTTTAATCATTATTGCTCTTAGAGAGTTACCATGTGCTACAATTAGAACATTTTTCTTATCTAAGATAAATGGTTGGATTGTTTCAGTAAAATATGGTGAAACTCTGTCTACGACATCCTTAAGACTTTCACCGTTAGGTGGTGGCGTATCATATGATCTTCTCCAAATATGCACTTTTTCTTTTCCAAATTTTTCAGCAGTTTCTGCTTTATTTAAACCAACTAAATCACCATAATCTCTCTCATTTAGTCTTAGATCTTTTTCATAAATAAGAAATCCATTTTTATGTAAATTTTCTATTTCTGATGCCATAATTGCAATTTCTGCTGTTTTATTTGCTCTTTTTAAAACACTACTAAAAATTTTATCAATTTTTATATTATTTTTTTTTAATAAAAGGCCTGCATTATTAGCTTCATTTATACCTTTTTCAGTTAATGGAACATCTTTCCAACCAGTAAATTTATTTTCTAAATTCCACTGACTCTGGCCATGCCTAAGTAAAACAAGTTTGTTCATATGTTTCATATAATATGTTATAATAATTTTGTTAATAATTAATGAAAAATAAAAAAAGAATAGAATTTGATAGCCTAGGTTCAAAAAAAATTGATAAAAATAAGCTTTGGGGTGCTCAAACGCAAAGATCTCTTGAGAATTTTAAAATTGGTAGTGAAAAAATACCGGTTGAATTAATAATTGCTTTAGGACAACAAAAAAAAGCTGCTGCAGAAGCTAATATTGAACTTGGTGTCTTAAACAGAAAATTAGGATCATTAATTATAAAGGCATGTAATGATATAATTAATTTAAAACTTATCGAAGAGTTTCCTTTAGTAGTATGGCAAACTGGATCTGGTACTCAGACAAATATGAATGCTAATGAAGTAATTAGTAATTATATAATAAAAAAATTAGGAGGAAAAATTGGAAGTAAAGAACCTATTCATCCAAATGATCATGTGAATTTATCTCAATCATCAAATGATACCTTTCCAACGATAATGCATGTTGCAATTAATGAGTTAGCAGCCAAAGACTTAATTCCAAATCTAAAAATTTTAATAAAAGAATTTCAAAAAAAGAAAAAGATTTTTCAAAATATAATCAAAATAGGAAGAACTCATACACAAGATGCAACTCCAATTACTTTGGGTGACGAATTCTCAGCTTTTTGTTCTCAATTAAACAGTTGTTTGAAAAGAATAGAAATTGCAAAATCAGAATTAAAATATCTTGCTCAAGGTGGAACTGCAGTAGGTTCAGGCATTAATGCTCCAAAAAAATTTGATAAAGTATTTTGTAAATATTTAAATAAACTAACTAATGATAATTATAAACCTTCTCCAAATAAATTTGAGTCGTTAGCTTCTCATGATCCATTAATTAATTTTTCAAATTCTTTAAAAACTTTATCACTTTCATTATTAAAAATAATAAATGATATTAGATTTTTGGCATCTGGACCTAGATCTGGTCTGGGAGAATTAACTTTACCTGCTAATGAACCTGGATCATCAATTATGCCTGGCAAGATAAATCCAACACAAATCGAAGCATTATCTATGGTGTGTGTTCAAGTAATTGGCAATAGTACAACTGTAGATCTTGCAGGGTCCAATGGTCATTTTCAATTAAATGCCTATAAACCAGTTATTGCTTTTAACATTATTCAGTCAGTAAACCTTCTAAGTGATGGAATTAAAAGTTTTTGTAATAATTGCTTAAAGGAATTAAAAGCAAATAAAGAAATTATTGATAATCATTTAAATAATTCTTTAATGCTTGTTACAGCTTTAAACAAAAGTATTGGATATGATAATGCAGCAAAAATTGCAAAAAAAGCCTACAATGAAAATTTAACTCTTAAGGAGGCGGCCTTAAAATTGAAATTAATTTCAGAAAAAGATTTTGATAAAATAGTCGATCCAAAAAAAATGATTTAACTAAATATATTCGTAATTATTTTTATCCGCAAACAAAGACCTTAATAGTAAGTTATTTAGATGATGGCCTGATTTGTTTCCTAAAAAATAACCTTGAATTGGAGCACCTGCTAAATACAAATCACCAATAGAATCAAGAATTTTATGTCTCACAAACTCATCCTTAAAACGTAAACCATCTGCATTAAGTATTTTACTTTCTCCAACAACAACAGCATTATCCAAAGAACCCCCAAGTGCTAAGCCATTTGATCTTAACATATCAACATCTCTTTCAAATCCAAAAGTACGTGCTGAGGCAATATCAGTTTTATAATTCCCATTTACTAATTGTAAATGACAGCTTTGTTTACTAACTAGTTTACTAGGAAAATCGATTTCAAAATCAATTGAAAACTGGTCATTAGGTTGTAATTCTACAGATGAATCATTATTTTCTACTTTAATATTTTTTTTAACTTTTAAAATTTTTCTTCTTTTATTTAAAGTTTGAGTTTTAGTTTGATCAATAAGATCAACAAACTTTATTGAACTACCGTCCATGATTGGTATTTCAGGTCCATCAATTTCAATTTTAATATTATCTATGTGTAATCCAGACAAGGCGCTCATTAAATGCTCAATAGTTGAGACACTTGCACCACTTTGATTACTTATAGTTGTGCTTAATTTTGTGCTGCTTACATTTGACCATAAAGCCTCAATCACGTTGTTGTCTTTAATATCTTTTCGAATAAACTTTATTCCGTAATCAACTTTAGCGGGATATAATTTCATGTTTACTTTTGCTCCAGTATGTAGCCCTATTCCTAGGATAGATACTGGTTTGGCAATTGTCTGTTGTTGATTGCTAGATGTGTTTGATATATCTATCATTTTAAAAAAAAGTGCTGAAACCAGCACTTTTTTTAATATATATTTTTGGCGATCTTAACAACTAACCTAATATTTCAAAATATTGCAAATTATGCACTAAATACTAGTTAGCTTGTCTTCTAAGAAAGGTTGGTATATCCAGAAGTTCTTCCTCTGTTTCCTGATTGTACTCATCATCAATTTCAGTAGATGCAGTCTCTTCAGCACTAAACACCTCTTTTTCGTCAATGCTTAGATTATTGTCTTCAGAGTTATTATCCTCTGATTCATTTTCTGCAATCTTTTCTTCTGAGGATGCAAAAACAGGTTCAGTCTTTGCTAACAACTCATTCTCAGGAGCAATATCTTCAGATTTATTTTCAGTTGAAAGAGTATCAAATAAGCTCAACCTTCTTACACTTGTTTCATTTGGGTTTTCAACATGTGACGATGAATTTGAAACTTCTTCGAAAACATAATCAGTTTCAATTTGATCTACAGATTCTGAAACTTCATTATCTTCAGACACTTTATCATCAGTATTTTCTTCTAAACTTGCAGTCTCTATTTGGTTAATATTTGTTTGCTCATTTGAATCAATATTTTCAGAATTTTGATTATCGAGAATTTCTTCATTTGAAATCCCATTAATCTCTTCATCTAAGATACTTCCATCTTGTAAAGAATGTTCCTGCAATGCCATACTTTCAGTAAACGACTCGGATTTTTGTATGTCTTGTTTATAAATATCGTTATTTATATTGATCGGTGCAAAGTTTTCTATCGGTTTAGCTGAAATATTATTATTTGTATCAATACCTGTAGCTACAATACTGACTCTTACAACACCTTCAAGCCTATCATCACAAGTAGTTCCGTAAATAATGTTTGCTTCTTCATCAACTTCTTGTTTGATTCTATTTGCTGCCTCATCAACTTCGTACAATGTAATGTCTTTGCCGCCAGTAATATTAATAATTAGACCTTTTGCACCTTTAAGTGACACATCATCAATTAATGGGTTTGCAATAGCTGCTTCAGCAGCTGCAATTGCTCTGCCTTCACCTTGTGCTTCACCAGTACCCATCATAGCTTTGCCCATTTCAGACATAACAGTTTTGATATCTGAGAAATCTAAATTAATCATTCCAGGCTGAACCATAAGATCAGTTACACCTCTTACGCCTGCATACAGGACATCATCTGCCATCTTAAAAGCATCAGAGAATGTAGTTTTTTCATTAGCAATTCTAAATAAATTTTGGTTTGGTATTGTTAGTAATGTATCAACATACTGTTGAAGTTCTTCAATTCCTTTTTCAGCTAACTTCATCCTTTGAGAACCTTCAAAATGAAAAGGTTTAGTTACTACACCAACAGTTAGTATCCCTTTTTCTCTTGCTAATTTAGCAATAACTGGTGCAGCTCCTGTGCCAGTACCACCACCCATACCAGCAGCTATAAAAAGCATATGACTACCTTCAAACTTTTCACTTAAATCTTGAATTGCTTCTTCAGCAGCCTGTCTTCCAATATCAGGCCTCATTCCCGCACCTAAACCTTTAGTGCTGTTTAATCCTAATTGAATTTTATTTGGACAACTTGAAATTTGTAGAGCTTGTGCATCAGTATTTGCTATTAAAAAGTCTACACCTTCTAAATTAGCGTTAATCATATTGTTAACTGCATTGCCGCCAGATCCGCCTACTCCTAATACTGTTATTTTAGGATGTAAGTTTTGTGCTACATCTTGTATTGAAATATTGATAGTCATTGTAAATCTCCGCCGTTTTAAATAGTTTTTAACGATTTATATTCGAAATCGTCAATATATTTTACTATATATAGTATTATCTAAATATATTGATCAAGCCAAGTAAAAAAGCTTGAAATTCCTCGTTTTTTTAAGGTTTTTGATTGGTTTGCCAGAAAATTAATTTTAAATAAGTCTCGGTCATACAATATAGATCCTATAATTTCGCAAAAATTTGGTTTTTTAAAATTATTTTCCAAATTTAATTGATCCAATGGGCTTGATACTCTTGAACTACTTGCAAAAATTGTTTCTACATATTCTGTAATATTATCCATCATTGCCCCTCCACCAGTTAAAACCACATTATTTAATTTTTTATTTCTTAAATTGTTATCGCTAATTTTTTGCCATATCATTTCTAAAGTTTCCTCAATTCGAGGTCTAATAATCGCATTTAAGTTTGATCTTGTTATCTGTTTAAATGTATTTTTATCACCTGAAACAATTGGGATTTCTATTATTTCATGATCATCACTTGGAGATGAAACCAGAGAGCCATATAAAGTTTTTAACCTTTCAGCACTTGAAATAGTAGTTGATAAACCTCTAGCAATATCTAATGTAATGTTATTACTACCAACACCTATTGCATCTCCATAGACAAATTTATTATTCTCAAAAACTGATAT
>CACLAN010000033.1 GCA_902604905.1 uncultured Alphaproteobacteria bacterium
TATTTCTTTGGTATCATATGGAGGTAAGAATTGCTTATTCTTTGCATAACTAATAGATTTTCCAATATGTAAATCTGATACAATCAGGGTATTTAGTCTTTTCCAATAAAGAGATTTATTTGGGTAAGCATAAAATTCTTCATCACCAAAATTAATTAATTGATAGTACATTAGCCTCTTTTAATATTTCATTTTCTAAATCTTCTAGAATATATTCATCAGTTTCCTTTTTTGATAAATTTTCTCTATTTATTTCAAGAATAATCGGAACAGCTAATGGTGATATACTTGTTAATTTCTTTAATATAATTTTTTTATCGATTTTTTTTAAGATTTCTCTTAGTCTATCATAATCTATCATATTCTTTTTTGCATCTTCATATGATGATTTTAGAAGAATGTGATCTGGTTCATTTTTCTTTAAAACTGTATAAATTAGATCAGAACTAAATAAAACTTGCTTCCCTGTTTTTTCCATTCCAGGCAACCTTCTTTCTATTAAACAAGAAATAATTGCATTATCTCTGAACAATCTTTTAACTATTGAAGTTTCTTCAAGATAATTATCTAAATGTTTATCTAACAATCCTAAATTTAGAATCTTTTTAATTTCTTTAACTTCTTTTAAAGACCATAAAACAATAGCATAATCATTTGCAACAAAACCTAGAGGTTTATAATTAAATTCTTTAAAGCCTCTAAGCAATAAAAATCCTAGTGTTTGATTGGCGTGCCATCCTGCAAAAGTATAGATAACAGTATAAAAAATTTTTTTTCGAGGGAATTGTTCCACTAGATATTCATCTTTTTTAGGAATTTTAGATATATTTTTTTGTCTTTTTAACCATTCAGTAATTTGCTCTGGATATAAATCCCACATATTACTTTTTGCCAATAAAGCCTTAACTGAGTTAGCCAAATTTGTTGATAATGGCATTCTGCCACCAGAATAAGATGGAATTTTAGAAATTAATGATTTACTTCTTTTAACTTGTACTAAATTATTTTTCATTGATTGAAACTCTAATACTTGACCAGCAAATATAAATGAATCACCTTGAGAAAGATTTTGAATAAAAACTTCTTCTATGTTCCCTAGCGTTTTTGTTCCAAGTTTTATTTTTAACATCGGATTTTCAATTATTGTTCCAACATTCATCCGGTATTTTCGTGTTTCTCTTCTATTTACTAGCTTATAAATATTTTTATTTTCTCGCAATTGGAAAATTCTCTTAAATTGATCATAATTTTTTAAGACATACCCTCCATCTTGTATGAGATTAATTAATTCCTTGAAATCACTAAAATTTAAATTTTTATATGGATATGCTTTTATAATTTCTACGTAGAGATCGTTAATATCAAATTGCCCCGCACAAGCCGTTGCAAAAATATGTTGAGCCACAACATCAAAACTACCTTCTTTCAAATCAATTTTATCTAAGTTATTTTTTTTTATTTCTTCAATAGCAGCAGTTGCTTCAATAAACTCAAAACGATTAGTGGGTACTAAAATTGCTTTTGAAGGTGTATTTAAATTATGATTTGATCTTCCCACGCGCTGTAATAATCTATTAATTCCCTTTGGTGCTCCGACTTGAATTATTTTTTCTACATCTCCATAATCTAATCCAAGCTCTAAAGAAGAGGTCGCAACAACACAGTTGACTAATCCCTTGCTAAGATTTTTTTCTACTTTTAAACGTATGTTTTTTTCTAATGAACCGTGGTGAACAGCAATTTTTAATTTTTTCTTATTAATAAGCCATAAGTTTTTAAACATATATTCAGCTTGCGCCCTCGTATTAACAAAAATAATAGTTAATTTTGATTTCATAATTTCTTTATAGATTTCATTAATAGAATACGTAGCCATATGACCAGACCAAGGAATACGTTCTTTTGATTCTAGAATTTTAATCTTAGGTAAAACTGAATTTTCATAAGAAACTATTTTTGGTTTTTTGCGGCAAAGCCATTTTTTGGCATCTTGTTTATTTTTGAGAGTTGCAGACAACCCTATTCGTTGTAAATTTGGAGAGAAAGTTTGTAATCTTTCAATATTTAAACTTAGAAGATCAGCTCTCTTATTATCCAAAAAAGTGTGTATCTCATCAATAATTATATATTTTAGATTGTGAAAAAATTCTTTCGCATTCTCATACGAATTTAATAATGCAAGTGACTCTGGAGTTGTAATAAGAATGTTAGGTGGTTTTTGTTTTTGTTGTTGTTTTTTATATGGTGTTGTGTCCCCTGTTCTTACTTGAAATGAAATATTCAAATCAAGCTCTTTAATAGGTTTCTCTAAATTTCTCACAATATCGTTTGCAAGAGATTTTAATGGAGAAATATAGAGGGTATGAAGACCTTTGAATTTTTTTAATTTTATTAAATCATCTATCGGATTAATAAACCCTGTTAAGGTTTTGCCTGCACCAGTTGGAGCAAATACAACAACATCCGATCCGGTTCGAACATGCCGAAAAGTTTCAATTTGATGAGGAAACCAGGACCATTTTTTTTTCTTCATCCACTTGTTTAGGGGGTGTAATAATAAGGGATTCGATTTATTTATATTCATATGGATTTCATTAATCATCAACTATTTATCAAAGATATAAATGTACATATAGATCCAATATTGCCAAAAAAAACAGCAATTATTACACATGGTCATGCAGATCATGCCAGGTTTGGACATGATCATGTTATTGCTACTAAGCAAACAATAGACATAATGAAAATTCGCTACGGAGATAAATGTGCGAAGAAATTTACTCCTCTTAGATACGGACAAAAATACTCAATTAAAAACTATGACTTTACTCTTCACCCTGCAGGACATATTTTAGGGAGTTCTCAAGTTTTAATTGAAAAAAATAATCACCGTTTAGTAATCACAGGTGATTATAAAGTAGGAAAAGATGAAACATGTAAAAATTTCAAAGTGGTTAAATGTGATACTTTAATTACCGAAGCAACATTTGGATTACCCATATTTCAACATCCAGATCCCAAAGATGAAATTCAAAAACTCATACGATCTGTAAAGATAAATAAAAATAATTGTCATATTGTTGGTGCGTATGCACTTGGCAAAGCCCAAAGAGTAATGAATCTTTTACGCCAGCAGAAATATAATGAGAAAATTTATATTCATGGCTCTCTAGAAAAGTTATGCCAATATTATTCAAAAGAAAAAATTAATATTGGAAAGTTTGAAAAAGTCTCTTCAAAGGATAAAAGCTTTTATGAGGGTAAGATAATTATTGCCCCTCCTTCAGCATTAAAGGATCGTTGGTCAAGACGATTTCCTAATCCTATTATTTGCATGGCAAGTGGATGGATGACAGTTAAGCAAAGAGCAAAACAACAAGGTATTGAATTACCGTTAGTTATTAGTGATCATAGCGATTGGAATGAATTATTAGATACAATTAAAAAATCAAAAGCGAAAAATATTCTTATTACGCATGGTCAGGAAGATGCATTAGTTTATTATTGTAAGAAACAAAATCTTGTTTCAAAGCCCCTATCCATCCAAGGAAGAAGTGATGAGGAAATAGAATGAAAAAATTTTCTTCCTTACTTCACAATTTGATTTTAACACCAAGTCGAAATACCAAAATTAAATTACTTCAAGATTATTTTAAAATACTTGATATCAACCGCTCATATGCGCTGGCAATTTTATCTGACCAACTTTCATTTCAATTTATTAAAGCATCTAAACTTAGAGAGCTTGTCTATGAAAAAGTAGATCAACATTTATTTGATTACTCATACGACTATGTTGGAGATTTAGCAGAAACAATATCATTAATTTGGCCAACAAAAAAAAAGGGTAAATCACAAAATTTGTCTACCTTAATAGAAAATATAAAAAAAATTAAAAAGTCTGAAATTAATACAGAGTTTAGTAAAATTTTGAGTGAACTATCTAATAACGAAAGGTGGACTTTAATTAAAATTTGCACGGGTGGATTGCGAATTGGAGTCTCGGAAAGATTAGTAAAAACAGCCATAGCTGATCTGTATAACAAATCTATAAATGAGATTGAAGAAATTTGGCATGGTCTTGAATTTCCATATGAAAATTTATTTCAATGGTTAAAAAATGAAACATCAAAACCAAAAATAGATTTTAAAAAATTATTTCATCCTATGATGCTTGCTAATCCTATTGATGAGGAAAAAGATTTTAAAAGATTAGACGCGAATGAATTTCAAGCAGAATATAAATGGGATGGGATTAGAGTTCAACTTATGGTTTCATCAAAAAGTGTTTCACTATACTCAAGAACAGGTGATAATATATCATCTGCATTCCCCGAAATAATTGAAACCACTAAAGGTGATGCGGTTATTGACGGAGAATTACTTGTGGGGATAAATTTTAAGCCCTCTGGTTTTAATGATCTACAACAAAGGTTAAATAGAAAAAAAGTAACAAAAGATCTTCAAAAAAAGTTTCCTGTTTTCATACGTGCTTATGATGTCCTTTTTTATAAAGGAAAAGATTTAAGAAAATTATCTCTCGTTGAAAGAAGAAAATATTTAGAAAAATTTCAAAAAGAAAATACAACTAATCAAATTGATTTGTCTTTAATCATTAATTTTTCAACCTGGAAAGAATTAACTAAATACAAAAATAACTTTCATGATGATTTGAACGAAGGAGTCATGATTAAACTCAAAAATAGTGAATATTTACCAGGGAGAAAAAAAGGGTATTGGTACAAATGGAAAAAAAATCCAAAACTAGTTGATGCTATTTTAATGTATGCTCAACGAGGACATGGCAAAAGATCATCATATTATTCGGATTTTACGTTTGGTGTTTGGAAAGAAAATGAATTAGTTCCTATAGGAAAAGCATATTCCGGTTACACAGATAAAGAGCTATTAGTTTTAGATAAATTTATTAGAAATAATACTACCAATAAATTTGGTCCTGTAAGAGAAGTAAAAAAAGAAATTATTTTAGAAGTAGCCTTTGACGATGTATTCCCCAGCACTAGACATAAATCAGGTGTCGCTATGCGTTTTCCTCGAATTCATAGAATTAGGTGGGACAAACCAATAAATGAAGTGCTTTCAATTAAAGAATTTAAAAAAGAATTTAAAATAGATTAACCAAATTATTTTCACTTAGATGCGTCCATAGATTTGAAAAACTTTGTTGAAATTTTTTTTGAGCATTAATAGCATGCTCTTTTTTTTCAAATACACTGTAAATACAAGAACCACTCCCAGTTAGTCTTGAAAATATAACATCGTCAAA
>CACLAN010000034.1 GCA_902604905.1 uncultured Alphaproteobacteria bacterium
AAAAAGCTTTTACTTTACAAAATAAAGATAACAGAATAATTTTTGTAATACCATATAAAGATGAATATTCACTTATTGGCACGACTGAAACAGAAGTTTTTTCACCAGAAAATCCTAAAATTGATGAAAGTGAAATTAATTATTTACTAAATTCAGTAAATAAATATTTTGTTAAACAAATATCAAGAGATGATATAGTAAGTTCTTATTCTGGAATTAGGCCTCTTATTGAAGATTTCAAAGAAGCTTCAAAAGTTACTAGAGATTATATATTCGACTTAAATGAGTTTGGCTCACAAGCACCATTACTAAGCATTTATGGAGGAAAATTAACCACATACAGGAAATTAGCTGAAAATGTTATCTTAACACTTAATAATCATATTCCTAAAAATAAGAAAAATTCTTGGACTGCTAAACAAAAATTATAGTTGGTATCCCTCTTAAATAACTTTTCAAATTTGGTGGGCAGAAAAGTTTTATAAGAGGAATACTTCTTATAGGAGGAAATAATATGAACCCTCTGCCCAACAATATAATAGTTTAAAATTATGATACTTACTGAAAATTTTTAAAAAAAGAATGTATTGCCCCTTATATTAGGGGCAATAATTAATACGATTCTATTATTTAAATGCTTGTCCTGAACTATCAAATAATTGACATCTACCAGCAGGGAAACCGACTTTAACAGTATCACCAACTTTAATTTCTGAATGTCCTTCAGTTTCAGCAACTAATGGCTCTCCATCTTTTTCAAGGTATAGGTAAGAAACGTCACCAAGCTTTTCGACAACAAATACTTTACTTTCCCAAGATCCATCTGCATCACCATTTACTACTAAGTGCTCAGGTCTAATGCCTAAAGTTACTGAATCACCCTCTGAGGATGAAGCTGACATTTTAGATACAGATATTTTTGACATTCCCATAATATCAACTTCTGTAGCATCAGAACTTTTACTTAATATTTTACTTGAAATAAAGTTCATTTTTGGTGATCCAATAAATCCCCCTACAAACATATTATTTGGTTTATCATAAAGTTCTAGTGGCGATCCTTTTTGTGAAACTATACCTGTATCAAGTACAACAATATCATCAGCTAGGGTCATAGCTTCTGTCTGATCGTGTGTAACGTAGATCATTGTTGCTTCTAGTTCGTTATGAAGTTTTGCTAATTCTACTCTCATTTGAACCCTTAATGCAGCATCAAGGTTTGAAAGTGGTTCATCAAATAAGAAAACTTTTGGCTTTCTTGTAATAGCTCTTCCAATAGCAACACGTTGTCTTTGACCACCTGAAAGTTGTTTTGGTTTTCTTTGAAGATAATCTTCTATTTGAAGAATTCTTGCCGCCTCGTTAACTCTTTCATTAATTTCATCTTTTGATCTTTTTTCTAATTTCAAGCCAAATGCCATATTATCAAATACAGTCATATGTGGGTATAATGCATAAGATTGAAACACCATTGCAATATTTCTTTGCTTTGGTGGTAAATCATTTACTACTTGTCCATCAATTGAAATTGTACCTGAATTTATGTCTTCCAGTCCCGCTATCATTCTTAACATAGTTGATTTACCACAACCACTTGGACCAACTAGAACTGTGAATGATTGACTTTTTATATCAAGAGAAATATCCTTAATTACGTGGACGTCTCCAAAATATTTATTAACAGTATTTATATTTATATCTGCCACTTCATCCTCCTTTGAGCGATCTTTCAAGTGTATGAATACATCATCATACAAATATAAATATATTTAAAGGTATATTTATTGAAAAATCAATACTTTTTAGTATTTACCCTTTAACTGATCCAGCTACTAGACCTCGTATAAAATATCTTTGTAGGGCAAAAAAGATGAATAAAGGTACAGTCATTGATACAAAAGCGCCAGTAGTTAAAATTTCCCAATTTTCACCTCTAGATCCAAGTAATTCTTTTAATTTTGCGGTTAATATTATTTCACTTGGAACCTGATCTAAAAATACTAAACCCACTAAAAGATCATTCCAACACCATAAAAATTGTAAAATAAATATTGAAGCAAAAGCTGGTATTGAAAGAGGAATAATTATGCGTAAAAAAATATCATAATGAGAAGCACCATCAACTTTAGCAGCTTCCATCATTTCATTAGGCAAGCTTTTTAAAAAATTTCTTAATAGAAAAGTAGTTGAGGCTAATCCAAAACCAGTATGTGCCATCCAAACACCGGGATAGGACTTAGCCGCTACTCCAAATAATGCACCAAAATCATTATAGATTGTTAGGATTGGTATAAGAGACATTTGCAGAGGAACAACAAGAGACGCAATTATTATTGCTAATAAAGTATCTCTTCCATAAAACTTCATCCAAGTTAAGGAATATGCAAAAAACGAGCATATTATTAGTGGAATTAGTGTTGAAGGTAATGCTACTGCCATTGTATTAATAAAAGCTCTCCCAATTCCTTCTTTGAATAAAACTTCTTTGTAATTTTCAAAAGTAAATGTAGGAGGGCTTAATGATGTAGTAAATAATCTCTTACCTTTTTTCTTTTTAAATTCTGTTCTTGATCTCCACTCATAATTTCCATTTTCATCAAGAAGCACTTCACTTTCATCTTTAAAAATTGCAACATCTCCAATATTAAATTCATTAATTTTCTTTGAAGTAATTCCAAAACTATTTATTTTTTTTCCTGAATTATCTTCAAATAACTTTCCTTTAATTTTGAAATAACCATCTTCTTCAATTTGGCTTTCCATTCCTGACATTCTATAAATTTCATTTACTTCTGTGGTAGTTAAAGAAGTCCACCATCCACTTATAGCTAATAAATCTTTATCTCTTAAAGAGCTAATAAAAAGACCAAAGGTAGGAATGATCCATATAATAACAAAGAACAGAAGCAGTAATTGAGACAAGATAGACGATATTGAAAATTTCTTCATTAAATTTTTTGTTCCTCTCTATGTTTATATAAATTCCATGCTAAAATTGGTATGACTCCAATCATAATAACAATAGCTAAAACACTTCCTCTTCCCGAGTCGCCACCACCTCTAAACATCCAGTCGTACATTAAGTTCGCTAAGACTCCAGTTTGCCATTCCCCATTAGTCATAGCAAAAATAATATCAAATATTCTTAAAACAATTATTGTGATTAAGGTCCAAATAACAAGTATCGTTTGTTCTAAATAAGGAATTATAATTGAAAAAAATATTTTTAATTCACTAGCTCCATCAATTCTTGCTGCTTCAAGCATTTCCTTCGGTACACTTCTTAATGCAGCACTAAAAATAACTAAAGCTAATCCAGTTTGTATCCAAATCATAATAGCCATCAAAAAGAAATTGTTCCACATAGGTATTGTTAACCATGCTTGTGGCTCATAACCAAGTGAAACTATAAATGCATTTAATAATCCAATTTGTGTGTTGTCAGGTCCTCTATATTCGTAAATAAACTTCCAAATTACACCAGCGCCTACAAATGATATTGCCATAGGCATAAATATTATAGATTTTGCAATTGAACCCCACCAAATTCTATCAGCTAAGTTTGCAATGACTAATCCAAAAAAAGTACTTAATGTTGGGACTACAAGTAACCATACTAAATTATTTAATATACTTCTTCTAAATTCAGGATCATTAATTGCCCATTTGTAATTGTATAGTCCGACAAATTCTCTTCCAAATTTATCATAAAAGCTAAGCCTGATAGTTTCAAATACTGGATATAAAATAAAAATAAATAAAACAATAAATGCGGGTGTTATAAAAACTATGACTCTTATAGAATTTTCAAAATTATGCCTTTTCAGCGTTTTATTGCCATAAGTGTCTAAAATATAATTTGAAATATGAAAGTACGCTATAAAAAACAATATTCCTAAAAAAACGATGAATACTAAATTCAGGATAGTCATTAATGAATAAATATATAAAAAAAACAGGCGAACAAGTTAATTGTTCGCCTGTTTATAATTGAAAAATTACTTAATTGCGTCCCAACTATCTTGGATCGCATCTGCTACATCTTGGGCAGATTTTCCGTTGGTATAGTCAACCATACCAGTCCAGAAAGTACCAGCACCAATAGCACCAGGCATTAAGTCTGACGCATCAAATCTAAACGTTGTTGCGCCTGTTAAAATTTCACCTAGTTTTCTAAACGTATCACTAGCATATTTACTTCCATCAACGCCTTTGTGAGGTGTTAGGAAGCCACCTTTACCCATCCAAAGTTCATGTGGCTCAGGGTGCATTAAGAATTTAATAAACTCTATTGTTGCTTGGTTATCATTAGTAGCAGCTACTAATGTACCAGCTCCAAGTACAGGAGTTCCTAAATCTTTAGTTGCATACGCAGGAAAATAAAAGAAATCATAATCAACACCAGCTTCTACACCTTCTGGGAAGAATGCAGGTATAAAACTTGCTTGTCTATGCATCATACACTCTGCAGGTGAAGTGAAAAGTCCATTTGGAGCATCTCTAAAATCAGTAGTTGCTACTGCTTTAGATCCACCATTCACAAATTTATCATTCAACGCAAATGTTCCAAAGAAATTCATTGCTTCAATAACTCTTGGGTCATTAAAAGGCATTTCATTGGATACCCACATGTCATAAACATCAGGTGTATGTGTTCTAAGCATAATATCTTCCATCCAGTCAGTTGCAGGCCAACCAGTTGCTGCACCTGAACCTAGACCAATACACCATGGAGTATTTCCATCTGACGCCATTTGTCTTGTTAGTGCAATTAGCTCTTCCATAGTTCCAGGAACTTCATAACCATTATCTTCAAAGTTATCTGGTGAATACCAAACTAAACTTTTTACGTTTGTTCTAAAGAAAATTGCATTAAACTGATCATTACCGTTTTCATCAGCATAAGTTGAAAGATCAACCCATGATTGACCAGCAGCATAGTTATCTAAAACCATTTGCTTGATATCATCTCCAAGAGGAACTAATCCTCCCATAGCTGCTGCGTTTGCAGCTAGACCCGGCTGTGGAAATACAACTAGATCAGCAGCACTTCCAGCTTTTAGATCGATCATAACTT
>CACLAN010000035.1 GCA_902604905.1 uncultured Alphaproteobacteria bacterium
TGCGCTTTCCTTTAAAAGAAAGTTTATACAATGTAATGATAGCTAGTGTAGCAATGCCAGCTCAGGTTTTATTAATTCCACTTTTTTATATTTTGATTTATCTTGGTATAATTAACACATACCAAGCAGTTATTCTTGCGTATGCTGGTTTTTTAATTCCAATAGGAATTTTAATTTTAAGAATGTTTTACGAACAAATTCCTTACGAATTAACTGAAGCTGGAACTGTTGATGGTGCATCTGATTTGCAATTATTAATGAAAGTTCTTTTACCACTTGCTAAACCAGCTATTGCAACTTGTGTAATATTATTATTTTTAGATACTTGGAATGAATTTATATATGCAATGATATTCATGCAAGATCCAACAATTCATACAGTTCCTGTTGGTTTGGCAAAAATAGGAACAAGTAGATATCAAGTAAACATTGGTACTTATAGTGCATCAGTTATGATTACCATAATACCCGTGATGATAATTTTTGCAGTTTTTCAAAGATGGTTTATTGCTGGTATGACAATGGGTGCTTTAAAACATTAAACTTTATATATTCTTTCGGCATTAGAGCTTGCTATTTTCTTTGCTTCATCAACTGAAAGATTACCCAAAATAGTATGTGTAACTTTAATCCACTCTTGAATACCTTTACCAGCATTAACTACTGGATAATCACTTCCCCAAACCATTCTATCGGGACCAAAACATTCTAAAGAATGATCTACGTATGGCTTTATCGTTTCATAAGAAGAAGTGCCAGGTGCACAATAAGCCATTAAACCTGATAATTTACAAGTAACATTAGGAAGTTCAGATAGAGATTTAATATCGTTACCCCATTCATCAATCGCACCAGATGCAATAGGTGGAACACCACAATGATTTAACACCAAATCCATTTGATCACATTCTTTTGCAAATTCTTTTGCAATTTTTAGTTGTGTTGGTAGAAAACAAATATCAAAAGGTTTTCCAGCTAGGCCAATTTTTTTAACATTATTTCTTAATACTGTATTTTGAGAAAATTCATCAGGCATAACGTGGAAAATTCTTCTGTATCCAACTACGTTCATATCAATAGTTTCTTCCAACCATTGATCAAAACCATTTTCCTCTTCCGGCCTTATTGAAACAATCATACCCTTCATATTACTATCAGGCTGATCCATGATAGATTTTATAAATTTTGTTTCTTTTTTGTAATCAGAGTCATCTACACCCGTTTCCATGAATAGTGTACCTTTGATCTCATAGTCTTTTGTAAGTTCTTGATAATCTTCTAAAGTAAAATTACCTTTATCAATTGGGGGAAATTCATTTGCCCAACTATACCCAACTTGATCACGGTACATAAGATGTTGATGCGTATCAATTAATTCCATAATTTTAGAATAACATATTTAAAATATTTGTGAATATTTTATTCTATATCTTTAATATAAATATTCTCAAATTTATTTTCATTAACTCTCATTGCATGAATTTTTTTGTAAGCTTTTTCTAAGTTTAAAGTATATTTTTTTGTATCAAAATACTTATCTGAGTTCTTGTAATTCACAATTTTATTTTTTATTTCTTTTATTTTTTGAGGATTTTCTGCTAGTTCCAAAGCTTTATTATAATATTCGTCTTTATTTTTTAAAATCAATTCATCTAAATCAAAAAATTTTAATAAACTTCCACAAACTCTTGATGAAAAACTTTTACCAGGCTTAGTTATTATAGGTAATCCAGTCCATAATGCGTCTACTGCAGTTGTGTGAGCGTTATAGTTAAAGGTATCTAAAAAGAGATCACCTAAAGAATGTCTTGATAAATGATCTTCAAAAATCGTTTTTTTAATAAACACTATTCTATCTTCATTAATATTGAATTTCACTGCTTCAAAATGTAAATTTTTTTTCATTTCATTATTTGTTTCTAGAAGTAATAATGTTGAGTTGTCAATTTTTTGGAGTAGTTTCATCCAAATTTCAAACTCTTCCAAAGTTATTTTGTAAGAATTATTAAAATTACAAAAGACAAAAGAGTTTTCTGAAATATTTAGATCTTTTCTAGTAAATTTTTTCTTTCCAATTTTTCTATTATTATCTCTAGGAAAATAACTTCCAGGTAAATATATAATATTTTCAGTGTAAAAGTTTTCTTGGTTTTCAGGAATGACGTATTCATCTGCAACTATGTAATCAATACCTTCCTGTCCAGTTGTTCCTTGATAGCCAAGAAAATTAATCTGAATTGGAGCAACTTTTTGACTAAAAATACTGCTTCTAGCATTAATAGTTAAACCTGCTCTATAAATTGCAATATCAATTTTATTTTCTAATGATAATTTCAAAATTTCTTCGTCATCAAGATTGTTTACATAAAAAAATTTATCAAAATTCTTTTTTATCCTTAGATGTGTTTCGTCTTTTTTTACTTCTCCATAATAAAATCCAATTATTTCAAATTCATCTTTATTATGATTTTTAAATATACCTTCCATATTAATCATACCTGCATGTTGATGAAAATCTGCTGCAAAGTAACCTATTCTTATTTTTATATTTTGGTAAGAATTTTTATTTTCATTTTTTAATTTAAATTTACTAGAAAATTTTTTTGCTCTTAAATAATGGTTATTAATATGATCTTCCATAGATAAACAAAACCATGGAGATATAAATTCATCTGAATTAATTGTTTTAATTAAAAGTGGTTTTAAATCTTCTTCATCTGACCAATCACAAGAAAGTCTTTTTAAAAAATATTTTTGAATTCCTGCGCTCAAAAGATTTGTATCCAATTTAAATGCTTTATCAAAGCACTGCAGAGCTTGTGTGTAATCTTTTATTTGAAAATATAATGCGCCTAGATTGTTATAAGCTTTTGAATATATTGGATTTAAATCAATAGCTTTTTTCAAATAATTAAATGCAAGTTCATAATTATTATTCTCTATGTAAAGCAATCCAATATTGTTTAATGCCTTAATGTGATTTGGATTTAACTTTAGGGTTTCAAGAAAAAAATTTATTGCTTCTTTATTATTACCATTTTTTGAGAGTGTAATTGCCATATTGTAGTGTATTTTATCAATCTTATTATTGAGTTTAATGGCGTGTTTATAATTTTTTAATGACTCGTTATAGTCCCCTTTGTTGAAATAAATAATTCCTAAATTAAAGTAAGTATCGTAGTTTTTATTATCTAAAATTATTGATTTCTGTATAGTATCTATTGCCTCATCATAAAGATTTATTGCTAAAAAACTTTTACTTATATTATTTAATATTTCGGTATTATTATGATCTATTGCTAATGCTTTTTTATAATATTTAATTGCATTTTTATGATTATTTTGACCTGCATACGAGGCACCTATCAAATTTGGTATGACTGATAAATTATCTATTTCTTTATATAAATCACTTGCATCTTTAATAACCTCATCAAATAAATTTTCGTTGAAAGATTTAATAAGGTTTAATATTTTTTTTTCTAATTCTAAATTAATAGACATAAGTTATACTAATTTATTTTAAATTACTTTATTAAGAAACAAAATAATGAATATTCTTCTTACAGGTGGTGCGGGTTATATTGGGAGCCATGCAGCTCTGTCACTACTTGATGACGGTCATAAAGTTCATATTATTGATAACTTGTCGACTGGAAACGAAATATTAATTCCGGAGAATGCAAAATTTACTAATTGCAATATTAATAATGAAGAAGTAATTTCTAGTCTTGTTCGATCTAAAAACTTTGATATGCTTATGCATTTTGCAGGTTTTATACAAGTTGAAGAATCAGTTAAGCAGCCTGAGAAATATTTTGAAAACAATACTAATAATGCCATAAAACTTTTTAATATATGTAAAAAAAATGGTTTAAATAAAATAGTTTTTTCATCTACTGCGGCAGCTTATGGATTGGTAAGTGAAAATAAATTAATAGATGAGTATACTAATTTAAACCCACAAAATCCATATGCTGAGTCTAAAATTAAAACTGAAAAATTTTTGTTTGATAATAAAGATAAGTTTCAGTTTATTATTTTAAGATACTTTAATGTTGCTGGAGCAGATAAAAAATTAAGATCTGGACAAATTTCAAAAAAATCAACACATTTAATCAAAAAAATATCAGAAGTCGTAGTTGGAAAGAGAGATCAAATTAAAATATTTGGTAATGATTATAATACTCCTGATGGAACAGCTATTAGGGATTACATCCATGTATCAGATCTTGCTGATATACACCTAGAAGTAGCGAAATTTCTTTTAAAAAATTTAGAATCAAATTTATTTAATTGTGGTTATGGAAATGGATTTAGTGTCTTAGATGTTGTAAATACTGCTAACAGTATCTATCAAAATAAAATTATTTATAAGTTCTCTAATAGGCGAGAGGGAGATGTTGAAAAATTAATTTCAGATACTTCTAAATTATTAAAATATATAAAATGGCAACCCAAATACAATGATCTTAAAGAAATAATTAATTCATCGATAAAATGGGAAGAAAAAATTAATGCGTCCGATACATAAAAGAACCTTTATTAGAAATGATAATAAAGAACTTTTTCTTTATGGTTATCAAAAGCACACAGAAAGTCCAAGTAAAGAACTTAATGTAAGCGATATTCCTAAACCACATATGAGGTGGAATCCTTCAAGAGAAGAATGGGTAACATACTCAACTGGAAGAAAAGATAGAACATTTTTTCCACCTAAAGAGTACTGCCCATTATGTCCTGGAGCAAGTCTAAATTATCCAACAGAAATACCTTTTAAAAACTTTGAAGTTGCAGTCTTTCCAAATCGATGGGCAAGTTTCAACTCATTGGGAGAAAATATACATTTAGAAAATATTTTGACTAAACCTTCAAAAGGAGAGTGTGAAGTAGTTGTATATTCATCTGAACATTTGAATACAATATCAGAAATGCCTCTAGACAGAGTAGAGTTATTAACTAAGGTTTGGATAGATCGGTATAAGGAATTACAAAAAAATCCAGATATCAAATATGTGCTTCCTTTTGAAAATAGGGGGGA
>CACLAN010000036.1 GCA_902604905.1 uncultured Alphaproteobacteria bacterium
GGTTTTATTATTTTTCTACTATTAGGTTCATAATTATCAACAAAGTAAGAGTTAGTTCTATTGATCTTATAATCTAGAAATCTTGATTGAACATTATAAGGAAAATAATAAATTTTGTTATATTTTCTTGTTAATTTTTTTAATTTTATTACTCTACTCATTTATTTATTTAAAATAATAAATTACTTTTTGATTATTAACCCAATTCCATATTTTATTGGAAATCCATTTGAAAAGATTTTCTTCATCTTATATTTTTTAGTTTTTTCTATTTCATCCCAAAGTTTCCTAACACCAGTCCATTCAGGATTCATAATATCATGTAAAATAATTATTCCTTTTTTAGCTATTAAAGGGCTATAGTTTTTAAAATCATTTTTAATTCCTTCATAAGTATGGTTTGCATCGATAAATATTAAATCATAGGGAGACATGGCTCTTGCATTATCTATAGTATTTGTATCATTAGTATCACTGCATAATAATACAAGGTTTTTAAATCTTAAGTTTGATATAAGTACGTCTCCACTTATTCCATATTTAAATGAATCAATCCCAACAATTTTTTTAAATTTAAAAAATTTATTTAATAATGTATTAGTTATTCCTGCAGAAAAACCGATTTCAAGAAATTTATTAAAATAAAATTTATTTTTTAATTCATAATTTTTTAAAAAAAAAATTAAGTCTGCAATTTCATAAGGATTCTGAGTTAAGTGATCTTTTGCTCCAGAATAATTTCTGTACCCTCCTACTTCTGCATTCGTTGAGTGTTTAAGAAATTCAATTAGTATTTTTTTATATGATGCACTATCTTTAAATTGATCGTATATGTATTTATTTTTGACCATTAATTCTAATACACATTTTTTTCTCTAAATTAAATAATTATATTTTCTGTTCTTTTACATTCGTAAATTATCTTTTTATTCTTAAGTTGACTAGCAACTTCAATCAAACTAAATATATTTTTATCCATTTTTTCTGCAATATCAATTAAACTATGATTGCCATCTATGTTGTTCAATAGGAAAAGCATTATTTTTTTATTTTCATCATTTTCTTGATTGCTTAAATTACTAATGTCCTGATATAAACCATATTTACTTAACATAATTTCACAGTGAGGTTGATACCTTTTAAAAATACTATTACCTTCTAATGCCATAATTACTTTTTTATAAATATGTAATGACTCTATTAAGTATTTATTTTTAACAAATGTTAAATCGTCTTTAGATGTATGATATTCTTCATAGTTTCCATATGGAGTTCTCATAATCGAAGCTATCATAAAATTAAATCCAGGTGATGAGTATTGTCTTTCATCTGACCCTTCGGGGAAAAAAGGTATAATATTGTATTTAAATTTAGAAAACTTGAGAACGTTTTTAGATATTTTATCTATAAATATATTCCCGTTTTTAGTTTGTTTATAATTGAATTTACCTTTATCTCCAACACAGGTTATTACAAATCCTGCTTTAATATTTTTCTTTAATTTTTTTTCATTGTGAAAAAGATAAGCAATTGCTCCGATAGTCTCTGGTAAAAATAAAAATCTATATGAATAGTAATTATTTTTATTTGCTTTTAGAAATTTATATAATTGAATCGCCACTGCGATTCCTGAGTTACCATCATTTGCTTGAAAGGGATGACAAATATATGTAGAAATAAGGATTTCACTTTTAGATTTTCCTTTGATATAAGCTTCACCACAATTTAAGTACCCTTTCTTATGTGTCGAATTTATATAAACTTTATAATTTTCATTTTTAAGTTTTTTTAATTTATTATATTCAAGACAGAATCCCCAATTTTTTTTGTAATATGATGTAATGTAGGGAATAGAATTTGGTAGTTTTTTATTAGTATAAAGATTCTTTTTTAATTCTTTTAAATTCAAAACTTTATTTATTGAATAACTGTAATTTATAACATGCATACAATTATCATTTAAATCTAAAAGTTTTCTATTTGACTTTATTGATTTAATGTATGCTTCCTTAATTTCCCATTCTTTAGGTATGATCCAATCATAACACTTTGTTCCTGATTTGTAGTTATGGATTTTAATTGGAATTTCTTTTGAGATAATTGACAGTTTCTTTCTATTGCCTTTTCCAGCTATACTAGTATTTATCGGATATATTTTTTTTAATATGTTAAATGTTGACATAAAATATTATTATTAACTTAATAGGAATTTGTTTTATAACTAGTCAAGAGTTAGTTTATATGAATGGTACAATTATATTATTGCAAGCTAGATTAAATTCTAAAAGACTCAATAAAAAAGCATTACTAAATATAAAAAAAATACCTTTCATAGTATTATCAAGCAAAAGACTGTCAAATACTGGCATAAAGCTTAAGGTTGTTACTTCTAACAACAAAAATGATGATAAATTAGTTGAGGTCCTAAAAAAAAATAAAATCAGCTATTTTAGGGGGTCAAAAAAAAATGTGTTAGGAAGAATGGTCAATTCGTTAACAAAATATGATGATAGTACAATAGTTGTTCGAGCAACTTCAGATAATATTATTCCAGACGGTAATCTAATTGAAGAAATGATTATTGAAATGAAAAAAAGAAAAGTGCCTTATTTAAACTGTGACACATTAAAGTCAGGCTTACCTTACGGATTAGGTGTAGAATTAATTAAACTTAAGGAATTGAGAAAAAGAAATAAATATAATAATTCATCAAATGAAAAAGAGCATGTTACAACAATTATTAAAAAAAAATATTCTGGAAACAAGTATATATTTGATAATTATTCTTTTTTAAATTTATCACATATTAGATGTACAGTTGATTATAAAGAAGATTTCTTAAAAATTATCAAATTATTTGAAAGAGTAAATGATCCAATAAATTTTACTTGGAAACAATTTGGCAATAAAATCTTAATAAATAATACTATCAATAAGAAAATATCAAAATTTATAATAGGAGGTGCACAATTTGGATTACAATATGGAATTCGCAACAGAAAAATAGATTTTAAAACAATGTCTAAAATAATTAACAAAGCTAATAGAATTGGTATTAAGATAATAGATACAGCTCAAAACTACAATGATAGTGAATTAAAAGTTGGAAAAGTCCTTGATGGGATCAAACAAAATAAATTAAAAGTTATTTCAAAATTTAAAATACATAAATATAAAAATCGTGAAAAAAATGAGAATATAATTAATCAGAGTATTGCAAAGACTTTAAAAAATATAAATAAAAAAAAAATATATGCAATGCTATTTCATCATTCTTCTGATATTTTTATTAATAATAAATCTTTTTTAAAAACAGAACTTAAAAATAGTAAATTTAAAAAAATAGGTGTGTCTATTTATGATCCTATAGAAATTTACAAAGTTATTAAAATACCTCAAATACAAGTAATTCAGATACCTTTTAATATTCTTGACTTTAGATGGCAAGAACACATTAAAAGAATTCAATCAATTAAACATGATCTAGGAATTGAAATTCATGCAAGAAGCTGTTTTTTACAAGGATTACTGTTATCAACTAGAATTAAGGATTGGGAAAAAAGGGGAATTATGCAGCATAAAAAAATTTTAAAATGGTTAACTAATCAAACAAGTACTATAAGAAGACAATCAATAGCTGATTTATGTTTAGCATATGTAAGATCTCAATCGTGGATAGATTCTGTTGTTATTGGTGTAGATAATATGAAAGAACTAAATGAAAATATAAAGTTATTTAAATTACCAATTTTAAACATTGATGATTTAAAAAAAATAGAATTATCAAGACCTAGGGTTAAAGAAAATATTCTTAATCCTACGACATGGAGTAACTAAATATTGTATAATTTAAAAAATAAAAAAATTTTAATAACTGGTGCATCTGGATATTTAGGTTCTGAGATTTCTTTTGGTTTAGCTAAATTAGGTTCTCACGTTTTATTGCACGGAAGAAATGAAATAAATTTAAAAAAATTAATATTAAAATTAAAAAAATATAGACTTAAATATACTATAGTAAATTTTGATTTAAAAAATTCAATTTCAATTGAAAATTTCTTTTCTAATTACACTGGACCTTTAAGCGGAATAGTCTCAAATGCACATGAAGGAAACCAAGGAACCATCAAATTAATTGATGACAAAGAATTTATTAATTCATTTGAAATATCAATTCTTGCAGCAAATAATTTAATGAAATATGGTTATAATGCATTACGCCAATCGGTAAAATTATATAAAGATGCCTCTTTTATATGCATCAGCTCAATGTATGGCATAGTTTCACCAGACTTAACTATATATAAATCAGACAAGCTTTCTAGTTCGCCGAGTTATGGTGCTGTAAAAGCTGGATTAATTCACTGGTCAAAATATGCTGCAAATGAATTTGGTAAAGAAGGTATAAGGGTAAATTCGATTTCACCAGGACCTTTTCCCAAAAATAAAACAAATTCTGAGTTTATAAATAAATTATCTAATAAAACATCATTGAAGAGAATTGGTAAACCAAAAGAATTAATAGGTCCTGTAGCTTTTTTATGTTCTAACAACTCAAGCTTTATAACAGGCACAAATCTTGTAGTTGATGGTGGGTGGACTTCTAAATAAATTCATTAATGTCAGTTTTTATTCTATTAAAAAACAGAGAGGAAGTAAAGTTTGCTATAAAGAAATGGGAAATTAATAATAGTAAATACACTCTTATACCACTATCAATTGAAGCAACTGATTTATTAGTTGCAAAAGGATTGGATTTTAAAATTCTATCAGATATTTC
>CACLAN010000037.1 GCA_902604905.1 uncultured Alphaproteobacteria bacterium
TATTAGTAAAATTTTTATTTTGTTTCTCTGGTAAAAAATCAATATTTGTAGACATTAGGTCATTTGTAATAAATATTGATTCAGAAAAATTTTGTTCATATTTATTATAAGAATAATCTATTAAACATTCTTGAAGTTTAGGATTAATTGGGGGAGGAGAAACTTCAGATGTGTAATAAGACCTAAGAGGTAAATAATTTACTAATTGTGGAAAATATCCAACTACACCTAATCCAACTAGTTGAAGTACAATAAACACGCTTGCACCTTTCCAAATCTCGGTTGTTTTTATTGATTTTGGTGCTACCCCTCTTAGATAAAATAGTGAAAATCCAAATGGTGGAGTTAAAAATGATGTTTGCATATTTACACCAATCATTACTCCCAACCAAACCGCAGTGACATTTGCTGATGTTTCAGCTAATAGTATCGGTGCAACTATTGGAACAACAACAATAGCAATTTCTATGAAATCTAAAAAAAAACCTAGTACAAATATAACTCCCATTACAACTATAAATTGTGTCCAAAAACCTCCAGGAAGACTAGTAAGAAAATCTTTAACTATTTCTTCACCTCCAAAACCTCTAAACGCTGCTGTTAACATTGCAGCCCCAATCAGAATTATAAAAACCATTGATGTTGTTAAACTTGTTTCAATCATTACATTTTTTAAAACATTATTTATTTTAAATGTTCTCCAAAAACTCCAAACAACACCAACAAGTAAAAATATAACTGCAAATATTGCAATAACTAAAGCTACTACTTCTGAAGATGATGAGATATTTTTAACATTAAGTTGAAAGTTTATTACAATAAAGGTTATTACAATTAATGAAATTATAGTTATTAAAGCTGGAGTATATTTGTTTTTTTTATCATACAATCTATAACCACCCATCACACCTGCGCCAACAGCACCTATAGCACCTGCTTGATTTACTGTTGCAATGCCAAGTAATATTGAGCCTAAAACTACAAAAATTAATGCTAATGGTGGGACAAGTGATAAAAAAACTCTTCTAAAAAAATCTCTGTCATAATTTCCTTCATATTCTACTGGAGGTACTGCTTCTTTTTTAAATATACCAATAAGTAAAACATATAACATGTATAAACCAACAAGAACTAACCCAGGTAAGAAAGCTCCTAAAAACATATTTCCAGCACTTACTGAATCTACACTAAATTGACTTGGTATATTTGTAGAACCAGTTACGTTTTTATAATTTTCTATTCTCATATTATCTGCAGCATCTGAAGCAGATGCTAATTGATCGGACAAAATAATTAGAACAATTGAGGGGGGAATTATTTGACCAAGTGTGCCAGAAGAACAAACAATTCCAGACGCAAGCGATTTATTATAATTATTTTTCATCATTGCTGGTAGAGAAATTAAACCCATTGCAACTACCGTAGCCCCTACGATGCCTGTAGTAGCAGCCAATAAAGCACCAACAAATATTACAGAAATTCCTAATCCACCTGGTATAGGACCAAATAATTGCCCCATACTTATTAAAAGATCCTCTGCAATTTTTGATTTTTCAAGCATTATTCCCATAAAAATAAAAAGAGGTATTGCAATCAATGTATCTCTTTCTACCTCCCAATACACTCCTCTAAAATTTGTAATTCCTGCATTCAGCCATTGAAAAGGACCATCAGATATAAAATATTCGTTTGGGTTACCCTCAATTAAATATCCTGCTAAACCAGCTAAAAATATTGATATTATAGCTGATCCAGGAAGCGCAAAAGCTAATGGATATCCAGAAGCAAGTGCAAATGCCATTAAAAATATTAATAAAAAAAGGAAAAATAATTCCATTATTAATTCTTTCTAATTACTTCTAAACTTCTTAATGAATAAATTATAAATTGTATCAGCATTGTAAGAGCAAAAATTATTAAAAAACCCGCCATTAAATATTTGATATTCATTCCTTGAGTACTTTGAGATATTTCAAAATTCATTATTGGTTGGTTTAAAACACATTGTTTGCAGTACATCCCAAGAAAGAATACAGTTAAGCACAGTGGAATACCAAGTAATAAACTTCCAAAAAGATTTACTCTCGCTTTATTTTTTTCACTAAAATTAGTATACAAAACATCAACTCTGACATGTCCATCTTTAATTAAAGTGTAATAACTTCCAAATAAAAATAAGCTTCCATACCAAAATCTTACAAGATCACTCATTAAAGTTTGTTCATATGAAAAAACAAATCTTAAAATGACAATTTGAAATTCTGCTATTACAACTAGAAATGCTAACCAATAGAAATTAAGAGCTCTGAAGTAATATGCAAATATTAATGATACAAATAATAGAGGAAAATGAACATATGGGGCTCGAAAAGAATTATTTGAAAATTTTATATTCCAACTTTTTCCAATCATTTGTTCAAGAAAACCTTCAATTATTAGAAATGAAATTATAGCATCTATTATCCCTATTATTAATACTGACCAAAAACCAAATCTAATTATATAATCATTTATTTTTTCCAGATTTTTGGCAAGAGTCAGATTATCTAATTTTTTGTTATAATTTATAAAAATTAATGGAAATATGATTGCTAACACGTAAAGAAAAAATTGAAACGATGAATAAATATTTGCTGAATTATATATTGTAAAAGGCCCAGGCCAATCACCTGCAAAAGTTAAATAGTTATTAATTAAAAATGCAAATACTATTAAGATTAAACAAATTGAGAAAAATTTAGAGATATTTGAGATATTCATAAAAATAAGTGGGGAGTAAACTCCCCACATGATTTGAAATTTTAACCTTCAAGTACTCTATTTCTTTGAGTAAAGAAAGCTGAGTCAGCTTTTTCTAACCAACCACTTATTTCACCTCTTGATTTTCTAAAGCTTGCAAGAATTCTTCCGGTTAATTCATTACCTTCAGCAAGTTCTTCATACAATTGCTCTGCTGCTTCACCCATTGCGTCGATAACATCTTCGTTGAATTCTCTTAGTTCTACACCATGATCATTCACAAGTCTCTGCAATGCAGCTCCATTATTTGCATTATATTCAGTCAACATTCTTTCATTTTGAACTGTTGAAGCATGCTCAATAATCATTTGATCTGTTTTGCTTAAACTAGTTAACCAAGATTTATTACAACCTAGTGTTATTAGTGTTCCTGGTTCATGACATCCAGGCCAGTAATAATACTTTGCAGCTTCATAGAATCTTGATCTTTCATCATTCCATGGGCCAACCCATTCTGTTGCATCGATTGTTCCATTGATTAAGTTTTCATATATTTGTCCACCTGGTACACCTACAACAGACAAACCAAGTTTAGACATCATCATTCCACCTAATCCAGGAATTCTCATTTTAAGACCTTTGAAATCGTCAGGAGAATTAATTTCTTTATTAAACCATCCGCCCATTTGAACGCCTGAGTTTCCAGCCATAAAGTTTTTCAAACCAAATTCATCACCAAGTTCATCCCAAAGTTCTTGTCCACCACCATGTCGTATCCATCCGTTGATTTCAGTTGCTATCATTCCAAAAGGAACTGCTGCAAAGAATCCCCAACCTGGGTGTTGTCCTACCCAATAGTAGTCTGCACTATTATACATCTGTGCATTTCCGGATGTGACTTCAGTGAATACATCTAACGGACCAACTCTTTCTCCACCAGCAAAGTGATTTACAACAATACGACCATCACTTAAGTCTGATATTCTTTGAGAAACAGCTTCGCCTCCTGTGCCTAATCCAGGATAGCCTCTACCCCAAGTAGCAACGCAGTTGACTTCTATTCTATCAGCCGCAATAGCTGGAGCTGGGAAAGATGAAACGGCTGTTGCAGCTGCAGCACCAATTCCTGCTTTTTTTAGGAAGTCACGTCTTTTAAAGTTTTTTTTCATATGTCCTCCCGAGATTATATGAATTAATTAATTTATATTTAGAATTATACAAAAATACTGAATCTATCAATTTATAATAATTAAGAATAATAGGAAAATTATTAAAAACTAGAAATCCCTGTTTGATTTTTCCCCAATATTAAAGAATGAATATCTTCAGGACCTTCATATGTTTTGACTGTTTCTAAGTTTACTAGATGCCTCATCACGTGGTATTCATCAAGAAGACCGTTAGCTCCAAGCATATCTCGAGCTTCTCTAATTATATATAGAGACTTTTGACAGTTATTTTTTTTTAAAATACTTATTGCGTTAATAATATCCCTTCCGTTATCTAAAGCTTTTGAACTAATTAAACAGGATGCAAGACCAAGATTAATTTCTATTTGCATCTCAGATAATTTTTTTTGAATTAATTGATTAGAGGCAAGAGGCTTTTTAAACATAATTCTATTTTCAACATAGTCTTTAGCTATCAACCAACATTCTGTTGCTGCACCTAATACACCCCAACTAATCCCAAACCTTGCTTTATTTAGACAACTAAAAACAGACTTCCAACCTTTAGTTTTTTGTAAACGTGAATTTTCTGAAACTTTAACATTATTTAAAATTATTTGCCCTGTTGGACTAATTTTTAAACTTGTCTTATTTTCTATCGTTGATGTTTCCAGTCCATTATAATTTTTTTCTAAT
>CACLAN010000038.1 GCA_902604905.1 uncultured Alphaproteobacteria bacterium
TATATCAAGGTAATCCAAAAAAAGATAAGGATGTTAAAAAAATTTCAGAAGTATTTAAAATTGATAAAAAAATTGAAGAACTTGGAAATTATCAATCTTCTGAGCTAGGTAGTGGTGGAATGGCCACAAAAATTTTAGCAGCAAAGATATGTGCTGGAAACGGTTGTACTACGATAATCACTAATAGTGATAAAAAAAAGCCTATCAGCAATATTAGTAAAAAAAATTCAACAATTTTTTATCCCTTAACTTCTACAAACTCATCCAAAAAGAAATGGTTATTAAATCATTTAAAACCATCAGGATCGATTATTATTGATTCAGGGGCTAAAAATGCAATTTTGAAAAATAAAAGTCTTCTTCCTGCGGGTGTAATAGATATCAAAGGAAGATTCAAAAGAGGCGATGTAATTTCTATATTAGTCAAAAATGGTCAGAAGATAGCTATAGGCATATCAGCTTATGATTTTAATGATGTAAAAAAAATTATTGGAAAGAAAAGTGAAGAAATTTATAAAGTTTTAGGTTTTGAAGGAAGAGATGAAGTGGTACATAAAGATAATTTAGTTAGGCTTTCTGCATGAGTATTGAAAATAATATTATTGAATTAGGCAAAAGAGCAAAAACTGCCTCTCTAAATATGAAGGTTTGCAGCAGCGACCAAAAAAATCTTGCTTTAACAAAACTCACTAAAAATTTAGATAAAAACAGAGATAAAATTCTTGAGGCTAATAAGATAGATTTAGAAAATGGAGAAAAAAAATCTTTAGCTAAACCTTTAATGAATAGACTTACATTAACAGAAAAATCAATTGATGGATTAATTACATCAATTGAAGATATAATTGAAATACCAGATCCTATTGGTATTACACTAGAAAAATGGGAAAGACCTAATGGATTGCAGTTTCGTAAAATTTCAACACCGCTTGGTGTATTAGGTGTAATTTATGAATCCAGACCAAACGTCACTGTTGATGCTTCTTGTCTTTCCATAAAATCTGGTAATTGTATAATTTTAAGGGGTGGTAGTGATAGTTTTCATTCCTCTAAAGAATTGGTAAATAATATTACAAATGCTTTCACGGAAGCTGGCCTCCCCGAACATTGTGTTCAAATGATTAATACACCTGAAAGAGAAGCGGTTGATCATTTACTTAGTATGAGAGATTATGTTGATGTAATTATTCCTAGAGGTGGTAAAGGTTTGATTGAAAAAATTAATTCAGCAAGTAAGATTCCTGTCATCAAACATTTAGACGGTATATGTCATGTGTATGTAGATAAGGATGCTGATTTAAGTATTGCAGAAAAAGTGGTTTTTAATAGTAAAATGAGGCGTCCTGAAATTTGTGGTGCTGCAGAAACACTTTTAATTGATGAAGAAATTAAAGATGAAGCAATGAAAATATTAAAACCTCTAAAAGAAGTAAATTGTGAAATTCGAGGTGATGAATATATTCAATCTTTAGATACTGATTTTAAAACTGCCAGTGAAGAAGATTGGTCATTAGAATATTTAGATAAAATTTTATCAGTAAAAATTGTTTCTGGTGTTGAGGAAGCAGTTAAACATATAAATGATTATTCTTCTGGACATACGGAAAGTATAATTACAGAAAGTGAAAAAACCTTTGAAAAATTTTATAATAAAATTGACAGCGCAATAATACTTAAAAATGCATCTACGCAATTTGCGGATGGTGGTGAATTTGGTTTTGGTGCTGAGATAGGAATCTCAACTGACAAAATACATGTAAGAGGACCAGTGGGAACAAAACATTTAACAACATTTAAATATGTAGTTAATGGCAATGGCCAGGAAAGACCCTAATTGAAAAAGATTGGACTTCTTGGAGGATCTTTTGATCCACCACATCGCGGGCATCTATTTATTTCCAATGAAGCTAAAAAAGTATTACAACTTGATGAAATTTGGTGGTTAGTTACACCTCAGAATCCTCTAAAGATTTCAAAACCCGCAACATACGAAGAAAGATTACAAAATTGTAAACAAATCACAAAAAATTTTCCTATAAAAATATTAGAGGTAGAAAAAAAAATTAAGTCTCGATATTCTTATCAAACAATTAAATTTCTAATTCAATATTATAAAAATATTAAATTTTTTTGGTTAATGGGTGCAGACAATTTAGTTAATTTCCACGAATGGGAAAAATGGCAATCAATTTTTCATATTATCTCTATTGTTATTTTTAGAAGACATGGATATAATACAAATGCTTTGAAAAGTGTTGCAGCAAAAAAATTTATTCATAATAAATATAAAGCTCAAGACATAGAATATTTTTCAAAAAAAATTCCTGCATGGACTTTGATACAAAATAATGAAATTAAAATTTCATCATCTGAAATTAGAAATCAAAGAAATAAATTAAGAGGCAAATATTATTAAAATTACTTCATTGACAGAAAATATTGTATCAATACTAAGTGATGCAAAAGCTGAAGATATAAAAGTAATTGATTTATCTAATAAGTCATCTGTTGCTGATGCCTTTGTGATTGCTACTTGTAGATCAACTAGACATTCAGATGCGACAGCAGACGAAATGGTCAAAAAATTAAAAAAGGCAGGGATAAATTGTCCGAATCCTGAAGGAAGACCTCAATGTGACTGGATAATTGTTGATGCAGGTGAGATCATTGTTCATTTGTTTCGACAAGAAATTAGAGAATTATATGCATTAGAAAAATTATGGGAAGTAAGCTTTGATTCTTCACAAACTAAACTAGCTTAAAATATATGATAATTTCAAAAAATTTATTTTTAAAAGTAATACTACTGTTCACCCTCATTACACTTCTTGCACCTAAAACATATGGATCTTCTTTAGACGAAGAAAAATATAAATATTTAGATCTATTTGGACAAGTATTCGACAGGGTAAGATCTTCCTACGTGGAAGAGGTTACCGATCAAGAATTAATTGAAAAAGCAATTGATGGAATGTTGTCAGGCTTAGATCCTCATTCTGGTTTTATGAATGAAGAGGTATTTCAAGAAATGCAAATGGATACAGAGGGTAAATTTGGTGGATTAGGTATTGAAATTACCATGGAAGAAGGTTTTGTGAAAGTCATTGCTCCGATAGAGGATACACCAGCATATGAAGCTGGAGTTCTTGCTGGTGATTATATCATTCAAATAGAGGAAACACCCGTGTTTGGGCTTACGTTAAATGAAGCTGTTGAATTAATGAGAGGCAAAAAAGGTGAGCCAATAGTAATTACTATTTCGAGAGCAAATACTGAACCTTTTGAGATTGAAATTATCAGAGATTATATCAAAATTAGATCAGTAAAAAGTGAAGTGCTTAACAATATAGGATATTTGAGAATTACATCTTTTAATGAACAAACAGAAAGTGGTCTTCTAGACGCTATAAAGAAAATCGAAAAAGAAAATAAAATAAAGGGTTATGTTTTAGATGTACGATCTAATCCAGGAGGTCTTCTTACCCAAGCAGTTAAAGTAACAGATATATTCTTGGAAAGAGGAGAAATAGTTTCAACAAGAGGTAGAGATAAAAAAGATATAAGAAGATATCGTGCAAAAAAATCTGATAGAACTAATAGAAAACCACTTGTTGTAATTATTGACGGCGGTTCCGCATCTGCTTCTGAAATTGTTGCAGGCGCACTTCAAGATCATAAAAGAGCAATCATTATAGGCACACAATCTTTTGGTAAAGGATCAGTACAAACAATAATTCCCTTTCAAGTTTCAAATAGTGATAATTTAACTGGTATAAGACTAACGACCGCAAGATATTATACTCCCTCAGGTGAGTCAATCCAAGGTAAGGGTATTGTACCAGATATAATCATAGAACAAGGGGAATTTGAATCTTTTAATTATAAAAGATTTTCTGAATCAGATCTAAAAGACTCGCTTGATAAAAATAATGAAGAAGGTGTAGAAGAAAATGAAGATAATGATTTAAGTGAGTTTGAAAAACGATTAGAAATTGATTATCAACTTCGAAGAGCTTTTGATCTTGTGCAAGGTGTAAGTCTCTTTAATGAAACTCAAGAGTAGTAATGCAAAAAAAATATAGAAAATGTGTGGGAATGATGATTCTCAATGCAAAAAATCAAATTTTGGTAGGACGAAGATTAGATCATCCAAGTGGATATTGGCAGATGCCTCAAGGTGGTATAGATGAAAATGAAAATCCAGAAGAAGCAGTTTGGAGAGAAATGTTAGAAGAAATAGGTACTAAGAATGCAATTATGATCAAAGAGTCCAAAAAATGGATAAATTACGATATTCCTAGAGAAACATTAGCAAAATTACCCTGGGGTAAAAAATATATTGGTCAAACACAAAAATGGTTTGCCTTCAGATTTAATGGTGATGAAACTCAAATTAATATTGATACTGTAAATCCAGAGTTTAGCGAATGGAAATGGTCAGATCATAATCTTTTAGTTAAAAATAT
>CACLAN010000039.1 GCA_902604905.1 uncultured Alphaproteobacteria bacterium
ATCTCTAATCAGTTGGATATGTGGTTACTTTGTAAATTTTCTTATTAAGAAACCTTGGTTTCCAGTAAATAAATATTTATTACAGAAAGCTAGAGAAATTTTCAAAAAGTATGGAAAATGGTCATTATTATTTTCATGGGTGCCTATTATTGGAGATCCAATCGCATTTGCAGCAGGCACACTAAAATATAATATTACTTTTTTTTTAATATTTGTATCTATTGGGAAAATTGCTAGATATTTGATAATATATTTATATTTTATCTAATTTGTGATGTTTGAAAATCTTATATTTGTTTTCATTATTGGTTTTTTATCTGGAGTTGGTTTTTTATCAATTTTATTTTTTCTTCGCAAAACAAAAAGTTCTGAAATAAAAGATGATACTGATCTTACTTCCTTAAAAAATCACATGCAATCAATTCAGCAATCTTTACAAAATTTTAATTTAGCTCAAGATAGAATTGAGAATACATTAATTAGAGGTGGTGCGCTTCAACAAGGTCCTTGGGGAGAATTTGTACTTACAAATATTTTAGATAGTGTTGGTTTAAGAGAAGGAGAAGAGTACTCAACTCAAAAAACTTTTAGAGATGAAGATGGTAATTTACAAAAACCTGATGTAATTGTTCATATGCCAGGTAATAGACACATAATTATAGATTCAAAAGTGTCCTTAGATTCTTGGCATGATTATTCTAATACAAATGACAATGAACAAAAGAAGATATTTTTGAAAAAATTTTTGGATTCAACAAAAACTTCGATTAGAAGTTTGAGTAAAGATAATTATTCAAAAATATATGGAATCAATACAATTGATAATGTTTTAATGTTTGTTCCAATAGAACCAGCATTACTTACTTTATATAATGAGGCAAATAAACTTATCGAGGATTCATGGAACAATAAAATAATTATTGTTGGTCCATCAACTTTACCCTTTTTACTTAAAGCTGTAGAAAATATGTGGCGGGTTGATAAACAATCTAAAACAATAAAAGATATAGCATCAGCTGCATCGGATATTTATGATAAAACAGTCAGTGTATATGAGTCGTTTGTAAAAGCTAATCAGTCAATAGATTTAGCTAAATCAAAAATGGATGAAGCTAAACAAAGATTGCAAGATGGTTCAGGAAGTTTGACTAAAAAAGTAGAAAAGATGAAAAAATTAGGAAGATTAAGTACTAAAAAACAGTTGCCAGATATAAATGACGATGTAATAAACTAAATAAATGCCTAGTTTTGATATTGTAAACAGATTAGATCATCAAGAAATTGATAACGCACTAGGAAATGCGACAAGAGAAATTACTACAAGATACGATTTTAAAGGATCAGATACTTCAATTGAAAAAAAAGAAAATACTATAGTTGTTATTACCGATGATGAAATGAAAGCTGGTCAAGTAAACGACATGCTCGTTACTCATTTTGTTAGACGAAAAGTTGATCCTTTATGTTTAAAAAAAAATGATATGGAAAAAGCTGGTGGAAATAAAATTCGTCAGACGTATGAATTAGTAGAAGGAATTGAGCAATCCCTGTGTAAAAAAATTACTTCTGATGTCAAAAGTTCTAAATTAAAAGTTCAAGTAAAGATCAATGCGAATGAACTTCGTGTTGAAGGAAAGAAAAAAGATGATTTACAAAGTGTAATGAAGCTTATTGAGGATGCGAAGATAGGTATACCAGTCCAATTTGTAAATTTTAGAGATTAAAAAATGATTTCATGGGAATTAATAGCTGCTTTAGCAGTGTATAATTTTATTATGTACGTAACACCAGGCCCAAACAATAGTATCTTAACTGCATCAGGCATTAAATTTGGATTTATAAGATCTATACCTAATATTTTTGGTATCCCCTCTGGTCATGGTTTGCAATTAGCACTTGTATGTCTAGGTCTTGGATCTTTATTTATTACCTATCCTATACTTTATGATATTTTAAGATATCTTGGCGCAGGCTACATTCTTTATTTAGCGTATAAAATGTTTGGGTCTTTAAATATTTCAAAGACTGAAGATAGATCAAGGCCATTAAAATATCATGAAGCAATTTTGTTTCAATTTGTAAATCCAAAAGCTTGGATAATCTGTTCAACTGCAGTAACATTATATTATCCAAAAGATGAAAATATAATAATTGGAACACTATTTATGGTTATTATGTCTACAGTAGTTAATATTCCTTCCATTAGTATATGGGCATATGGAGGAAGTGTTATTAGACAATATCTTAATAATGAAAAATTAAAAAAAATTGTTGAATGGTTTTTAGCAATCCTTTTAATTATGACTGCAGGCTCAGTTTTATTTTACAACGCTTAAGGTTGAGGGATTTCATAAAATTCACCTACAGAATTATATCCTTTAATAACAGCAGGTCTTGTTGATATTTGTTTATACCATCTCAACACATTTGGATAATCATGCAAATTTATTTGATGTCTTTCATAACGAGCTGTCCAAGGCCAAATTGAAATATCAGCTATTGAATAGGTATCCGAAAAATATTCTTGTTTAGAAAGTCTTTTATCCAAAATTGAATATATATGTTGCGCATAGCCTTTTGTTTTATCTTCTGCAAATTTGCTTTTACCAGGATGATAAAATAAATATTGATGAGCCTGGCCTAGCATTGGCCCAACGTAAGCCATTTGAAAAAAAACCCATTGTATTATTTCCCAATACTTATCTTTATTTAGAAATTTATGATATTTTTTTGCCAGATAAAGAAGGATAGCCCCGGATTCGAATACTGTTTGGTTGTTATCATTATCTACAATTACAGGAATTTTATTCGCAGGAGATATTTTTGAAAACTCTTCACTAAACTGCTCTTTTTTATCTAAATTTATTAAAATAGGATTAAAATCTACACCTAATTCTTCAAGCATTATGCTAATTTTTCGACCATTAGGGGTAGGTGATGAATACAAATCAATCATTTTTTTTAGAATTTAATTAATAGAGAACTATATTCATAATATGCACGAGAACATAGAAAATATTATTAAATTAGCCTGGTGCGATAAAACCTCTTTTGAAAAAATAAAAAGAATTCACGGTGTAACCGAATCAGAGGTTATAAAAATAATGAGAACAAATCTGAAACCTAGATCATTTAAGTTGTGGAGAACTAGAGTAACAGGAAGAACGAGAAAGCATGAAAAGAAAAGAAATCTATCCGAAAAATCATTTAAATATGAGAGTTATCTTTAAAATATTAATTATCAGTATAATTCTTTTGTTTGCTAGTAAGATAGCATTAGCAGATCAAAATGATCCGCGGCTAAACAATTTGTTTAAAAAATTAAATGAGACTGAGAATCAGGATGAAATAAGAGATTTAATATCTGACATTTGGAATATATGGTATGAAGTTGATGATCCAAAAGTAATTGAATATTTTGAGAAGGGTATTCAAGCTATGAATTTAAGAAATTATCCACTAGCAATTAGATTTTTTAATAATTTAATTGAAGAAGATCCTAATTTTGCAGAAGGTTGGAACAAAAGAGCTACAGTTCACTTTATGATGGGTAATTTTGATCAATCTATGAAAGACATCATTAAAACTCTTGAATTAGAACCAAGACATTTTGGTGCACTTGATGGAATGGGTTTAATTTTTATTCATCAGGGCCAGTTTCAACAGGCAATTGATGTATATGATAAGATGTTAGAGATTTTTCCTTTTAGTGTTAAAACTATGGATAAAAAAGAGAGAATACAATCGTTTATTTCTCAATCTACGTAATATCAAAAAATACTAATAATAAAGACAGTGTAAAAAAACTAACAAAAGTACTTAATACTACATTTGAAGAAACTACAGCCTTTAGTGAGTTATATCTGTATGCAAAATAATATGACTGAGACCCACTTGGTAAAGCTGCGGCCATAGTAACAATAATTACCAAGAGATTATCAAGCTCTAGTATAAAATTCGCTAAACAAAATGCAATTGTAGGGTGAATAAAATTTTTTAAGATAGTTAATAGTATTGCGCCATAAATATTTTCTCTAATTTTAAAATTTCCTAATGCAAGACCTAAAGAAATGAGAACCATTGGAAGAGCAAAGTTTACAAAAATATCTAAGGGCTCTTTCATAATAGATGGAACAATAAGATTAGAGTAATTAAGAATGATACCAATTATCATTCCAAAAAGTACAATATTTTTAATTATACCTAATAATATTTGATAAAAAATTTCGACAATGCTTTTTTGTCTATTTCTATAAACTTCTATTATAATAACAGTATAGCTAAAATGAACAATACCATGAAAAAAAACTAATATCATATAAGGAATTGTATTTATTGGACCCAAAACTGCATACATAAGAGGTATTCCCATTGCTACTGTGTTACCAAAACAAGCAGCTAATCCAAAAA
>CACLAN010000040.1 GCA_902604905.1 uncultured Alphaproteobacteria bacterium
TGTATCCAAAACTCATCTACTGCATCAACCATAAACATAACTGGTATCTTTTTATCAGTGAAAACTTCTAACTGAGGGGAGTTTTTAATATGATCCTTATCAGTATTAGCAAAGTAATAAATTTCTTTTTGATCTTTAGCCATTAATTTAGTGTACTCTTCAAGAGATATTTTTTTATCATTTAAAGAATTTTCAAACCTTAATAGCGGTAGGATTTTTTCATGATGATCATTATGTTCGTATAACCCTTCTTTTAGAACAGGACCAAAGTTATTCCAAAATGTCTCAAATTTACCCTTTTCTTTTTTTGCTAAGCTATCAATTTCAGTTAA
The DNA here is from genome assembly GCA_902604905.1 of uncultured Alphaproteobacteria bacterium. Lineage (GTDB taxonomy): Bacteria > Pseudomonadota > Alphaproteobacteria > HIMB59 > CACPNW01. The sequence continues at coordinate 333 of CACLAN010000040.1, forward strand.
AATTTTATTTGTGATACCTTTTTTTATTTTTGTAATTATCGGATTATTTTGAAGCATTTCCCTACTTATATTGAGAGAAATATCTTGTGAGTCGACTACTCCTGGAATAAAACGTAACCAATTAGGAATTATGTCTTCACAATCATCAGTGATAAAAACTTTTTGAACGTATAATTTTATTTTATTTTTCCTATCAGCATTGAATAAATCCATAGGTTGATTTGTAGGAAAATAAAGTAAAGCCTTATAACTTATAACACCCTCAGCGTTATAATGGATAGTTTTTAAGGGATCATCAAAATTAAATGAAATATTATTATAAAATTGCCTATAATCTTCTTCTTTTATATTTTTTTTATCTTTTAGCCATAATGGACTACCTTCATTTATTTTTTCTTCTTTTTCTTTATCATCAAGGTCCTTAAGATAAATTGGAAAAGGAATATAATTTGAGTATTTTGATATAATTGATCTTAAACGAAATGAATCTAAAAATTCATCGGCATCTTTCTTTATATTTAGAGTTATACAAGTGCCTCTTTTATCTTTTTTAGCTTCTTCTATAGTATAACTTTCTTTTCCATTAGAAGACCAAAGATTTGTTTCTTCATTTTCAGCATCTTTAGAAAGCACTTCAACATTATCTGCAACCATATATGATGAATAAAAACCAACACCAAACTGACCAATTGCAGAAATATCATTACTTTTTTTATTTTTCATTGCTTCAATAAATTTACTAGTTCCTGATCTCGCTATAGTTCCTAGATTATCAATAAGTTCATTTTTAGACATTCCAATTCCGTTATCTTCAATTTCAATGATTTTTTTCTTTTTTGAAACTCTGATATTAATTTTTAAATCCTTTTCATCTTTCAGAAGATTTTTTTTGGAGAGAGATTGATATCTTAGTTTTTCGCAGGCATCAGCAGAATTAGATATTAGTTCTCTTAGAAATATTTCTCTTTCGCTATAAAGAGAATTAGCAACAAGATCTAAAAGCTTACTGACTTCAGCTTGAAATGTTAAATTTTCTCTAGTTTTTTCTGTCATTTTTGAAATTTAAGCATTCATATCTATTATTCAATAGTAAGCAATAATTTTTTGCCACATTTAAGACTATATAAGTAAAAGTTATGGTATTTAGATTTTTAATGAAATTTGATAATTTTTTAAAAATATTGTGCATTACATTGTTATTTTTATATGCGTGTACTTCAAATCAGTTAACAAATACTGCTGATAGTTGCATAATTTTTGATGAAAAGAAAAGCTGGTATAAAGCAACTAAAAATTCTTACGATAAATGGAATACCCCAATTGCATTCCAATTAGCAGTTATAAAACAAGAATCATCTTTTACCCAATTTGCAAAACCGAAAAGAAAAAAATTTCTGGGTTTAATACCAACTTCTAGACCATCAACTGCTTTTGGTTATGCGCAAATAACAAATCCTACTTGGGATTGGTATAAGAATAAAACTGGAAATCAAAATGCATCAAGGGCGAATTTTAAAGATGTAACAGATTTTATTGGTTGGTACACAACGCAGTCGCAAAATATGGTTGGAATTTCAAAAAATGATTACTATAATCAATATTTGGCATACCATGAAGGCCAAAATGGATGGTCGAAAGAGACATTTAAAAGTAAAGATTGGTTGATTGATGTTGCTAAAAATGTAGAAAGAAATACTAAGATGTTTAATACACAACTAAAACAATGCGAAGAAAAATTTAATAAAAAAGGTTTCTTTGGAATATTATAATGCCAGTTTTAAATAGTATAAATCAAATGCAAGATCAAATGACAGAATGGCGTCAAGATCTTCATAAAATCCCAGAAATAGGCCTTCAAGAATATGAAACATCAAAATATATTAAAAATAAACTTAAAGAATTTAATATTGATTTTAAAGATGGGTATGCAGGTACAGGTATTGTGGCTTGGGTTGAAGGACAAAATAATAATAGTGAAAAAACAATAGGATTACGTGCAGATTTTGATGCATTACCAATGACTGAAAAAAATGATTTTGAACATAAATCAATTAAAGAAGGAATGATGCATGGTTGTGGCCATGATGGCCATACTACTATGTTGCTTGGCGCAGCTAAATATTTAAGTGAAAATAATAATTTTGATGGAAAGGTTTATTTTATCTTTCAACCTGGTGAAGAAGGCTTTGCAGGTGGGAAAAAAATGATTGAAGATGGAATGTTCAAAGATTTTAAGATAGATGAAGTTTATGCTCTTCATAATTGGCCAGATACTCCATTAGGAACTTTTGGAGTAAATAATGGTCCTATGATGGCAGCTGTTGATGAATTTGATATAACAGTTTACGGAAAAGGAGGACACGCTGCAATGCCACATCAAACTATAGATCCAATCGTAATTGCCAGTCAAATAATTAATTCAATTCAAACTATTGTAAGTAGATCAATTGATCCGGTCGATAAAGCATTAGTAAGTATAACTAAAATAAATGCAGGTAGCGCTCATAATGTAATAAGTAATGAAGCCACATTTGGAGGAACTATTAGAACATTTAAAAAAAAAACAAGATCTTATGTTGAAAAAAGAATCAATGAAATAACAGAAGGCATAGCAAAGGCACATGGAGCAGAAGTAAAAATTAAGTTTGATTTAACTAACAAATATCCGCCAACATACAATTCAAAAAGAGAATCCATCTTTGCTTCGCAAGTTGCAAAAGATCTTGTAGGTGAGGATAACGTACAAACTGATATAGATCCCTGTATGGGAGGTGAAGACTTTTCTTATTTATTAGAGGAAAAACCAGGTTCATATTTATTTATTGGTCAGGGAGATGAAGATCATACAGCAAGTCTTCATACAACGAAGTATGATTTTAATGATAAATTACTACCTATTGGTGTAAACTTTTGGGTAGATTTAGTTAAGAAATATTTTTCAAAATAAAAAACAAAATTTTTTTAATGTTTAACTTAAGTGCAATTTACACAATTGTTGCTTCAAGACTTAGAGAATTTTTTCACGAATATCATTATTCACTATTAGCTCCCCTCACTACAAATCTATTATTTATTTCGGTATTTCTAACAGTAGAGAATTATTATTCACTATCTATAGATTCTGGATCTTTTGTTGAATTTATTGCTCCTGGATTAATTATTATGATCGTTGCTCAGGAAAGTTACGATAATTCATCTGCTACTTTAATTCATATGAAGCAAATTGGTTCTTTAGATGATTGGTTAATGGCACCTATTTATAGGATTGAAATATTAATATCTTTAATATTCACATCTCTTATTATTGGAATTATTTTAGCATTATTTAATTTTTTAATATTTACTTTTTTAATAGATATTGAAATTTTTAATTTTTTTTATTTTTTTTATTACCTATTTTTAGTTATAATATTCTTTTCCTGTCTAGGATGTTTCGTAGGAATAATTTTTAATTCTTGGGATTCACAAAGTACATTTTCAAGCTTTTTTGTTGCACCTATAAATTTTTTATCAGGAACCTTTTTTTTCAATTAATTATCTTCCTGATAATTTAAAAGCTATACTTCTATATAATCCTTACTATTATGTTGTAAGTTTCTTTAGAGACTCATTTAAT
>CACLAN010000041.1 GCA_902604905.1 uncultured Alphaproteobacteria bacterium
CTAAATGATAAAGAATGAAACAAAAATAATTAATCAAAAAACCCAGAAAATGGAAAAATATAAGAATTTTATAAATAATAAATGGATTGAAAGTGAGTCCAAAGAAACAATAAAGGTTGATGATCCTTCAAATGGTAAAATCATTGGCGAAATTTCATGTGCAAAAAAAAATGAAGTTGATCTTGCAGTAGAAGCAGCTAAGAATTCTTATAACAGCAGAGTTCTTGTAGATATGCCTTTGCTTTCAAGAGCAAAACTAATGAGAAAAATAGCTGAAGAGACAAGAAAAGTTTCAAAAGAAGGTGGGGAACTTCTTTGTTATGAAAATGGAAAAAATATAGCTTCAGCAATTAAAGAATTCAATGATGTAGCAGATATGTTTGATTATTATGCAGGCTTAACTGATAAACTTGAGGGTAAAACAATACCTGTTGCAAAAAATGTTTTTGATTACACAGTTTTAGAGCCATTTGGTGTATCAGCTCATGTTGTACCATGGAATTTTCCATTATCTATGATTGGAAGATCACTATCTTGTTCTTTTGCTACAGGAAATTCAACAATTATTAAAACTGCAGAATTAACTCCTTTGTCCGCAACAATTTTTGCAAGAGCAATACAAAATGCTGATGTACCAGAAGGCTTAATAAACATAATTTGTGGATATGGAAATGAAGCAGGATCTTATCTTGTATCTCATGAAGATGTAAATCATGTAGTATTTACAGGTTCAGTCGCAACTGGAAAAAAGATACTTCATGCTTGTGCAGATAAAGCTATTCCTGCTGTTGTTGAATTAGGTGGTAAGTCAGCTGGTATTGTATACCCTGACGCTGATTTAAATGAAGTCCTGGAAAGTGCACGTTCAGGAATATTTAGTGTTGCAGGACAAATTTGTACAGCAATGTCTAGATTGGTAGTTCATAAATCTATCAAAGATGAATTAGTAGATAAGCTTGTTGATATGAGTAAATCTTTAAAAATTGGGCCTGGTATAGAAAAAGATACAGACCTAACTCCTGTTATATCAGAAAATCAACTACAAAAAGTTGAAGGTTACGCAAGATCAGGAATCCAAGAAGGAGCAGATGCAGCATATGGTGGAAAAAGATTAGAGCGTGAAGGATATTTTATGGAACCAACTGTTCTAAACAATGTTAAACAAAATATGACTGTAGCCAGAGAAGAAATTTTTGGTCCCGTGCTGTCTGTTCTTGAATATGAGGATCAAGAAGAAGCAATTAAAATTGCAAATGATACTGAGTATGGTTTAGGTGCTGGAGTTTTTACAAAAGATCTTAAAAAAGCATCTTGGACTGCAAGCAAATTAGAATCTGGTCAAGTATATGTAAATAAATGGTTCACCGGAAATCATGCAACACCTTTTGGAGGCTATAAACAATCAGGGTATAGCCGTGAAAAAGGAGTTGATGGACTTAAATCTTATCTTCAAGTCAAAAATGTTGGAATTAGTTTAGGTTAAAATCGGCTAGGAGAATAAGCACTAATATCTATATTCGGTAATTGATCCTTTGATAAACTATCAATAATTTTTCCTGTAACAGCTCCTAAAGTCCAACCAATATGTTGATGTCCAAACGCATAAATGACATTATTATTTTTGTGAGACTTTCCAATAACAGGTAATGAGTCTGGCAAGGTAGGCCTTCTACCCATCCATGTTGATCTTACTTCTTTCAATTGAGGCAGAACCTTTCTTGATTGTCTTTCTATCATTTCAAGACGTTTTTTATTAGCAGGTTTATTTAAACCTGCTATTTCAACTGTACCAGCAGCTCTTATACCATCATGAATTTGTATTAGGTAAAATCCAGATTCAGACCAAGCAACAGGACGATTTATTAATTTCTCTTCAGTTTCAAATAAAAGGTGATACCCTCTTTCGGTATCAAGAGGAAATTTATCTCCAAGCTTATTTGCAATTTGATTTGACCAAGCACCAGCACTTACAATTATTTTATCAAAATAAAGTTTTTTATTTTCTAAAAATAATTCAATATTTTTTTCTTTCTGTTTTAAATTTTTTATATTTTGATTTATGTAAACACCGCCTAGTTCTAAAAACTTTTCAAAAATTTTAGTACTTATTGCTAATGGATTTGTTGTGTGTCTCGATCCAGTAAAGATTTGCCCAGAATAATAAACATTGGCTAAATTTGGTTCTAATTCTTTAACTTCATCTTTATTTAAATTTCTAACTTTAACATTATTATTTTTTCTAATAATGTTTGCGTATTCATAATTTTCATAAGATTTTTTTGAATCAAAAAGATAAAGATTTTCTTCATAGCTAATATATTCTTTTACATTTACATCTTGAAAAATTTCATCGTAAGATATTTGTGAATGTTTTAATAGGTTGGTGAGAGAGTTTGCAATTTCATTAACTTTTTCCTTTTTACAGTTTTTTAAAAAACTTATTGCCCAAGGCAAGTTCTTTAAAATATAAAAAAAATCAACTGCCAAAGGTCCATCTTTTCTTAAGAGCATTGATGGTATATCCCAAATCAATCCAGGATAATTTACAGGAACATTTGCATAGTCTGCAAAAGTACAAGCATGCCCAAAACTTGTCATTGAGCCAGGTTGCTCCCTGTCAATTAAAGTTACATTAAATCCAGATTTTTTTAAAAAATATGCGCTACATATACCAACTATGCCAGCACCAATAACAGCAATGTTCTTCACTTATCTATCGAGCTTTAATACCTCTGAGTCTTTCAGACCTTCTTCTAAGTAGCTCAACTGTGGTTAGTAAAAAGATTGAGAGTAAAACTAAGCATGTTGCCATACATAATATAACGGGACTTATTTCTTGACGTATTCCAGCCCACATTTGTTTTGGAATAGTTAACTGATCAATACTTGCCATAAACATAACTATAACAACTTCATCAAAAGATGTAATAAAAGCAAATAAAGCTCCTGATATAATACCTGGTAAAATTAATGGCATAATGACTTTAAAAAAAGTTCTAATTGGTTTTGCGCCAAGACTTTGTGCTGCTTTTACCATATTCATATCGAAACCAACTAATGTTGCCGTTACAGTGATTACTACAAAAGGTGTAGCAAGAGCAACATGTGCAAGAATTACACCTGTAAATGTATAAACTAGGTTTATTCTAGCATAAAAGAAAAACATACCTGCAGCTGTGATAATTAATGGGACTATCATTGGTGAAATTAAGATTGCCATTATTAATCCTTTGTATGGCATATGAGGTCTACTCAAACCTAAAGCAGCTAATGTACCTAACGCAGTGGCAATAACAGTTGCTATGGTACCAATGTAAAAACTATTTACTGTACCTTTCATCCATTTTGTTGAACAAGGAACAGTAGAAGAAACAACATCTGCACTGCAATCACCGATCATATTTTTATACCATCTTAAAGACCATGCTTCTGGATCTGGAGGCCAAGCAAGCATTCCTTCTGTAAAAACCATAAAGGGTGAAACACTAAAAGATATTGGAATAATAGCAAATAAAGGTGCAATTAAAAAAAAGAAAACTACTGCGCAAAAAAATAAATAGCCGTAGTAGTAAGTTCTTTGTACTGGAGTTGCGTAACTTGGTAGTGCCATAAATTATCCTAACTTAATATTGTCTATGCCAACTATTTTATTATATAGCCAATAAAATATTAGCATTACACCAAGAAGAATTGCACCTAAAGCAGCGCATAAGCCCCAGTTTAATGTTGTTTTAAGATGATAAGCAATCCAATGACCAATCAATTTTCCATCTTTACCTCCTACTAATTCAGGAGTAATAAAATATCCAATTGCTAAAACAAAAACTAGTAAT
>CACLAN010000042.1 GCA_902604905.1 uncultured Alphaproteobacteria bacterium
ATAATTTTTTTAATATATTATCTGAATATGAAATCTCATACACTCAGATAGTTCCAACTATTTTATTTATTTTAAATAAATTGAATTTAAATAATGATAAAATTAATTTATAGGATGCGGATCATCTTTTCTACCTTTAAATTCCCAATTAGAATTTATAAAAAAATATAATGTAAAAGTTGCTAATCTTTATGGTTTATCTGAAACTGGACCAAGTCATTTAGACAATCCGTTAGAAAAGAATTGGAAACCTGGAAGTATAGGAAATCCATTAAGTGTAAATAAATGTAGGTTAAATAAAGATGGTGAAATGATGATAAAAGGAAAAAATGTTTTTATAAATTATTATCAAAATAATGAATTATACAAAGAAGTTGTAAAAGATAGTTGGTTTTATACAGGAGATATATGTGAGTTCAGAGATAATAAATATTGGTATTTAGATAGAAAAAAAGATCTTATAATTAAATCTGGCATTAATATTTTACCAGCTGAAATTGAGGAAGTGATTCATTCAGTAGATGGTGTAATAGAATGTGCAGTTGTTCCCGTTTATGATGAAGGACATGGTGAAAAAATATTAGCAGTTGTAGTTGCTGTAAATGCAATAAAGCAAGATGATTTAAGAAAAAAAATAATTTTAGCTTGCAAAAGTAAGCTTTCTAATTATAAATTACCTTCTGATATAGTGTTCTGGAAAAAACTTCCAAAAACACCATCAAAAAAAATTAGCAGAAAAAAAATAAGAGAACATCTTAATCTATTTAGTTAATGAAAAAAAAAATAGCAGGCATAAATGGGTTTGGACGATTTACTTTACACTTTTTGAAATACTGGTTGAGTAAAAATTCAAATTCTGACTTTATTATAAATTATATAAATGATGAAACTTTAGACATAAATGGATGTTATGATATTATTACAAATGATAATTATGTAAAATTTGATGAATTTAAAATTTCAAAATCAAATGATAAAATAACATTCCTAGACTCTAAAGGTGTTTCATTTGATATTTTATTTACCAACGATTTAATTGAAAATTTATCATGGTTGGGAGAGCCCGAATTATTTCTTGAATGCTCGGGAAAATATAATTCAAAAAAAGATTGTAATAATTTTGCCAATGGATCAACAAAATTAGTTATAATATCTGCAACCGCTTGGGATGCCGATCAAACTTTAATCTATGGTTTTAATCATGATAAATTTAATCAATCTAGTAGAGTTATTTCATATGGCTCATGTACGGTTAATGCTTATGTGCCTTTGGCAAACATTATCAATAAAGAGTTTGGAATTTTAAATTCAGATACGAATGTAATTCACAATATTCAAAACTACAAACTAAAAAACTTTAATACATTGCAAAGGAAGTTTTGTACTTTAGAAAGATCTGGAATTTTACTTTTAGATTTTCTTGATGAAAATAATTTTAAGGTTAATTACACTCTAATTCCTTTCGATGGGCCATCAATAATTGATTATAGATTTAAGTTGAAGAAAAATATCAAGATTGATGATTTCATAACTTTTTTAACTAATAAATTAAAAGAAGAACATTATCATGGATTGTATAAGATAATTAATAAAGATAATGGGCCTGAAAAAACTAAATTTTCATCATATTCATCTGAAATTGTTAGAGAAAACGCTAAAATATTAAACGATAACTTATATTTATTTAGTTATTTTGATAATGAAAATTCAGGTAATAGATATTTTGATTTAATTAATTATATTGCTAAAAGAATATAAGTAATTTTGACAGATTAATACATATTAATATGTTAGATAAATTTAAAAAACATCATTTGGGTTTTATAATCGGAGAGGAAGACATTATTTTCCTAGAAAAGACTTATAAAAAAAAATTTATTTACGATCCTATTCAAAAAACTAGAATTCTTTTTATTAATTATGAAATTATGAATATATTAATAGAGTTTATTGTTAAGGAAGGAAGGGTTAAAAATTCTCCCAAGGGATACGCACACACATGTTATACAGTTACTAAAATGGATTATAATAATTTTGAACTTAATATTAAAAAAAATAACTTAGGTTTTCCAATTACTGATCTTGAAAAATCAATTACAAAAGAATGTAATTTTGTAAAATTCTATTATTATAGAGGATTAGGAATTATTGAACTGAATGTTGAATTCTAAATGCTAATCACAAATCAAAAAGGTTTGTATAATCACTTAAAATCTGATTTTGAAATTGAAGAAAATGCAGTTTTATGGTTGCATGTAGGTATTCAAGGTTTGGCTTATTTTAAAGATGGTTTGGATGGAATAATGAATGCTTTGAAACTTTTGGTACCTAATGGTTGTTTACTTCTTCCTGCCTTTTCATACAGTTGGTGTAATAATTTAATATTTGATATTAATAATAGTGATTGTAATGAATGTGGTAATTTTGCAGAATATTTTAGAAAACAAAAAAACGTAAAAAGAAATTTTAATCCTAATTTTTCTATATCCATACTAGATAATTCTAAAAGTAAAACTTTTGAAAAAAAATTAATTAATGAAAGTGATTATAAAACTTGTTTTGGTAAACACTCTGTATTTGATATTATAATAAAAAATAGTTTCAAAATACCTTCGTATATAATACTCCTCGGCGGTGCTCACGATGACGTTTTATTTAGATCAACATTTTTTCACTATGTCGAAGAAGAAATATCGGTTCCATATCGGTACAAAAAAAAATTTTTTAATCCTATTAATAAATATGACTATACAGAACAATATGTAAAATATAATTCACTAAAAGAGTATTTAGAACGTAATAACAATATAAATAAATATAAATATAAATTTCCCATAAAAGAAAAATATGAAACAGTCGGCAAAGACTTATTATCTAATTCCATTTTACAAATAAAGAAATTCGCTTATTCTAATACTAGAATTGTCAAAATAAACGATCTTTACACGCTATTAAATGAAAAAATCAAACATAATTCAGAATATTTACTAAAATAATTTTATTGAAAACACTGATAGTTTGACTAAGTTTAAGTAAAACATTAATAAACTACATTATTATCGCGGGGTGGAGCAGCCCGGTAGCTCGTCAGGCTCATAACCTGAAGGTCGTAGGTTCAAATCCTACCCCCGCAACCAAATAATTGTTAATAGGTTTTAATAAAACAAATATCTGAAACGTTTTTTCCTGATCTTATCCAATCACCGGTATACAATGATATTTTTTTAGTCTTTTTGATAATTAAATTTTGATTTCTTTTAGATAGAATTTTGCTTTTAAAATTTTTTTTAAGTTTAATTTTTTTTATAATATTAAATATACTCAATTCTTTTTTTGCATCATTAAGGTAATCAAATTTTAGCCCAAAATCTTCAATTATATAAAAGGAGTCATCCTTAAGACACTTAAAAAAATTCTTAATGTTAGTCAAAATATGACTCTTGAAATGACCTCCGTCGTCAATTATTATATCAAAATGATTATGAAATCTCTCACTAAATTTTTTAACATCTTTATCGTTCATATAATCAAGCTTAAAAAACATAATTCTTTTTGATTTGTACATAAATATTCTTTTGTTAATATCAATTGCATAAATTGAAGAATTTGGAAAAAAATTGTGAAACGCTGCAGTAGAAGCTCCTTTCCATGCACCAATTTCAAGAATATTTAATTTTCTTTTTTTTAAATATTTTAATTCTTTATCGTAATAAGGCCCATAATTATGAGACTTGTCTTTAAAAATTAATCTTTTGTA
>CACLAN010000043.1 GCA_902604905.1 uncultured Alphaproteobacteria bacterium
GACAAGAATGAGAGAAAGAGCAGAACAAATGTTAAACATAAAAACACAAATTGGTCCTATCTATGTAGTATATAAAAAAAATAATAAGATAAAAGATTTGTTATCCTCTATTATATCAAATACTCCAGACTATGACTTTGAGAGCTTCGATAAATCTATTCATAAACTATGGTGTATTTCTGATCGATCTTTTATCGAAAACTTATCTTCTGTTTTTATAAATGAAGTAGACAATTTTTATATTGCAGATGGACATCATAGAATGGGTGCAATGAAAATTATCGGAGAATTAAATTATAATAAAAATATTTTGCAGGAAGATTTTATGATAGCGGCGTTTCCAAGTGATGAAGCTAAAATATTTGATTATAATAGAGTTGTTAAAGATTTAAATGGTTTGAGTGAAGAAAAGTTTTTAGAAATTCTTTCCGAAAACTTCGAAATAAAAAATGAAAAAAATCCATTTAAACCTCAATCAAATAAACAATTTGGAATGTATCATGAAAAAAAGTGGTATTCATTGTATTTTAAAACTGAATTAAAAACTGATAATTTTGTTGATACACTAGATATTAATATTTTAAACAATTTCGTTTTCAAAAAACATTTAAATATTTTTGATGTTAATAACGATGAAAGAATAAGATTTATTGCTGGATGCCATGGTTTGGAAGCTTTAGAAAAAAAAGTTGATGAAAATAATGATAGTGTGGCATTTTCTATCTTCCCATCTTCAATAAGTGATGTTATTACAATCGCGAATAAAAATTTGACTATGCCTCCTAAATCAACATGGTTTGATCCAAAACCTTTAGATGGCTTAGTAGTTTATGAGTTTGAAAAAAATATATGAATAAACCTAATACTAAACCTAACAATCCAAACTTTTCAAGTGGACCAACCTCAAAAAGACCAGGTTGGGATATATCTGTTTTGAGTAATGCTTTAACTGGTAGATCTCATAGATCTGTAGAATGTAAAGAAAGACTAAAAGAGGCAATAGATAAATCTAAAGATATTCTAAAATTACCTGATGATTATTTATTAGGTATAATGCCTGGATCAAATACTGGTGCTTTAGAAGCTGCTATGTGGTGCCTGTTAGGTAAAACGGGAGTCGATATTCTTGCATGGGAAAATTTTGGTAAAGATTGGGTAATCGATGCAATTAGTGAATTAAAATTAGATAATTTAAATATTCATGAAGAAGATTATGGTAAACTACCTGACCTTTCCAAAGTCAATTTTGACAATGATGTTATTTTTACTTGGAATGGAACAACATCTGGCGTCAAAGTTCCTAATGGAGATTGGATACCTGAAGACAGAAAAGGCTTAACCATTTGTGATGCTACTTCAGCAATCTTTGGAATGCCTATAGATTATAACAAATGTGATGTTATAACTTGGTCATGGCAAAAAATCCTTGGAGGAGAGGCCGCTCATGGAATGATAGCAATTTCTCCGCGAGTTGTTGAAAGATTAGAAAGTTTTACACCTAGTTGGCCAGTACCAAAATTATTTAGATTAGCTGAAAATAAGAAATTAATAAAAGGTATATTCGAAGGAAACACAATAAATACACCGTCAATGATATGTGTTGAAGATATCATTGATTCATTAAATTGGGTCTCTTCTCAAGGAGGTTTAGATTCATTAATTTCTAAATCCCAGAATTCTTTACAAAAAATTAGAGAATGGATTAATGAGAGAGATTGGGTCACTTTTTTATCTGAAATTAAAGATGATAATTATATCTCAAACACTGGAATAACTTTTAAAATTATTGAAGACTGGTTTACAAATAAAGATGAAAGTGGTCAAAGAGCTGTAATGGCTGATATATGTAAATTACTCTCTGAAAATAATGTTGGATTTGATTGTAATGGATATCCCAAAGCACCACCTTCTTTTAGAATATGGGCTGGAGGAACGGTTCAAACTTCAGATGTAGAATTAGTTTTACCTTGGATTGATTGGGCTTATTCAGAAATTAAATCTAAACATGCCTAAAGTACTAATATCAGATTCACTTGATAATATTGCTTCTGAAATTTTAATAAAGAATAACATCTCAGTTGATACAAAAACAAACTTATCTCCTGAAGAATTAAAAAAAATAATTGATAACTATGATGGTTTAATCATTCGTTCTGCAACTAAAGTGCGAAAAGATTTAATTGATACTCTTTCAAATTTAAAAATTATAGGTAGAGCAGGAGCAGGAGTAGATAATGTTGATGTGGAAGCTGCTAAAAATAAAAATATTATCGTAATGAATACTCCAGGAGGAAATACAAATGCTACAGCAGAACACACAATTGGTTTAATTTTTGCATTACAAAGAAATATTACTGTTGCAAATAAAACAACTCATAAAGGTCTTTGGGAAAAAAAGAAATTAAAAGGAAATGAAATTAAAGGTAAAAAAATTGGTATCGTAGGTTTTGGTAATGTAGGCAAAAGAGTTGCAGAAATATCTAATGTATTGGGAATGCACGTTTCAATATTCTCTTCATACTTCGAAACAATTAAGGATAACTATCCTGAATATTATTCTTGTTCTATAGATAAAATTGTTAAAGATTCAGATATAATTTCTTTTCACTGTAAACCCAATAAAGATGGTAGCCCCATTATGAATAAAAATCATCTATCATTGATGAAAAAAAATTGCATCATTATCAATACTGCTAGAGGTAATTTAATTGATGAAGATGATCTTAAAAATGCTCTAGAAAAAAAAGAGATTAAAGGCGCCGCATTAGATGTTTTTAAAAATGAGCCTTTAGAAGAAAGTGGTTTTTATAATTTAGATAATATAATTTTAACTCCACATATTGCTGCTTCTACTGATGAAGCACAAATAATTGTAGCAGAAATGGTTGCTAATCAGTTTGTTGAATTTTTTAATAATAATAAAATTACAAATTCAGTTACTTAATAAATATTTCAGTTAAATTTTCTAAGTAAGCAGATGGATTTGATAGAATGTTACCATCTAATATATTAGCTTGATCTAAAATTAAATTTGAAGCTTTTTTATGATCAATTTTTGTTAAATTTTGAGATAAATTTACAATCATCGGATGGTTTGGATTAATTTCTAGTATCTTTTTTGAAACAGGAGTTTTTTGATTATGCATTTTCATAAGTTTTTCCATATTTATATCCATCCCAGCTTCTTCAGCAACAAGCAGAATTGGGCTTTTTGTTAATC
>CACLAN010000044.1 GCA_902604905.1 uncultured Alphaproteobacteria bacterium
TATTTAAATAAAAAACATATCTGGATTGAGATGAGTACTACAGATAAAAATGATATGATTAGCTTATCCAAAAAGGTAATTTCTAAAGGTGGAAAAGTATTAGAATGTCCAATTACTGGAGGAGAGCATAGAGCTAAATCAGGAAATATATCTATTCTAGCTGCAGGCAAAAAATCAACTTTCAAGAAATGTTTCCCAATTTTATCATTGCTTGGTCATCAAATTTTATATTGTGGAAAAATTGGCAATGCTTCAACATTAAAAGTAATTACAAATTATTTAGCATCATTACATTTAGTAGGTATGGGTGAAGCACTTAGTGTTGCAAAAAAAAATAAAATAAATTTAGGCTTAACTTATAAAGCAATAAAAATAAGTTCTGGAAATAGTTTTGTTAATGAAACAGAAACAAAGGTCATACTTGGAGGTAGTTATGATGTTGGATTCACAATGGATCTAGTCAATAAAGATATAAATCTTTTTAATAAACTTGGAAAAAATATGAAATTAGAACTAGGAAATTATCTAAGTAAAAAGTTTAAACTAGCTATGAAAATTTTAGGTGAAAGGTCATTTAGTACTAGTATTATTAAATTAATTGAAAAAGATGCAAAAATTAAATTAAGAGCAAAAAATTTTCCAAAACAATTAATTGATAAACAAAAAAAACAAAAAGGTGTAGAAGTATAATATGTCTAAAAAGAATTTGTTTCCTGCTGACTTAGATCCAAGAAATCCAAGTTATGCTTATAAAAATAAATATAATGATCATGTAGATAATAGTGATCAGTTTAATAATTATCTAAAGTCTACTGAAGTTAAAAAAATTTTTTCTGGTATGTTATGGGGCGAAGGACCGGCATATATTCCTCATTTAGAAACATTGGTCTGGAGCGATATACCAAATAACAGAATGTTAAAGTTATCAAATGGTTTAGTTGCTGAATATAAAAATCCATCAAATTATTGTAATGGAAATACTATTGATAAAGAAGAGAATGTAATTTCTTGTTCACATGGAGGAAGATGTATTTATAAAACTAATGATAATTTAGAAGTTGAAGTTTTAGTTGATAGTTATAATGGTAAGAAACTTAACTCACCAAACGACCTATTTGTTAAATCGGATGATACAATTTGGTTTACAGATCCGCCTTACGGTATATTATCAGATTATGAGGGGTATCCTGGCGAACAAGAATATGGTGGCTGTAATGTGTTTTCTTTTGACCCTAAATCAAAAACTTTAAAAGTTATAATAGACAACCTTATTAGACCAAACGGTATTGCGATATCACCAGATGAAAAAAAATTATATGTAGCTGATACCGGAGAAAATATCAAACATTTGTATGTTTATGATATGATTGATGGAATGCCTATGAATAGAAAATTAATTTATGATTTTAAACCTTTTTTTTCTGATGGTTTTAGATGCGATAAAGATGGTAATGTTTGGACAAGTGCCGGAAAGGCAATTAAATGTTTTAATCCTCAAAACGAATTAATTGGGCAATTTATTGTTCCAGAATTAGTATCAAATTTAGAATTTGGTGGAGTGGAAGGGAATATTTTATACATAACAGCCACAACTAGTTTATATTCTATTGAATTAAATCAACAAGGTGCCAGATTTTATGAATAAACCTTTATCTTCAGGAAAGTGTGAACCATGCAATGGGAACACTCCTAAATTAGATTATCAAGAAATTAGTAAATTTTTGTCTGAACTCAATGAATGGTCAGTTAATGATAATCAAGAAATGATTTTCAAAAAATTTAAATTTAGCAATTTTAAAAATGCTATATCATTTGCTAATGAAGTAGGAGAAGTAGCAGAAAAAGAGGGTCATCATCCTGATATTTCGTTAGGGTGGGGTTATTGTTTAGTTATGGTACACACACATGCAATAGAAGGATTATCAGTTAATGATTTTATATTAGCTTCCAAAATTGATTTAATTAAAAGTTAAATTAATGAAAAAAAAAATTTTTATTTGCGGTATTAGTACTGAATGTTGTTCTTATTCAACATTAATACAAAATAAAAAAGATTTCGAAGTTTTAAGTAAAAAAAAACTTTTAAAATATATAAATTTCCCTTACTCCAAACATGATTATGTAACATTTATACCAAATAAATTTTATCGAAGTTTGCCTGGAGGGCCTGTAGATAAAAAATTTTTTATAAAAACGATTAATAATATCACAAATGATTTAATAAAATCAAAACCTATTGATGGTATTTTGCTAATCATGCATGGCGCGATGTATGTCAAAGGTATTAGTGATCCCGAGGGTTTTTTTATTAAAAAAATTCGTTCTAAAGTATCTAAAGACTGTAAAATATCATTATCTTATGATCTTCACGGACAGATGACTGATACAATTATAAAAAATATTGATTATTTTGCAGCTTATAAAACCGCCCCACACATTGATGTTAAGCAAACTTATTCAAGGGCAATTAAAATGCTAATAAATGGAATATTAAAAAATAAGAAAAATCATATTATTTGGGAAAAAATACCAGTTTTAGTTTCAGGTGAAATGTCATCAACAATAGTTGATCCATGTAAAAAAATTTATAAAAATCTGAATATATTTAATAAAATGAAAGGGATTAATGATTGTAATTTACTTATTGGATATGTTTGGGCTGATACTAAGAGAGCAACAGCTTCAGCAATTGTAAATTGTACAGATGTTAATATTGGTAAAAGAATATGTAAGAAAATAGCACTAAGTTATTGGAATAATAGGTTTAAATTGATTTATGATATGCAATCTTATAAATTAAATAGGATTTTTCATGTAATTAATAAAAAAAGATTTACAATTTTAGCCGATAGCGGTGACAATCCAACAGCTGGAGGAGTAGGAAGTAGAATTGATGTATTAGAGCACGTATTTAAAAACAAGATACAGAATACATTATTTGCAGGAATTTTTAATGAAAAAATTTTTAGAGAGCTAAAAAATAAAAAAAGAAAAAAAATTGTCATAAAAGATACTTTCTCAAAAAAGAAAATTTCTATTTCGATTGATAAATTTTATCTAAAAAATGATAATGTGATTGTAACCTCAAATAATAATACGATAATTTTTACAAAGTACAGAAAACCCTTTCATTATCTGAGTGATTTTAAGGAATTAAATATAAATTTAAAA
>CACLAN010000045.1 GCA_902604905.1 uncultured Alphaproteobacteria bacterium
ACAGGATCTTATCCGAAAGATACCATTGTTAGACTGTGGAGAGAAATTTTTCAATCTTCTGAAAAACTTCAGAAGTTAACTAAAGAAAATATTCAATCAAAAAGATCTATAGAAAACATTAATGTTTATAAAGGTGGTAAGGCAAAGTTAAATAACAATAAAAGAGTTATCAAACTTTCTTCAAATGAAAATCCCTATGGTGCTTCACCGAAAGCAATTGAATTGTTAGAAACAAAAAATATTAATCATGATTTACACAGATACCCAGAAATTGATGGATCATCATTAAGAGAAGCAATAGCTAAAAATTTTTCTATTGATAGTAATAGAATTATTCTTGGCTCTGGTTCAGATGAAGTTTTATTATTTGCAGCTTTGGCATTTTGTCAAGATGGTGATGAAATTCTCCACGCAAACCACGGCTTTGAGATGTATTCAATTGTGAGTAAAGTAGTTGGTGCAGTTCCAAAAAAAATTAAGGAAGATGTAAATTTCAATTTAAATATTGAAAATCTCATAGATCAAACAAATGATACTACTAAAGTAATTTATATTGCATCACCTAATAATCCAACCGGAACTTATTTGTCTAGAGACCAACTTGTTAAATTAATGAATAGTATTTCCAAAAATATTATAGTTGTTATAGACGGGGCATATGTCGAATATGTGCAAAAAGACGATTACGATAAAGGATTTAGTTTAACGGATGAATATGAGAATATTATTTTAACAAGAACATTTTCAAAAACATATGGACTTGCAGCTTTAAGAGTAGGCTGGTGTTATACCAGTCAAAAAATAGCTGATATAATTAATAAAATAAAACCTCCTTTTAATACGACAACTATTTCACAGTCTCTTGCAATTAAAGCTTTGGAGGATAAAGAACATATTGAAAACTCTGTTAAATTAAATTCTGAAATTAAAGATTGGTTTGAAAAAGAGCTCAAACTTCTAAATATTAAAACTAGACAAACTGAAGGTAATTTTACTTTAATTGAAACTTCAGAAGAAGAAGCTGAGAAAATTAGTAATCATCTTATGAATGATGGCATTATTATAAGGCGTTTAAATAGTTATAATTTGCCCAATTTTTTGAGAATTAGTATTGGTACAAAAGAAGAAATGAATTTGACAGTTGAAAGTTTGAAGAAATTAAATGTCTAAAATAACTTATGACTCAGCTCTGGTCATTGGTATGGGATTAATTGGATCATCCATAGCAAGGGCTCTGAAGGAAAAAAAATTATCAAAAAAAATTTTTGCTATCGATAAGGACAGTGAGGTAATAAGTATTTCAAAAAATTTAAATCTTGTGGATGCAATAGAGAGTAATTTAAATCAATATAATCAACAATTTGATATTATTTTTATTTGTACGCCTTTGAGTTCATATAGTGATATATTTAAGCAATTGAATAGCTATGTTAATGAAACAACACTAGTAACAGATGTTGGTTCAACAAAAGTAAGTGTTATAGAAGATTTTAAAGAATCAATTACTAATAAAAAAATTTTATTTGTTCCTGCCCACCCTATTGCTGGATTAGAGAAAAGTGGACCAGAATTTGGTTTCGCAAAGCTGTTTGAGAATAGGTATTGTATTTTGACCCCAATAGAAAATCAGAGTGAGATAACAAGATCAATTTCAGATATTTGGGAGTCATTTGGAATGAATATAGAAATCATGGAACCTAAACGTCATGACAGAGTACTAGCTATGACATCTCATATTCCACAACTCATTGCATATTCTGTCGTAGGAACTGCAACAGAGCTTGAATCTCAAATGAAAGATGAAGTAATTAAGTATTCAGCTGCAGGTTTTAGAGATTTCACAAGATTGGCAGGTAGTGATCCAGTAATGTGGCGTGATGTTTATGAAAAAAATAAAGAAGCTGTTTTAGAAATGCTTGGTCGTTTCAGTGAAGATCTGCTTACTTATCAAAAAGCAATAAGAAATAATGATTTAAAATATTTGGAAGAAAAATTTATACAATCAAAAGAAATTAGAAAAATTATTGAAGAGATTGGTCAAGCAGGAACTTTTGATCCCACAGAAAAGAATTAGTTATCCAATAATAAATTTGAAGCAGTTTCTATTCTATTTTGAACTTCGTTTAATAAAACTTTTTTATCCAAACCTTCATCAATTGTCGGTAAAAATTTTATAGTAATTAATCCTTTTTCTAATACCCATGATTGTTTTGGCCAACATAAACCTGAATTTAAAGCTACAGGAAGGATTTTTCTTTTTGTATGATTATAAATTCCAATAAAACCTGTCTTATAATCAGGTTTACTACCAGGCAGCTTTCTTGTTCCTTCGGGGAAAATAATAATTGAAGATCCAAAAGATAATTTTGACTGAACTTTTTGTAACATATCTCTCATAGCTTTTGTTCCACCATCTCTATTAATCGCAACCATATTAGACTTGAATAAATATTGTCCAAAAATTGGTATAAAGAAAAGCTCTCTTTTATGGACAAAGAAAGAATCTTTTAAATAGTAATAGAGTGCGAGTGTCTCAAAAGCGGACTGATGTTTAGACGCAATTAAGACACTTTCATCTGGAATATTTTCTAAACCCTCAATTTTATGTTTAATATTACATATAAGATTAAGAAAAACAAAAATAACACGTATCCAAAGTTTAGTTGGATATTTAAGTAAATAACTTGGTAATAAGAGAAAAGGTAAACATAAAATACCCATCAACACGGTCCATATAACCAAGGAAATATAAAATATTATACTTTTTAAAATTAACATACTTAATGATTTTGTTTTATATACTAGGCTGACTGATCTATATATAATTTATGTTCATTGTTTGCTCTAATTGTGAATTTAAGTATTTAGTAAATTCTGCAGATCTTAAACCAAATGGTAGAATGGTTGAATGCGCAAATTGTAATCATCAATGGTTTCAAGAATTAGATGATACTGACATTACATCATCAGTCCCGTCTACAAAAAAAGAAGAATTAGATCAAAATTTAAATAATAATAAACAAAAAGAAAAATTAGAAAAAGGTCCAGTCAGAAATTTACCAAGTACAGTTGTAAGACAAGAAAAACCAAGTGTTATTAATTCAACTATAGTAATTATTCTAGCTATAGT
>CACLAN010000046.1 GCA_902604905.1 uncultured Alphaproteobacteria bacterium
TTTAAAACTCAATGAGAATATTGAAAATAAAAAATCAATTCTCATATTTAACAAAGTTCCATTACAAAAAGCACTTAATAAAAATGATGTTGAAAAATGGATTAGTAATGCAACAATAAAAGCTGATAGAAATAATATTAGTGGAAAGGAATTAACACCATTCCTTATTAAAGAAATTAATGAACAATCAAAAAATGAAACTTTAAATGCCAATACATCTTTAATAATTAATAATGCAAATTTAGCTGGAAAGATTGCAAAGAATTTTTATAGTTAAGGTAATAGGGATAATTTATCTTTAAGTAATTGAAAAAATTTTTCATCATTAGCTTCATTCATTACAAAACAATTTGCTGGTCTTTTTGTGACACCAAGCCAATCAACAACAGTCTCACCCCTTGTTAAATTAGAATTTTCTTCAACTGTGACATTAACTTTTTTTCCACTAAAAATAGATGGATCTAATAAATATGCAATAACACAAGGGTCATGCAGAGGCGTTTCTTCAGTTTCGTACAATTCTTTATGAAATATTGTATAAAATTCCATTAGTTCTCCAAAAAACTTAGAACTTTTATTTTTATTTTCATTCATCGATTTAATTATTTTTGAATTTACGTTTACTTGATGAGTAACATCTAGACCCATCATTGTTAAAGGAATGCCTGATTCTAAAACAATATTAGCCGCATGTGGATCCACATAAATATTAAATTCAGCGGATGGTGTAGTATTACCTAAACACATAGCAGCCCCGCCCATAAAAACTATTTCTTTTATATTTTTTTTTATAGATGGATCTTTTTCTAAACTTAATGCAATATTTGTAAGAGGTCCTGTTGGACATAAATAGATCTGCTTTGTTGATGATTTACAAGTTTCTACTATGAAATCAACAGCATGTTTTTCTTGAGGTTTATAAATCGTATCTATTATTATTGGATCACCTTTTCTATCTAATCCTGTTTTTCCATGCACATATTCAGCTGTAAATAATTCGTAATGAAGTGGTTTATTTGCACCAGAGTAGACCTTAATGTCAGTTCTTCCAATTAAGGTGCAAACTTTTAAAGTATTAGTCACTGTATTATTTAATCCAGTATTTCCACCAACACAGGTGATACCCAGTATGTCAATCTCTTTAGAAGAAGCAGCTAACATTATTGCTACAGCATCATCATGACCTGGATCACAATCTAAAATTATTTTTTTAGTCATTAATAAAACTTTTAAGAGGTAATGAAGATCTTTGTAACCAATTCCATTCAGGATATTCGTTATTATTGTCAATTATATGAATTGTGTAAGCATGTCTTGATTTTAAACTTGTGTTCTCACATGAATAATGTGGGAGTCTGCCATGTAATAAAACAAGTGATCCCTTTTTTACTTCTACAAAAGTATCAGTTTCAGGAAAAGGATCATTATTTAAATCTATCATTTGCATTTTACCGTCTACTTTTTTGAAAAGTTTTCTTAATGGACCTTTATGACCTCCACTTGCAACTTGTAAACAACCGTTGGTTTTATTTGCGTCTTCTAATGCAAACCAGAAACCAATAGTACTTTCAGGCTCAGTAAATAAAAAAGTGGAATCTTGATGACAAACTACTTCACCACCTATTTTAGGCTGCTTAAAAATATACATTGACTGGAGTAATTTTGGTTTTGAGAAACCAAGTGATAAAGCAATATCTTGAAGTTTTTGTTTATGAGAAAAGTTATAAAAAACTTTGTCTAAGTCGTGCAGAGCATGACCAATTTTATTTACAATAAAATGTTTATTTTCTTCTATGTTATCATCATTTAGATTTGCTTTTTCTTCAAAGAAAAAACGGATTTTATCTCCTGATTCTAAAAAATAATTATCATCATTATGAGCTTGATTAACTGTATCAAATATAGATTTTTGATTATTAAAATTATTATGCTCTATTAAATATGATGATCTTTCCATTAATTCATCGCATTCTTTGTCTGTGTTGAAATTTTCAATAACTAAATATCCGTTATTATTCCAAAAATTAATCATTTCATCATTTAATGGTAAATCATTTATTGAAAAATATTGCATTATATTCCAATTAATTTTGTTAAGAATGGCAATCCAACTTTAATAAGATTCAATAACTGAGGTATTAAAAACCTACCTGCAGTGGCAAGGAAAAATATTAAACCTCCTATTATGACTATTAAAATTAAATTTCTATAAAAATTACCATAATTATTATATTGAGATTTGGCTCTTGATCTCAAAATAAATAAAATAATCACTATAACGATTAAAACTATTAACAACTGGAACATATATTTTCTATATTTAGTAAAAATTAATTTGCAATACTAATTATATCTTAATAAATAGTTTTTTAGTAGATGATCAGATTAAGCATATTGTTTTTATCAATTTTTTCTTTAATTTATGGAATATATTTTTTATTTTTTCCATATAGTTTTGTCAATTTGACAGCTGCTAAAAGTACCAACATAGGATGGCTTAGAAACCTTGGTGGAGCTATTACTGGTCTTTTATTTATTGGGCTTTTGATGGTCTACTTCAATACCAAAGGTTCAATTAGATTACTAAATGTCATTATAATTACATCCATAATACAAACTTCAGCTCTAATATATTCAAGAATAGTAAATGAATTTTCAGCAAATAATTTAATAGTTATTGATATAACTATTTATGCTGCAATAATTGTTACTACTTATTTATTGTTTATCTCAATTAGATTTAAAAATCTATTTATTTAAATTTTAAAAAAATTCTAAGTAATAAAAAAAAAATTAATACTATAAATATTAAAATTAATTCAAATGATAAAATATTACTAAGCTGAAATTCTTTAATTTCAATAAGATCAGAAAATTGATTACCGATAAATGAAAAAAGAAGAAAATATGGAGAGAAACCAATAAAAGATGAAGTTATAAATTTAGTTTTAGAAATATT
>CACLAN010000047.1 GCA_902604905.1 uncultured Alphaproteobacteria bacterium
GGATCAGAACCAGCTTCACTTTCTGTCAAACCAAAGCAACCAATTTTATCCCCTTTAATTAATTGAGGAAGATATTTATCTTTTTGTTCCTGAGATCCGAATTCATTTATTGGATGTATCACAAGTGAAGATTGAACAGATATTGCAGATCTATAGCTACTATCTATTTTTTCAAATTCATATGCTACAAGTCCATACGCTAAATTTGATGTACCAGACCCACCATGTGTTTTAACTGTTTGTCCTAAAACTCCAAGTGATCCAAATTTTGGATAGAGTTCTTTATCAAATTCATTTTTTCTGTTTCTTTCAACTACTTTAGGTTTAAGTTCATTATTACAAAAATCTCTTACATTTTTCTGAATATTACTTTCTTCTTCATTTAAATGACTTTGAATATAAAATGGATCAAACCAATTATTTTCTTTCATACAATATTAGGCAATATCATCATTTTGATGTAAATAACCACAAAATTATTATGCAAAGTAAGAATATATATATAGCCTCAGATCATGCTGGATTTGACCTCAAAACCAAATTGTTAAAGAATTTTCCAAAAATTAATGATTTAGGAACAAAGACAGATGAAAGTGTTGACTATCCTGATTTTGCACACAAATTAACCAGAGAGGTTCTTAAGAATAAGAAAAATGTTGGTATATTAATCTGTGGAACTGGTGTTGGTATGAGTATTGCAGCTAATAGAAAAAAAGGAATTAGAGCTGGTCTTGCTAGTAACTCAAAAATAGCAAGATTGATAAGAAAGCACAATGATGCTAATGTACTTGTTTTACCAGGTAGGTTTATAAATACCAGCGAGGCAAAAAAAAGTGTTCAGGCTTTTCTTTCTACAAAGTTTGAGTCAGGACGACATAAAAGAAGGATTAAAAAATTATGATTTCAGATTTGTTTACTAAAGGAATTAAAGAAGCAGACCCAGAGGTTTATGGAACTTTAAACCGTGAATTAGAAAGACAACAAAACCAAATAGAATTGATAGCATCTGAAAATATTGCTTCAAGATCAATTTTAAATGCACAGGGCTCTATCATGACAAATAAATATGCAGAAGGTTATCCTGGTAAACGATATTATGGTGGATGTGAATTTGTTGATCAAGCAGAAGAAATTGCTTTAGAAAGAGTTAAAAAACTTTTTAACTGCAAATTTGCAAACCTACAACCACATAGTGGAGCACAGGCAAACCAAGCTGTCTTTCTGGCGTTACTTCAACCACATGATACTATTTTAGGTATGTCTCTTGCATCAGGTGGACACTTAACTCATGGAGCAAAACCAAATCTATCTGGTAAATGGTTTAATGCTGTTCAATATGGTGTTAAAAAAGATGGTAATGATAAAGATTTAATTGATTATGATGAAGTTGAAGCTTTAGCTTTAGAGCATAAACCAAAAATGATAATAGCAGGTGCTTCAGCTTATCCTAGGACTATAGACTGGAAAAGATTTAGAGAAATAGCTGATAAAGTAGGAGCATATTTTTTAGTTGATATGGCTCACTACTCAGGTTTGGTTGCTGGTAAACAATATCCAAATCCGATTGAGCATGCCCATGTAGTAACTTCCACAACACACAAAACTTTAAGAGGTGCAAGAAGTGCAATGATTTTAACTAATCATGAAGATTTATATAAAAAAATTAATTCTGCTGTTTTTCCTGGATTACAAGGTGGTCCACTAATGCATGTAATTGCAGCTAGAGCTGTTTGCTTTGGTGAAGCACTTAAACCTGAATTCGAAGAATACATTAAAAATGTAATTGCTAGTGCTAAAGTTATGGCACAAACTTTAGTTGATAGAGGGTTTAGAATTGTTACTGGAGGTACTGACTCGCATATAGTTTGGTTAGACTTAACACCAAAAGGTTTAACTGGTGATAAAGCTGAAAAAATTTTAGAAGAAGTTGGATTGGCATGTAATAAAAATGCAATTCCATACGACCCTAATCCACCAAAAATAACTAGTGGACTTAGATTTGGAACTGCCGCTGCTACAACTAGAGGCTTTAATCAGAAAGATTTCGAACAAGTAGGTAATATGATCGCCAATATTTTGGATAGTCTATTACTTGAAGAAAAGGAAAGAACTGAAGTTTTTAATAGAACTAGAAAAGATGTAATTGAGCTTTGCGGAAAATACCCAATTTATTCTGAGGCATTTTAAATGAGATGTCCCTTCTGTAGTAATGAAGATACACAAGTAAAAGACTCAAGACCAACAGAAGATAATACATCTATAAGAAGAAGAAGAGTTTGTGATGCTTGCGGCTCTAGATTTACAACTTTTGAAAGAATTCAGTTAAGAGATTTGGTTGTTATGAAAAGTAATGGTCAAAAAGAAAATTTCGATAGAGATAAAATGTACAGATCTCTTTCTTTAGCTTTAAGAAAAAGAAATGTAGATAATGAAAAAATTGAAAAAATTGTAAATGCTATTGTAAGAAAATTAGAAAATTCAGGTGAAACAGACATAAAATCAAATATAATTGGTCAATACATTATGGAAGCTTTAATGCACTTAGATCAAGTAGCTTACGTCAGATTTGCATCTGTTTACAAAAATTTTAGAGAAGCAAAAGATTTTGAAGATTTTTTAGGTAATTTAGAAGATAAATAATTTTTAGTGTCTCAACAAAATGTAAAGATGATTAATTTAGCACATGATATTGCTAAAAAAAAATTTGGAAAAACTTTCCCCAATCCTACTGTGGGCTGTGTAATTGCAAAAAATTCAAAAATAATTTCTAAAGCAGTAACAAATAAATCTGGAAGGCCTCATGCTGAAGAAATAGCTCTAGCCAAAGCTGGCCATAAAGCTAGAGGAGCTTCAATGTATGTTACTTTAGAACCATGTTTTCATAGTTCAAAAGATGGATCATGTACAGATCAAATATTAAGATCGGGAATTAAAGAAATAATTATATCTGCA
>CACLAN010000048.1 GCA_902604905.1 uncultured Alphaproteobacteria bacterium
AGGTATTGGAGATAATGGTGCGTCTAAGTTATTTATGTCAGGTAAAGCTTGTAATAGCCCTTTTGTATAAGGATGTTTTGGATTTTTAAGGATCTCATTTACTGGACCTTTCTCCACTACACTTCCCAAATACATAACCGCTACATGATCAGCTACCTGCGCAATAACACCTAGATCGTGAGTAATAAATATTACTCCCATTTGATATTCTTTAATAATATCTTTAATTAGATTAATTACTTGAGCTTGAATTGTTACGTCTAAAGCAGTTGTTGGCTCATCTGCTAATAAAAGTTTAGGCATAGTGGATAGTGCCATCGCTATCATAGCTCTTTGACGCATTCCCCCTGACAATTCAAATGCATATTGATTAAACCGTTTTTTCTGCATCTGCTATACCTACTCTTTTAAGCATGTTTATAGATATTGATTTTGCCTCCTCTTTATTAATATTTTTGTGAATTAGTAATTGCTCAATCATTTGTGCACCAATTTTTATTGCTGGAGCAAAACTTGCCATAGGCTCTTGAAAAATCATTGAAACTTTACCACCTCTAATTTTTTTTAAGTCTTGCTTAGAGTTAAATTGAAGAACATTTTCGTTGTCTAAAATTATTTCTGCGTCTTCATTATAAGAAGTGTTACCTGGATTTAATTTCATAATCGATTTAGCAGTCACCGATTTACCTGATCCAGATTCACCAACTATACCAAGTACTTCACCTTGATCTACAGAAAGAGAGATATTTTCAACTGCTGTAATTCTACCTTCATCAGTATCAAATTTTACATCTAAATTTTTTACTTCTAATAAATGACTCATATTACTTTACCTTATGAGGATCTGCTGCATCACGTAATCCATCCCCTACATAGACAAATGTTAAAATTAATACGACTAAGAAAAATACAGGGATAAAATACCATTGATAATTTAGAAGTACATCGGCCTTTGTTGCATTTTGCAAAAGTACACCTAGAGAGTTTACTGGTTCTCTCAAACCAAGTCCTATAAAACTTAAAGCAGTTTCAGATAATAACATGTATGGAAAACTAATTACTAGATCGACAATAATATAACTTGTGAAACTTGGTAATAAGTGTCTTACAATAATATGAGTAGATGATGCTCCACAAAGCTTTGCAGCAAGAATATATTCTTGGCTTCTTTCACTAAGTAGATGCGTTCTTACTCTTCTCGCAAGTGTTGGCCATGAAATTAATCCAAGCAAACAGGAAATAAAAAAGAACCGTAATTCAGAACTCCATTCTAATGGCGCAAAGGCAGCAAGACACATAAACAGAGGTATTGGTGGAACCGTTCGAATTGCATCAGTAAACATTTGTAATACGCTATCAATCCAACCACCATAGTAACCTGAGATTCCACCTATTATTAGGGATAGAATAAAAGATATAAATACACCAAGTGTTCCCACAGCCAGTGAAATGTAAATTGCACTTAATGTTCTACTGAATAAATCTTTTCCTGCCTTATCTGTTCCAAATACATGGATACCACCTTCTTCAACTCCAAATAAATGGGTATTAAATGTAAAACCTGGAATTTTAAAATCTAATATTTTTCCTGGAAGATTTATATTAAAATCAAAAACTTTATATTCCCATCCTTCAACAAAAAAATAAACGTATCTTCTTTTTTCAGTATCAACTTTATAAACCCATCTGAAATTTGTATCTGCTCCTCTATACTTTTCTAATGTGTGTAAAAATGGCCTAGCAGAAAATCCGTTATCATCCCAAAACATTGGAATTTGAGGTGCTCCATTTTCATAATCTTTATCTCTTCCTTTAATTGTTGGATCATAGGGAGATAGAAAATCTGAAAAAAGACTACAAATAATCATAAATAATAAAATAGATCCAGCAATCATAGCAGATCTATTTCCAAAAAAGCGTGTTCTTACTAACTGCATTTGAGTTGCAGTATAATAAGCTTCTTTTTTTTGATTACTAACCTCCACCCATAACTCCTTTTCTTATTCTTGGATCAATTATAGCTAAAATAATATCAGTTATAAAATTCACAAAAACAATTGTTGCTGTTAGGAGAAAAATAATTGCGCCTGCTAATTGCTGATCATTTGATCTTGCTAGAGCTTCAATCAACAATGCGCCAGCTTCCGTAAGAATTAGAATTAAAGCTACAATTGGCAATGCACTAAATATTCTATTAAGGTCAAAACCTATAGAATTAATAACTGGACCTAAAGAATGTTTTGCGGGATATCTCCACAACAAACTCATTCCTGATATTCCTCTAGCTCTTGCAGCCATTACATATAATTTATCATTTTCATCTAACATCAGTGCTCTTACTGTCTGAAGAGCAAAGGCAGTTGCATTCCAACCTAAAACAAAAATTGGCAGCCAAGCTCTACTTAAAAAATCGAATAATTTAGCTGATGACCAAGGTTCATTTTCATATTCTTGAGAGAACAAACCTGTCATCGTATCTCCATAATAAACAGTCATAAAAAGCATAATACAAAGAGCTACTAAAAAATTGGGAAGGGCTATTCCAAGATAACTAATGAATTTAAGCGTATTATCTAATGATGCATATCTTGTCGTGGCCGATATGATCCCAACTGGTATGGCAATTAAATATGAAAATATAAGTGCAACCAAACATATTGTTAGTGATAAAGTAAATCTTCCACTTAATAATTCATTAATATTCATTCTTAAAATACAACTGTCACCAAAATCTCCATTGAAAACTATATTGGAAACCCATTTGCCATACCTGTACAAAAAAGGTTTATCTAAACCTAAACGTATTTTTTCTTTTTCTATATCTTCATAAGTTATTTGCGAACCTTGTGTATTTTTAAATGCAAGATATCTTTCAGCACAAGTTCCAGGAACTAATTCCATTAATGAAAAAA
>CACLAN010000049.1 GCA_902604905.1 uncultured Alphaproteobacteria bacterium
CATGCTTTAACTGGAGATCAATATGTTGCTGGGAATAATCCCATTACTGGGAGAGAAGGTTGGTGGTCTAGAATGGTTGGGCCTAATAAACCAATTGATACAAACAAATTTTTTGTAATTTGCTCAAATGTACTCGGCGGTTGTGCTGGCTCAACTGGTCCAAAAGAGTTACAAAATGGAAGTGATGTTGCATATGGTGGTAGTTTTCCTTCCGTAACAATAAAAGATATGGTGAAGGCTCAATCTTTATTGATTGAAAGTTTAAATATAGAGAAGTTATTTTCTGTCATTGGTGGTTCGATGGGAGCAATGCAAGCACTTCAATGGGCAATTGATTTTCCAGATAAAATTTTGAATATAATACATATTGCGGGTGCTTTAAAACATTCGGCTCAAAATATTGCATTTCATGAAGTTGGGCGACAGGCAATAATGAGTGATCCTATTTGGAAAAATGGAAAGTATTTTGAAAATAATGAAGTGCCAGAAAGAGGTCTATCAGTAGCAAGAATGATTGCACATATCACATATTTATCAGAAAATGCGATGCATAGAAAATTTGGAAGAAAACTTCAATCAAGAGATATTATTTCTTTTGGGTTTGATGCTGATTTTCAAGTTGAGAGTTATCTGAGATATCAAGGTAAATCATTTGTTGAAAGATTTGATGCAAATTCATATCTTTATTTAACAAGGGCTATGGATTATTTTGATCATGATGAAACATTTAGAAAAAATATTGAGTTTAGTCATAATCCAAATAACCATTTAAAATATTTAATTGTCTCATTTACCTCGGATTGGTTATTCCCTACAATAGAAAGTAAAATGATAGTAAATCAATTAAATTCTCTAT
Organism: uncultured Alphaproteobacteria bacterium; assembly: GCA_902604905.1. GTDB lineage: Bacteria > Pseudomonadota > Alphaproteobacteria > HIMB59 > CACPNW01. The sequence goes on from CACLAN010000049.1 coordinate 857, forward strand.
CAAGAGAAGTAAGCTTTCTAGAAATAGATACTGATAAAGGACATGATAGTTTTTTATTAGAGGAACCACAGTTAGATGATGTAATAAAAGGTTTCCTAACAAACAACTTTGCGAAGATAGATGAATAAAATTAATAGCATAAGAAAAGATTGGTCTCTGATTGAAACACTTATCGCACAAGATAGAAAAATCCTAGATATTGGATGTGGTGATGGAGGTCTTATGGGACAATTAGAAAATAATCGTAATGCGATAACTCATGGCATTGAATTAAATAGAGATCTAGCTGCGAATGCTATCGCAAGGGGTTTCAATGTTGTACATGGAAATGCCGAATTAGATCTGTCCCAATATTCAAATAATAGTTTTGATTATGTAATTTTAAGTCAAACTTTACAAGCAATGATGAAACCCAAAGATATTCTGTCTGAATTATTAAGAATAGGATCAAAAGCAATAGTTTCTTTTCCTAACTTTGGACATTGGAAAATAAGATTACAGCTTTTAATATCTGGAAAAATGCCAGTAACAGAAAGTTTACCTTATACATGGTATGACACACCTAACATTCATTTTTTTACAATTAAGGATTTTTTGAATTTGTGTAATGAAATGAATATTGTGATTGAAAAAAGTATTGGATTAACATCAAAAGGTAAGCAGTTTGATATAAGTGAATCAGTTACTGGAGTTAATTTTTTCACTCACGAAGCTATCTTTTTATTAAGTTATAAAAATTTTGAACCAATAAAAATTAAATCTTCAAAAAAAGTTTTTGCAAAAAATTCTGTTATTGCAAATTAGTTATTAGATGAAAGTTGAAATTATAAATCAATTAAAAGATAACTACTCTTTTGTTTTATATAATGACACGCTTAAGAGCTGTGTTGTAGATCCTGCTGATAGTAATCCTATATTAAATTTTGCTCTTGAAAACAATTTAACCATAGAAGATATATTTATTACACATCATCATAAAGACCACACATCAGGTGTAAAAGGAATACTTAATGCTTTTCCAAAAGTTAATATACATTCTCCAAGTGCCCAGATTGAAAATACAAGATTTGTTTTACGTGATGGAGATGAGATCAACTCCTGCTTAAATACATTTAAAATAATAAAAACACCTGGGCATACATTAGATCATATAATTTACTATGATGAAAACAATAGTGTTTTATTTTGTGGTGATACACTGTTCAGACTTGGTTGTGGTCGTGTGTTTGAAGGAACATTAAATGAAATGTTTAACAGTTTAAAAAAAATTAATGAGTTAGATAAAAATACAATTATTTATTGTGGTCATGAATATACAATAAGAAATTTAAATTTTCTTGAGAAAACACTCAAAAAAGAAAGTGCTTATTTGAAAGTTAGAAACAAAATTAATGATGATTTAAATAATAAAGGAAAATCTGTACCTTTTTTATTAGAAGATGAAAAACAATATAACTTATTCCTGAATCAAAATTCAAAATTAGGTACTATAATTAAGAAAGAGCTAGGTTTTACTGACTTTGAATTGTTTGCTTATTTGCGAAAAGCAAAGGATAGCTTTTAAGGTCTTTATTTCAAGTATTTGCACCATATTTTTAATTTGACTATTAGCATAGTTCACTATAAACCGCGCCTTCAAAAGATATGTTAGCAATTTTCAAAACTGGTGGAAAGCAATACTCAGCAAGAGCTGGTCAGATACTTAAAGTAGAAAAACTTGAGGGATCCAAAGGTGATAAAGTGTCTATTACTGATGTATTAGCGATCAGTGATCAAAGCACAAATAGCTTAGGCGAGCCATTACTAAAAGATGCTTCAATTGAAGCAAAAATTGTTGATCAAATCAGAGATAAAAAAATAATAGTTTTTAAAAAAAGAAAAAGACAAAATTACAGACTAACACAAGGGCATAGACAATATCTAACTGTATTAAGAATAGAATCAATTTCTTATGGTGGAAAAAAGTCGAGTGCTGAACCTGAAACAAAAAAAGTTAAAAAAACTGA
>CACLAN010000050.1 GCA_902604905.1 uncultured Alphaproteobacteria bacterium
AACCTCTCTTTTTATATTCCAAAGCTTCTTTTGCATAAGCCTCAGGTGAATCTAAAACTAGAGAACTTCCATAAATTGGAACCTTATCTCTATAAGCACCTAAATACTTATAAAGAGGTTGGCCTGCTTGCATAGATGAGAGAAGCCAACAATTAATATCAAATGGTCCATAACTATATATAGGTGCGTGATTCCACCATCTGTCTGCGGTTCTGTATTCATGCCAATGTTGCTCACGATAAAGAGGATCTCTGCCAATAAAAAAAGGTTTAAAAATTGAATTTGCGATTTCACCAGCCATTTCTGCACCCCTACCTGCAAACCCAAAAGAAGAGCTAGATAGACCTTCATCAGTGTGAAATGTGATAACTAAGTATTCTAAATCTGATTTTTTTCCATCTCTCATTTCTGAATCTTTCATGACAGGTTCTTTGTGTCGACACATACGAATTTCTATATCTTTTATTTTCATGAGATACCAAATTCTTTCATAATACTATTATTGTCATTTCCAATTTTTGGAGCTGCCTTACTTGATTTAAAAATCTCTCCATCAATTTTTATTGGGCAACGAAGTGTTTCAATATCAAGTCCATCATCTCTTTTAATTCTCTGAACCATATCGAGGATCTTGAATCCTTCGTGTTTAACCATTGTTTCCCAATCGAGTACTTTAGCACACCATATATCTGCTGGCTCAAGAATACTCAACCAGTGCTCTGTTGTTTGTTGTTCAATCCAGTCGCCAATATCTTTTTTAATTTCATCTCTTTTTGTGAACCATTCTTTTTGATCATTTAAATCTTTAATTGAATTTAAATCAAGTAATTCACCAAGTTGAGGCAGTGGTGTCATTGCAATTGCTATATATCCATTGGATGTTTTATAAATCCCATAAGGAGCAGATAAATATGCGTGGGCATTATTATACGAACTTCTTTGCGGCTTTCTGTTTCCATCGTTAAAATATGTCGTAAGAACTTCAAATTGAAAATCTAATAAGGCCTCAACTAAACTCGTTTCTACATGAGATCCATTATCCGTTCGAAATCTTTTGATAATCGCTGCTAGTATACCTTCAACAAGTGTATGTCCTGCCAACATGTCAGCAACTGCCAAACCCATTGGGGTTGGTGCTTCACCTCCATTACCATTTAACCAAACTAAACCTGTTCTAGATTGCGCTAATAAATCTTGTCCAGGTAATGAACTCCAAGGTCCATCAGATCCATAACCAGAAATAGTTCCATAAACTATTTTTGGATTTATTTTCTTTACATTTTTATAATCTAAACCAATACGTTCTATTACTCCTGGTCTAAAATTTTGTGTAATTATATCTGCTTTCTCAATTAATTTTTTTACTAACTCTATGTCTTTGGCATCTTTTAAATTTGCTGCAAAGCTTTCCTTATTTCTATTAATTGCATGAAATAAAGTGCTATCACCTTCGAGATCAGTATCACTGATATATAAGTTTCTACAAAGATCCCCAACTTCTGGTCTTTCAATTTTAATTACTCTTGCTCCTAAATCAGCAAGCCTTAAGCCTGCATATGGCCCTGATAAAAACTGGCTAAATTCTAATACAGTTAATCCTTCTAATGGTTTAGTCATACAATAATTTATTCTTTGAAACTCTTATTGTACATATCAGATAATTTTTCACAAATACTTTCAGCGGAAATTTCTGTTTGTAGATATTCATTAATGACATCGCCACTTTTGTCCTGAAATTCCATATAACCGTTATGCCTTGGTCTTATCCATGCCAAATCAAGAGTTTTACGAGTTGCTTTAAAAAAATCATTTGTTTCTATATTTATCTTTTCATCCTCCCAAGCTTCAGAATTCCCTGGCTGTCCACCACTTTGATAAAAAAGTGACTTTTGACATTCAGCACCTGCTATCCAAAATGCATATTCAATTGCTAGATCTTTATTCTTACTAACATTTGATACTGCTATGCCAGTGCCACCTAAATGTGTTCCTGAGGGACCTTTGCCTGACAAATCTAAAACATCAATATATTTCAAAATATTTTTTCTATAATTATTTCTCGAGTAATTTGAAAATCCATAAATGTATGGGCAATAATAAAAATCATTAGTCTCTGTCATGAGTTCAGCAGTTTGAATTGGATCCATACTTAAACAATCATTGATTATTTCTTTAGATACAGCTTTCATCATTGTAAGGGTTTTAACGCCAGGATCTTTATTAATAAAATTTTTTTCTTCTGGGATTAATTCTTCAGTAATGTTGTTATAAATACTATAAAAACTACTTATTGCATGAACTGGTTTTAAAGGCCAAAGAACTTTTCTCTCTTTTGCTAATGAAAGAAGATCATCCCATTTGGATGGAAGTGCTCTTACTAAATCTTCTCTGTAACAGGCGGTCTGTGAGGCAGCATCTATGGCAAGAGCCCATTGTTTATTATCTATAAAATAACTCTCATGCGATTTTCCAACTGATTGCTTTTTTAAATCGTTTAATTGAGATTGATATTCATTGAGGTATAAGTTTTGTAAAAGTCCTTTGTGAGCTACTTCACCAACATGAGGATAGTCTATTACTATCAAATCATAATCATCGGTCATGTCTTCTATAGGCCTATCTGCAAA
>CACLAN010000051.1 GCA_902604905.1 uncultured Alphaproteobacteria bacterium
TTTAATTATATTTTATTTGGACTTATTTTAAATTTTTTAGCTGCAATTTTTCATTATTACTATCCAGAATTATTTAATCAAATCTTTTCTGGTAATATTATTAGAGTTGTTAAAATAAAAAATAACTTTGATCTAATATATAGAGGAGTCTCTGGTTTAACAACAGAACCAAGTTTTTTATCTGTTATAAGCTTATATATAATTGTACTATCGTTTTATTTTAAAAATTATATCCAAAAAACTACATTAATCTTTTCGTTAATATTATCTTTAATAATGTTAATATTATCTAATTCAGGTACAGGATTTATTATTTTGATAATATACTTTTTTTTATATGTTTTAATTTTACCAAAATTTTATATCTCTAAAATTTTTATTATATTAGTTATTTTTTCATGTTCTTTAATATTTGTTATTTATTCTTCATCTACTGGAAGAATGTATGAGTTTATAAATGCTTTGACAGAAGGGAGGTTAATAAATTCAATATTTTATGATAGTTCATTTACTTTTAGGTTCATTTCATTTGCAATTGGTATTGAGTCTTTTTTTAATCAATTTTATTTATTTGGTCATGGCGTTGGCTCTATTAATCATAAAGCAAGTCAAGTTGCACTTGATTCTAATTGGAGTCTTTTAAAAAATAATGTTGAATTAACATCGAGTATTTTGTCGTCATTTAGTTATTATCTTTTTGAGTTAGGTATTTTTTTCTTTTTATTTATTTTAATAATTATATTAAAATTCAAATTAGAGCTAAATTTACTACCTTTGTTAATATTTGTTATAATTTCTCTGACAGCTAGTTTTTCTATAGCCTTTCCACCTTTGTGGATATTAATAGCATTGGCACATACTAATAATAAAATAAAAAATTTGTCTTATAATTAATTAATCGATATAAATGTAATATTAATACTGAAAAATAAGATGACCAGCATATACAATCAAACCAAAAATTCTGTGAAAAAAATTTTATCTAATTTAAATTTGATCAACCCCTTTGATAGTATTTTTAGTGAAATTGAGTTTGAAACACTATCATACTGTAATAGAAAATGTCATTATTGTCCAAATATTGATTACGAAAGACTGGGGGAAGAGGCATCATTTTTTATGAAAGAGGAAGTTTTTAATACATTAATTAACCAACTTAAAGACTTAAATTTTAAAGGTCAGATTTCACCACATTTATATGGAGAGCCTCTTAGCGATCCTAGAATAGTTAACTGGGTTGATAAGATAAAAATTAATCTTCCAAAATCTAAGGTAAAAATAGTGACTAATGCAGACTACCTAAATAAAAAAATGTACAAAGATTTAATTGAGGCTGGGGTAGATATTTTCTATATATCTAAACACTCAAAAAAATTTAAAAAACATTTTATTGAGCTTATTGATGATTTAACAAAAGAAGAATTATCTAATAATTTTATTTTCAATGACTTCTACACCGATTTTAAATCTGAAGAGCAAAGTTTATTAAATAATAGAGGAGGAGATATTGAACTTAAAGAAAAAGCTCTAATTTCCAAGACACCTCCAGTTAATTGCTCATATGTTACTTACCCTGTTATTAATACATACGGAGACATAATATTATGCTGCCAAGATTTTCAAAATAAATATGTTTGTGGTAATATAATGGAGAGACATTTAGAAGACATTTGGTTTGATGATAAAAATATTACTCTTCGAAAGAAAATTTTTAAATCAAGATTTGATCTTCAGATTTGTAAAGATTGTGTAATGTAGGCTTAAATGCAAATCGTAGTAACTGGTGCATCTGGTTTTTTAGGCTCACAATTAGTAAAAAAACTAGAAAAGATATATAACAACATAACACTTATTGATTTTGTTGATCCATCATATGAAAACGAACATTTATTTATTAAAGCAGATTTACTCATAAAGAAAGAATACGAAAAATACCTAAAAAATACAGATGTTATTTTTCATTTTGCAAGCATTTCAGATATAGAATATTCAAAAAAAAATTCTACTAAGACGCTTGAGACAAATATAATTTCTACAAAAAATTTATTAGACATTGCTGTAAAATACAAAATTAAGCAATTTATTTTTGCCTCTACAATTTATGTAAATAGTTCTAAAGGTTCATTTTATAGGATCTCAAAACAGTCTTGTGAAAATATTATACGAGAATATCATAGAGAAAATAAGTTGAACTATAATATTTTAAGATTTGGAACTATTTTTGGACCTGGCTCTGATAAAAATAATAGTGTTTATGACCTTGTAAAACAAGCGATTACAAATAATAAGATCACTGTAAAAGGCACTGGCTCTGAAATAAGAGAATATTTATATGTTGAGGATGCCATTGAACAAACAATTAATTTATTAAACAATAAAAAACTAATTAATCAATCATTAACAATAACTGGAAATTCAAGATATAAATTAAGTGATTTGATAGGCATAATTGAGGAAATTTTTCCAAGAAAATTAAAAATTATTTATGGAAAATCTAAACAAGCTCATTATAAATACACTCCATATAGGATAAATGACGATCATATATCAAAAAAATTAACTTTACCTACTTATACTGATATT
>CACLAN010000052.1 GCA_902604905.1 uncultured Alphaproteobacteria bacterium
CCTTTATTAAGTATTAAGCTTTATTATAAAAAATTATTAATTTATTTTCTCAATATGATGGAAAGACCCATAGTAATTTATACTGACCATATAATGAACAAAACCCTATGTTATAATTTTGCAAAAGGTTCCAACTCTCTTTTGTGCCATGTAAATAGTTTTAAAGAATTTGATAAAACTATTGCAACTTATGGAGTGCTAAGGGGCACTCTCGAAGTAATTAACAAAGTTAAGAATTTTTATTATATGGATCATGGTTATTTTCATCAATCAGAAAGAATATTTGAAAATCAATTAACTAAAGTAAAAAATATGGATGGTTATTTTAGAATTGTTTACAATAATTTTATACACAATGGTAAGGGTAATTTCCCAAGTGATAGGCTAAGTAAACTAAATTTGAAAATACTCGATCAAAAAAAAACTGGCAGATATATAATCTTATCTGAACCATCTGAAACTATGAAAAAAATGTATAACGTGCCTAGGTGGACTGAAGAAACAACACGATTAGTTAAAAAATATTCTGATAGAAGTATTATAGTACATAATAAATTATCAAAAAAGCCATTGAATTTGTTATTAAAGGATGCGTGGGCATTTATTAGTTTGCAATCTACTGCTGGCTTTACAGCAATGTCTGAGGGAGTTCCTTCATATTTTACAGAAAAAACCTTAAGTCACATAGGTAAAATACAAAATATAGAAAATCCTATTATAGATTATAAAATCTTTAATAATTTAGCATATGGTCAATGGACACTTAAAGAAATAGAATCTGGAGAAGCTTGGGAAAATATTGCAAATAATATCTCTTGTTAAATTTGATCTACTCTTTCAATTTAAAATATTTCTTAATTGTTTCTATTGTTCTCACAATTCTGTAATTATGTTGATCAAAATTTTTTCTACCTGATGTAATTTTAGGATGATGCTTGATTAAAATTTTTAAATATTTTGGAATTTTATTTTTTCTGTTCAATGTTTAAAAAGTCTGTTTTTTATAAAATATAATGATATTTTATTTTTTATTGAAAAAGAAATTATTACTTTATCATTTATTGAACCTCCAGGCTGAGCTATAGCATTACATCTATTTTTATTGAGTAGGTTTATACTATCTATAAAAGGAAAAAAACCATCTGACGCACAAACAAAGTTACCCTTTTTAAAATATTTATTCATATTTTTAATAGCATTATGTAATGCATCTACTCTATTTGTATGACCATGACCTAAACCTAGGGTTTGTTTGTTTCTGGATAAAACAATAGCATTTGATTTTAAGTGTTTTGCAACTTTCAATGAAAAAATTAAATCATTTATTGATTTAGTTGACCCCTTTTTTTTTGAAACCAAATTCAAAAATTTTCTATTAATTTGAACTAAATCAGTTGTTTGATAAAGATCTCCAAATAATGTCGATCTATATTCAAGGGTTGTTTTTTTTATATTAGGTATTTTCATTATTATTAAATTTTTCTTTTTTTCTAAAATTTTAATCGCATTTCGGTCGAAATCTAAAGCAACTATCATTTCATAAAAATTGTTGTATATTTTCTTCGCAAGTCTAGTAGTTACTTTTCTATTTAGTAAAATTATTCCTCCAAAAGCACTTTTAGGATCACTTTCATAAGATCTATTAAAAGCAATCTCTATATTTTTTGCTGAAGCTATACCACAAGGATTAGTATGTTTTAGAATTATGGAAGTAGGCTCAAGAAATTCTTTCAAACATTTTAATCCACTATCAAGATCTATTAGATTATTATAACTTATTTGCTTCCCATTAATCTGATAGCTAAATATTGAATTTTTTTTGTAATTAATTAAATAGCTCTTTTGATTTGGATTTTCTCCATACCTTAATTTTATTTTACCACTTTTATTTTTCATTTAGCCAATTAGAAACTATTTTATCATATTGTGCCGTTTGTTTAAAAACTTTAAGAGCCATTTTTTTTCTAAAAATAATATCAGTTTTTCCTTTATTCTTAATTAAATTTGTTACTAATCTTTTATAATCCATAATATCAATTATTGGTGTTATGTATTTAAAGTTTTTTCCTGCAGCCCTAAGTAAACTAGGCCCACCAATATCTATCATTTCAATAATTTGATCATTATTTTTTTTTAAATATTTTTTAAATGGGTATAAATTAACTACAACAATATCTATTTCAGGTATGTTTAACAATTGAAACTGTTTTTTATGTATTTCATCATCCCTAATATAAAGTAATGAGCTATATATTAATGGATTCAATGTTTTAATTCTACCTCCAAACATTTCTTTAAAATTTGTGAGTTTTGAAATATCTTTACATTTAAATCCTAATTTACGGATTTTATTTCCAGTAGACCCAGTAGATATAAAACTGTAATTATATTTATTTAAGTTTGAGCAGAGATACTTTAAATTTTTCTTTTCAAATACGGATATTAAAGCAAATTTCTTTTCTAGATTTTTTCTAAGGACCATTTTTCTGTAATTTTTTTGTCTGATAATACACCTTTAATCACAATTTGTTTAGTAGGTTTCGTAAT
>CACLAN010000053.1 GCA_902604905.1 uncultured Alphaproteobacteria bacterium
CATTGTAGCAGCTTCACCACTGTCGGTAAAACGTCCTAATCTAGGGCCTAAAAGAATTGCACCGGCTAAAGCTGCTGCTGCACCTGCGCTATGTACAAGAGTTGATCCAGCAAAATCAGAGAAGCCTGCTTCTGCTAGGTATCCTCCACCCCACTGCCAACCCATTTCAATTGGATATATGAAACCAGTTAAGAGTGCACAAAATATGAAGAAAGGCCAAATTTTAATTCTTTCAGCTAGTGTTCCAGATACAATTGAACATGTTGTTGCACAAAATACCATTTGAAAGAACCAGTCAGAACCATCTGAATAGCCTGTATCTACAGCACTACCATCGCTCCAAGGAATTGGAGACCCAATAAAACCACCCGCGGGTATTCCGTAAGCCATATTATATCCGACTAACCAAAACATTATTCCTGCAATTGAATATAAGCCAATGTTTTTCGCTGCAATTGTTGCTACACTTTTTGATGTAACAAGTCCTGATTCAAGCATTGCAAATCCTGCCGCCATCCACATGACTAAGAACCCAGATACAAGAAATAGGAATGTATTTAAAATGTATTGCACTTCACCATCTACCTCTGCTCTCGCATATGAACTAAAGAGTAAGAAGACAGCTACAATGCTAATGAAATATATAGATTTTTTTAACATTAATCCTCCATTATAAATTTCACAGTACATGGCTCACACTGAGTCATGTGTTACTTTTCATGCTTAGCTATGGAAATTAATTACTAAGATCCGCGTTCCTTCGGTTTAACCTACTTCCGATTTGCTACAGGCAAATTGAACGATTTTATAACTTTGCATGCGTTCCTTCGACTTTCGTCTACTTCCGTCATCCATTAAGGATGATGAACGTAATGGTGGTTTACTTTATTATTAAAATTTATTAAGAATATTTAAGTAAAGTTTGCTATGCATTTTTTGCATGATATAAAAAAATACTAAAAAACTGGGAAAAAATTCATTTTATTTCAGATAAATTTATCCACTTTGAGTCTTTTGAACTAGAATCGACACTTGCGTTTATAAACTTCATTATGTGTAAACCATCATCAATATTTGGAAGAAGCTCAAGTAATTCTTCTTTATTTTCCTTATTTTGGATAACATCTGCAGCATCAGAGTAAATTTGTGCAAATGCTTCAAGATAACCTTCTGGATGACCTGCAGGGATTCGAACATTAGCTTCAGTTCCTTCAACTTTAATAAAACCGCCTCTACTTATTATCTGACTCGCCTCCCCTACTTGGCTAAATGTTGCATAATTTGGGTTTTCTTGACTCCATTTCAATGCACCCTTGTCACCATAAATAGCAACACTGAAATTATTCTCTTCACCTGTAGCAACTTGAGAAATGGATAATGATCCCTTAGCTCCATTATTTAATCTGATCATTATAGAAGCATCATCGTCTAATTTTCTTCCTTGAACAAATGTTGTTAGATCTGCACTAACTGATTGTAATTTTAATTGAGTTATAAATTCTAACAAATGCATAGCATGACTGCCAATATCACCCACACTACCTGCAGCTCCACTTCTTGAAGGATCAGTTCTCCATTCTGCTTGTTTATTTGAACCTGAATCTTCTTCTTTTGAGCCAAGCCAACCCTGAAGATAAGATCCTTTAATAATTCTTATTTTGCCTAGTGCTCCATTTTCAATAAGTGATCTCATACCTCTAACAACTGGATATCCAGAATAATTATGAGTTAAGAAAAAATGAGCATCAGATTTAGAGACTGCTTCAACTAATTTATGAGCATCTTCCATTGTAGAAGTCATAGGCTTATCACAGATGACATGAATATTTTTATTTAGAAATTCTATTGCTGGTGCAGCATGCATATGATTTGGTGTAACAATGGATACTACTTCAATGCCATCATCTCTTTTTGATTCTTCTTCAGCCATAGTTTTAAAATCAGGGTAACTTCTTGAAGGATCAAGACCAATTTCTTTAGCAGATTTAGCTGCTTTTTCTGGAGTTGAAGATAAACAACCGGCAACAAATTCATACTTATCATCCATCCTTGCACATAGACGATGCACGGCTCCAATAAAAGCTCCTTGGCCACCACCTATCATCCCTAGTTTTAATCTTCTTCCCATAATTATTCCTTATATACCTAAAATCTTTTTGTTAGCTTGATCGTTAGTTCCAGAACTTGCAAAATCATCAAATGCTTTATCTGTAACTTCAATAATGTGATTTTGTATAAATGGAGCTCCTTCAGCTGCACCTTGTTCAGGGCTTTTAATACAGCATTCCCACTCTAAAACTGCCCATCCATCAAAATTATAACCAGATAGTTTTGAAAAAATTGATTTAAAATCAACCTGACCATCACCAAGTGATCTGAATCTACCTGCTCTGTTTATCCATGATTGATAACCTCCGTAAACTCCTTGCCTGCCAGACGGATTAAATTCTGCATCCTTAACATGAAACATTTTTATTCTTTCATGGTAAATATCTATGTGATCAAGATAG
>CACLAN010000054.1 GCA_902604905.1 uncultured Alphaproteobacteria bacterium
TTAATATTGCTAAATCTTTTGTCATTTCACCACTTTCTACAGTTTTGATACATGTTTCTTCCAATATTTTAGCAAAATTTATTAATTCATTATTACCATCAAATTCTCCTCTAAAACTTAAACCCCTTGTCCAAGCAAAAATTGATGCAATAGGATTAGTTGAAGTTTCTATGCCTTTCTGATGATTTCTATAATGTCTTGTAACAGTTCCATGTGCAGCTTCAGCTTCTACTGTTTTACCATCTGGGGTCATTAACACACTTGTCATTAAACCTAGTGATCCAAATCCTTGAGCTACAGAATCTGATTGAACATCTCCATCATAATTTTTACAAGCCCAAATAAAATTACCTTCCCATTTTAATGCTGAGGCTACCATATCATCGATTAATCTGTGTTCATAAACTATATCTTTTTCTTTAAACTTATTTTTAAATTCTGTATCAAATACATCCTGAAATAAATCTTTAAATCTTCCATCATAGATTTTTAAAATCGTATTTTTAGTAGAAAGGTAAACTGGCCAACCAAGGTTAAGTCCATAATTAAAACAAGCTCTAGCAAAGTCTTTAATTGAATTATCTAAATTATACATTGATAGGGCCACACCAGATTTTTCAAATTCATATACATCTTTTGTAAATCCTTCAGATCCATCTTTAGGTTCAAAAACCATTTTAAGTGTTCCTGGTTTATTAATTAATGTATCAGTCGCTCTATATTGATCACCAAAGGCATGTCTAGCAACTACAATTGGATGGTTCCAGTTTGTGATTATTCTTGGAACATTATTGCATATAATTGGCTGTCTAAATATAGTTCCTCCCAGTATATTTCTTATTGTTCCATTAGGAGAACGCCACATTTGTTTTAATTTGAATTCTTCAACTCGGTTTTCATCTGGTGTAATTGTTGCACATTTGATTCCTACACCATATTTTTTTACTGCTTCAGCTGCGTCTATTGTAATTTGATCATTAGTTTCATCTCTTTTAATCACTCCAAGATCAAAATATTTGATTTCTATATCAAGATAGGGCAAAATTAATTGTTCCTTGATGTATTCCCAGATAATTCTGGTCATTTCATCTCCATCCATTTCAACTATAGGGTTATTAACTTTTATTTTTGCCATTTAATTAATATATTTTTTAATTGATCAACCGTATCTATAATGTGAAAACTGTTTTGTAAATTTTTATTTGAAAATTTTTCATCTTCAAAAAATTTAAATTGTTTAAATAGATTATCCCAGAAATTATTTTTATTAAAAAATATTATTGGCTTATTATGAATTCCCATTATTTTCCAAGACACGACTTCTACAACTTCTTCTAAAGTTCCAGTACCCCCTGGTAATGCTAAATATGCATCACCTATCTCAAAGAGTAACTTTTTTCTTTCAGACATATTATCAACTATTTTTAACTCATCTATATTTTCAAAAATTATTTCTCTCTCAGATAAAAAATTTGGAATTACTCCAATAAGTCTATTTTTATTTTTTTTTGCTGTCTTAGCAACCACACCCATAATACCAACTTTTGCTCCACCATAGACAATATTTATTTTAAATGATGATATTAATTTGCTAATTTCTTCTGCATCTTGATAGTATTTATCACTTAATTTATCTGAAGATGAACAATAGATAGTAATTGATTTAATTGTCATAGATTTAAAAGTTTATTAAAAAAATATTAATTAGAAATTTTTTTCTTATACCAAATCTTCAAGTTTTCTCTAAACATTAAAGCAGATGGAGTAACAACTAATGTAAGAAATGTTGCAAAGAGAAGTCCAAATACTATAGCTGTTGATAATTGAACCCACCACTGAGTATCTGGTGATCCTCTTGTTATTTCTCTAGATATAAAGTCAACATTTGTCATTGTTACCATTGGTAATAAACCTAGTACTGTTGTAGTTGTTGTAAGTAAAACCGGTCTCAGTCTCTGTGCTCCTGTTTTGATAATAGCTTCTCTAATATTTGATGTTTTAGTCTTTAAAAAATCAAATGTATCAATTAATATAATATTGTTATTTACCACTATTCCCGCAAGAGCAATAACACCAACTCCTGACATAACGATACCAAATGGCTGTGCAGTTACCATTAAACCAATAAACACACCAGCTGTAGACATTACTACTGCAAAAAGAATTAAGAATGCACTATAAAAGCTGTTAAACTGCAATAGAAGTATCATTAGCATTAAAAATAAAGCTACACCAAAAGCTCCTGTTAAAAATTCTTGAGCTTCTTTTTGGTCTTCATTTTCTCCAATAAGTTCTGCTCTTACTTCGCTATCTAATTTATAACGTGGTAAATCTAATGTTCTTCCTCTCCAAGACGGTGCAGTATCTGAAATGCCTAATACATACTCAAGTTCTCTAACTTTACCATCAGGGTATGTTCCTGGCTCTACATCTGCTTGTATGTTAATTGCATTTTTTGAATCGACTCTAATAAT
>CACLAN010000055.1 GCA_902604905.1 uncultured Alphaproteobacteria bacterium
ACGTAAAAAAGTAAATGTCCCGGTAATGTCATCATCTGAAACTGGTAAGGGAAAATTTAATTTATCATTTACATAATAATTTATTGGACCTAACTCTTTCAATATTCTTTCATAGGTCCAACCTTCAAAAGGCCTTCCAAGAAATACGCCTATAATTTTTCCCAAAACACCTGCATAAACTTTTTCTTCATAATTTTTGTCTAACTTATAAGTCATTTAACCTTTTAATCCTCCACTAGTTAATCCAGAAATAAATCTCCTTTGAAATAGCATGAAAAGAATTGCCACAGGTGCGACCATCATTATCGCTGATGCACTTTGTAGTGCGTAATTATTTTCAAACCTCCACTGAAATGCAAATAATATAGTAGCCATAGGTTTAAAACCTTCTTCACTAATAAAAGTTAAAGCAAATAAAAATTCATTCCAAACTGCAAGAGATATTATTAATCCTGCAGTTAAAATAACTGGCCATGAAAGAGGTAGCGCAACTCTAAAAAAAAGTTGAAAAGTATTAGCACCATCTAGTCGTGCAGCCTCAAATAGCTCATCTGGCAATCTAATCATGTAAGATCTAATTAAGAAAGTTGCAAATGGTGCATTTAAAGCTGTGTAGATTATAATCAATCCTATATGTGTATTTAAAAGATGTATCTCCTTCCACAATAAGAACAAAGGCACGATATAAAGTTGTGCAGGAATACTTATACCAACTAAAAGATAGACAGCAATTATTGCAGAACCTTTAGGATTTAATTTTGCAAGACTAAATCCAGCTGCTAGTGAAACGGCAAGGCACAAAAATACTGATCCAGCAACTAACTTCAAAGAATTAAAAAAAACTTTGGCATATTCTCCTTTAACCCAAGCTTCACTAAAATTTTCAAATCTTATTTCACTTGGAGGTCCAAGTGGATTGACGCCAAACTCCATTTGAGGCTTAATTGAATTAAAAATAAGAACAGCTAATGGAAGAATCGCTATTAAAGCAAACATAATAAGTATTATATAATTGGATATCACCTCTCTACTTCTATATTTTGCAACTATCATTATATATCCCAACCAGCTTTTCTAAAAAGACCAAACAAAGCAACTATAATCATAACATAAAAAAACATTAGTGTTCCTATTGCAGAAGAGTATCCAACATCAAATCTCTCAAATGCTTGAGAATACATATAGTTTGCTATTACTTCTGAACTGTATGCAGGACCACCTCCTGTTAAAATATATACATAATCAAATACTGGAACAGACCAAATAATTATAATCATAATACTAAAAACAAATACTGGTCTTATCATTGGTAACGTTATGTATCTAAATTTTTGAAATTTTGTTGCACCCTCAATATCTGCAGCTTCGTAAAGATGATTATCAACTTGATACATACCTGTTAAATATATAACAACAAGGAATCCCCAGAAATGCCAACCATCAACAAATGCTACTGCAAATAGAGATGTTGATTTCATTGTAAACGGAGATACTGCTAAAAAATCCCAGCCAATTCTCTCAAAAAAACCACCAAGACCATGAATTGGGTGAAATAAATATTTCCAAATTTGACAATTAATTACACTTGCGAGCATGTAAGGAAAAAAGAAAGCAAGTCGAAAAAACATTTGGCCTCTTTTAATTCCTGTTAGGAGATAAGCACAAGTTAATGCAATTCCAACTGGAACAGTTAGGAAAGCAATAGTCCAGATTACATTATTTATAATCGCTTTTTTAAGATATCTATCATCAAATAGTTCTATAAAATTTTCAAAACCAATATAATTTATTTCACCAAGTCCTCTCCAGTCAGTTAAACATAAAGCTAAACTTGCAAGTGACGGAATACCTATTACAAATAAATGAATGAATGCAACAGGAAATACAAAATACCAAGCAACAAAATTTTTATTAGAAAATATTTTCATTTTTAGATACAGTGAAGCTTAGAAGCTTCACTGTTTTTATTTATTTTAGTTCCTTAATGGAACAGGTAAAGTGTCGCCATTCTTTCTAGCTTTATCCCACATCTTTTGATGATCATATAAGAAAATCTTCAACTGATATATCGCCAGCCCATACAACTTCCATATCTTTCCAAATATGAACACCAGGGTCAGCAGGCCAAAAAGTCCAAGTACAATATCCATAATTACCTTCGCCAGTAATTCTTGCATATTCGCTTAGATAATCTTGAACTTGAGGAGCAATATCAGTCGGAATATCACTGCTAGATAGAGTTAATGGAACTACCATTTCTCCAAATTCAAAGTCTTTAGCAATATCAAGAACTTTGTCTTTGTTACTCATTATCCAGTTTAAAACATCTATCGCACCGTCTTTATTTTTACCATTTGCATTAACTGACATAGTTGTACCAATTGCAATCATAAAATTAGGATCTGGAGATTGTGAAGATAGAGATGGAAGTGGAGCCCAACCCCATTCATCATCACTCGCA
>CACLAN010000056.1 GCA_902604905.1 uncultured Alphaproteobacteria bacterium
TCTAGATCAACCTTGGAGTATTTCATTTATTAATAAAAATGAAATATTGATTAGTGAGAAAACAGGTAAAATAAAATTATTTAATCAAACTAATGAAAGTATTATTGAGATAAAACATAATTTAAGTTTTATTGAGGATATAAACTCCCAAGGTGGTTTGCTGGAAATTTTATATCATGATGATCATGTTTATATTAGCTACTCTGAGAAAAGAGGTGAATTTAAATTATATGGACCATCATCTACGTCAATTGCAAAAGCAATATTCAATAGAGAAAAACTAAATTTTAATAATATATTTAGATCTGAGCCCCCAATAAGATCACCTTATCATTTTGGTTCTAGAATAGTGATTAAAGATAATTATTTATTTGCCTCTTTAGGTGAAAGAGGCAAAGGAATGATTGCTCAAGAACCAGATAAGCATCCAGGTAGTATTATTAGAATTAATTTAGATGGTTCAGTACCAAAAGATAATCCACATTTTACAGATCAACCTTTATGGCTGCCTGAAATTTTTCAAATTGGTGTCAGAAACCCTCAAGGAATGTCAATCTCTTCTTTTGATAATAAATTATACATTAGTAATCACGGTGCTAAAGGTGGTGATTGGATTGGTGAAGTAAAGAAAGGTGAAAACTATGGATGGAAAATACTTGGTTGGGGTG
Source organism: uncultured Alphaproteobacteria bacterium (assembly GCA_902604905.1). Taxonomy (GTDB): domain Bacteria; phylum Pseudomonadota; class Alphaproteobacteria; order HIMB59; genus CACPNW01. The sequence goes on from CACLAN010000056.1 coordinate 669, forward strand.
GGACAAATTATAATAATTCAAAGATAGGACCTAAATGGTTACCAGGTTATACAAAAGCAATTCATTACTGGGTACCTTCAATTGCTGTTAGTGCAATCACAATATATGATGGAGAAGAATTTCCAGAATTTAAAGGACTAGCACTTGTAACATCATTAAAAGATCAATCTTTACGTTCAATAGATTTTTCAAATTTAGATAATGTAAAAGAAGATATTATTTTTAAGAATGAAATAGGAAGAATAAGAGATATTAAAATTCATCCAGAAAGTGGTAAAATTTACTTTTTAGCTCAAGATAAATTATGGAAATTTGAAAAAAAATAATATCTTCATTTATTTGAGAAATATTCTTTTTGATTTATAGTAATGATATGTTTGAATTTTTAGCTTTTTTAGTTGGTGTTATGGTTATGGGGCCAATAGTTTATATTTATTTTTTAGTTCAAGATTTAAAAAAAAGAGTTGATAAACTAGAAGATAAAAAATAATTTTTATTATTTTAAAGAAATGTTGGCGGAGAGAGTGAGATTCGAACTCACGAACGAGTTGCCCCGTTGCCGGTTTTCAAGACCGGTGCTTTCAACCGCTCAGCCATCTCTCCGTTAAAGTGCTTACTATAGTTTCAACATAAAAAAGTCAAAATATTAAGTATATATCGTTTCCTAATTAACGATAGTTTTGGTAATTTTATATAATGATTTTTAGGTTTGTATTAATATTTTTATTTATATCATTTAATGCTCACACAACTGATTGTGAACAACCAAAAATGCCAACTGATAATGAATGGAATAATTGGCTTTCTAATATTAAAAAAGAAGCTTTAGAAATAGGCATAAGTCAAAATACTATCTCAAAACAATTAAATAATGTTAAGCCACAAAGTAAAATTATAATGCGTGATCGATGCCAGCCAGCATCAACAATGACTCTAGATGAGTATTTATTTTATACAATTACAAAAGATAAAATTTTTGCAGGAAAAAATTTTTTAAAAAAACACGAAGATTTATTAAAAGAAATTGGAGAGTATTTTAAAATACAACCCAGATTTATAGTGGCTGTATTAGGTATGGAAAGTTATTATGGAAGAAATCAAGGAAAAATAAATTCAATAATTGCAATCACAACTCTTGCATTTGATAGAAGAAGAAGTGATTTTTATAAAAAACAATTATTTGCAGCTCTTGAAATTTTAGATAAAAATCTTGTACCTAGTGGGGAATTAAAAGGAAGTTGGGGTGGTGCAGTTGGTATGACCCAAATGATACCAACAACCTTTTTAGCAACAGCATATGATTGGGATGGTGATGGAATTGATATATGGAATAGTTATGCAGATGCTTTTGCAAGTACTGCAAATTATTTAACTTCTTTAGATAAAAATCCATGGTCTAATGATAGTACTTGGGGAAGAGAAGTACTCCCACCAAAAAATATTTCTTCATCATTTTTTGATACTATAAAGCAAATTAATCCGAAAGGTTGTGGAGCAGTTAAACGTAGATCAATTCCAAAAACTCTATCTGAATGGTCAAAATTAGGATTTACAAAAATTAATGGAGATCCTTTACCTATAAGAGATGACTTAGAAGCTAGATTAATAATGCCAGATGGGATAGACGGTAGAATGTTCATAGTATATCCTAATTAT
>CACLAN010000057.1 GCA_902604905.1 uncultured Alphaproteobacteria bacterium
TAAAGGAGAGAAAATCTATAATTTCATCAGAGCAAAATAATGATATTGATATTAGTATTGATGAATTTAAAGAAATTGAAAAATTCACCGTTATCATTAATAAAGATTTTCAACTTAAGAGAATTAAAGAGATAACTGATGAAAAGGAAATTGAAAAAATAAAAAAAGAAAATTTATTTTCAGTTAATTTAAATTCAAATCAAAAAATACTGTTGTTTGTTTCTTCTGGTAAAGTTTACACGATAGATCCAAATATTTTACCAGGTGGAAATAGTAACTCTAAATCATTTATTTATTTTGTTGATAGTATGCCGAATGATATGGTGATTGGATTGCTTTCATCAATAGATGAAGAGCTCTTAATTGTATCCAAAAATGGTAAAGGATTTATTAGTAATACTAAATCTTTAGTAACAAACCAAAAAAAGGGTAAGCAATTATTTAATTTAAAAAATAATGACGTAGTGACTAAGATTTTAAATCTTACAAAAAAACACATAGCTTGTGTTACAAAGTTGCAAAAAATGCTAATTTTTGAAATAGATTCTTTGCCAAAATTACAAAAGGGTGGAGGGGTTCAATTAATTAAAATCAAGAAAGATGATTTTTTATCAGATGTCACACAATTAACCATCGAAGATGGTTTAGAATGGAATACTGGTTCTAAAAATAGAAAGTTAGAAGATGTCAAGTTTTGGATTGGGAAGAGGGCTCAAGCAGGAAAAAAAGTCCCTAAATATTTTAATAAAAATCTTAAATTTGATTAATAAAAACTTTTATTATTATTTAATAGGTTTAAAATTATTACATGAACAAACCTAATCTAAATACGCAATCTGTTTTATCAATGAAAGGTGCGGGTTACTACTCTCAAAAAACAGTTGGAGCAAAAAATGCTATAGATAAAATGGAAGTATTAATTGAAGAAGCCTTTGAAAATATCCCTAAAGCTGACATACTTAGAATAGCTGATTTTGGCAGTGCTGATGGTGGTACAAGTCAAGAAATGTGGTTTAATTTTATTGAAAAAATAAAAAAATCTGGAGATAATAGAGAAATTGAGATGTTGTATACTGATTTAGCATCTAATGACTTTTCAGTTTTATTTAGAATGATGCAAGGAATGCAAGGTAATGATAATTTTGCTTATCAGAATAAATTTGAAAATGTTTTTGTGCATGGTTGTGGTACAGGTTTTCATAAACAATTGATGGCTAATAGTAGTTTATCTTTAGGATTTTCTGCGACTGCAATGCACTATGTTTCAGAAAGACCATGTTTGATAAATAATCATGTCCATATGGTAGGTTCAAATGAAGAAGAAAAAAAACAGTTTAAAAATCAAGCTCTAAAAGATTGGGAAACAATTTTATTGAATAGATCGAATGAATTAGTTCCAGGAGGAAGATTTATTTGTATAAATTTTGGAATAGATGAAAAGGGTCGATATTTAGGTAACACTGGCGGTCATAATATGTTTAATAATTTTTCCAAACATTGGAAAAATTTAGAGCAAAAAGGAATTATTACAAATGAAGAATTTGTTAATGCTACTTTTACTCAGCATTATAGAACTGTTGAAGAATTTAGAAAACCTTTTGATGACCCTAATTCAGAAGTATCAAAATCTGGATTAATTCTTAAAAAATGTGAAACTATGTTTACCGATTGTCCTTTTAAAATTCATTATAATAAAAATAAATCTATAATGTCATCAAAAGAATATGCTGAAACATTAATACCAACAATGAGAAGTTGGTCAGAAACTGTATTTAAAACAGCATTAGAAAAAAGAAATTCTAATCAGATAAATCAAATTGTTGATCAATTTTATAATTCTTATCTTGAAGAAGTAGCAGAAAATCCAGAAGGTCATGCAATGGATTATATTCATATAGTAATGGATATAGAAAAAAAAGTTAATTAAAAATATAAAGAAATATCTTCATGTACTGATTTACAAGAAGCTAAATATATCGCTTGTTCTTTATTAAGCTTATCTTGCTTTCTTAATCCAAAAGTCTCTTTACCAGTTTCAGATAATTTAATTAAATCACTTAAGATAATTTTATTACCTTCCAATCTCCAATTTTTTTCTAAATTGTATATTTTTTTTGCATCATTAATTAAAGCTAATGCTTCTGTTTTCTTATTATAATTTTTTTTCAACAATTTTCTTGCTTTTTTGATTGGTTTTTTAATATCT
>CACLAN010000058.1 GCA_902604905.1 uncultured Alphaproteobacteria bacterium
CAATCAATATGTTTTTAAAACCTGGATTATTTTCATCTGGTCTTATACCTACAATATTTTCGATAATAAATTCACCGATAGAGCCAAATGCATAATGATTAAAGCTATTCATTGCAGGGTCATGGATAATTCCATTTTCTGCTACTGCGTTCCATCTTTCCCAAATACTCGTTGCTCCTTGCTTTATTGGAAATATCCAACCTGGAAGGTCCTCTTGCAGAAGAACCTTTTCAATTAATTCATCTAAGCCTGCTTTTCTCAAACCTTTGAGTAGGTATGCTGATCCATGGATACCAGTTCCTGCGCGATATTGCCGATCTATAATAGCTTGTTTAAAACAATTTTTTGCCTTATCTTTTTTATCATCAGGTATCATATCATTTGCAAAACACATTGCGTAAGATGTCTGATCATTATTGCCGATTTTCCCTGAAGAAGAATTAATAAATTCATCTGCAAATAATTTTTTTATTTTGTTAGATTTATTTTTATATAAAATATAATTTTCTTCATCACCTAAAATTTTTGATATTTTTGCAACTAAGGATGTCGACATATAATGATAAATTGTAGAGTAACAATCATCACTTATATGATCAGTATATGGAGGGAAATCTTCTCCAGTTGGAGCAACCCAATCTCCAAAAGTAAAACCCCGTATTTTGATACCTTCAGACACAGAAGAGTATTTTGGATTTCTAATTATTAAATCATTAGAAATAGAATATAGATACTCACACCATTTGATCATTGCTGACTGACAATTTTTAAGAACTTTTAAATTTCCATAATGTTTAAAAAGTATCCATGGAATTATAACAATTGCATCTCCCCAACCAGTGGCACCTTTATGACTCCAAAACCCATTCTTCTTTTCGTTTTCTGTTATTAATCGTGGATCATTAGTTTTACCATTTCTAGTAACATCTGGCGAAAAATGTCCTATGGCTCCTTCTTGATCTTGTTCAGACCTTAAGTCATTTAAAAATTTAATAAAAAAATTTTCACAATCATAAAAATAACATGCAGTAGAAGCAAAAAGTTGTGCATCACCTGTCCATCCTAGTCGCTCGTCACGTTGAGGACAATCTGTTGGAACTTCAATAAAATTAGCTTTCTGGGACCATGATATATTTTGAATAAGTCTATTAATATATTGATTAGATGTTTCAAATTCTAATTTTTGTTTGCTAAGTGAAGATATAGGAATAGATAGAATTTGTTTAATTTTCACATTTCCATTCAATTTCTTTACTCTAGCATACCTAAAACCCATGAATGTAAAATGTGGTTTATAATACTCGTCGCCATTGCCACTTAAAGTGTACTCAATAATTGCATCAGCGTTTCTAAAATTTGCATTATCAAAGTGATATTTTTTATGTTCACTGATATTATCTTGGATTGGTGTTAAAACTTCTGAATGTTCAATAAGTATTGTAGCTCCTTTTTCGCCAGAAACAATAATTGAAACATAGCCAGCAACATTTTGACCAAAATCATAGATAGTATTATTTTCATTATCAAATAAATTTTTAGATACATCTAGTGCTGGAAGTTCTTGGACAGCATCAATTTCATGTTCAACTAATAAACTTTTATCAAAGTCTAAAATTTCTACAGTATCTGATATTTTGGGAATAATATTTGCATCATATTTTTCTCCATAATAAATTCCTGACTTTAGTATTGGAAGTAATCCACTTCTCCAATTTTCATCTGTTGATATTAATATTTTATTTTTATTACGTAATTCTGCAATTGTTCCAATTTTAGATCCCCATATATTACTAACCTTAATACCAGTCTGTGTTGAAAAAAGTGGACCTCTAAACCAACCATCAGCTAGCCAAATTTTAATTATATTTATTCCCTTTTTTAATATGGATGAAACATTGTATGTTTGAAAAGGCAATCTATCAGAATAATTTACCCATCCAGGTGTTAAAATATCTTTTGTAACTTCTTCATTATTGATAAAGCATTTATATAAACCATAAGCTGATATTCTAAGTATCTCGTCTCCGATTATTTCATTAACTTTAAATTCATTACTTACAAAAGTGCAAGGATTAGGATTATCTTTTTTTGAATGGTAGTATTTTTTTGACTC